>NZ_JBIVRD010000031.1:0-107466 GCF_044755565.1 Kitasatospora sp. NPDC092286 | reverse complement strand
CTGCCTCCAGCTTCACCCCACCGCTACGGCGGAAGGGAGATGAAGGTCTTCCACCCCCATTCGGTACAACAACAGAGCCTCGTGGCGCACTCGGTGTTCATGTAGAGCGAGGACGAGGGGTAGAGGCCGCCGAGCGCCTCGCGCGAGCCCTCGGGGGTCCGCATGTCGTAGAGGATCTTGCCGAGGCCCTTGTCGAGGACGGTCGCGACCGTCGGGTCCGTCGTCATACCGGCGTCGATGCTGCCCTGTTGGAGGGCGGCGATGAAGGTCTGGCCGGCGCCGACCGCGATCGGGCTGAACTCGGCCACCGCGGTGCCGTTCTTGACGGCGAGGTACTTGGTGAGGAAGTCGGTGGAGGAACCGACGCTGGTCACGCCGAGCTTCTTGCCCTTGAAGTCCGCACCGGACCTGATGGCCTCGGCCTGCTTGGTGGAGACGAGCTCGACCTCGCCCGGGGCCTGGGAGAACTGGACCACGGACTCGACGTTCTTGCCCTTGGCCTGGAGGTCGATGGTGTGGTCGTAGAAGCCGACCGCGCCCTGGACGTCCCCGGCGAGCAGCGCGGTGGTGGCGTTGACGCCGGCGGGCTCGCTCATCAGCTCGACGTTGACACCGGCGTCGGCGAAGAAGCCGAGGCGCTGGGTGAGCATGGCGGGCAGGTAGATGACCTTGTCCAGGCCACCGACCATGATCTTGACCTTGGGCCCGTCGACCTGCCGGCCGGCCGGGGCCGCGCCGTTGTGCGAGGAGGCGGCGTCGTTGGCGCAGGCGGCGAGCGGGAGGAGGAGGACGGCGGCGAGGGCGGCTGCGGTGGTTCTGCCGATCGGGTTGCGGCGCATGGGTGGGGGTGCCTCTCTACGGAACGGGGGTGGGGGTCAGCGGCCGTCGCCGGAGTCGGCGGGCTTCCAGCGGAACAGCTTCTTCTCGGCGAAGGTCAGCAGCCCCTCGGTGAGCAGCGCGACGACCGCGAGGATCGTCATGGCGGCGTACACACCGGCCGCGTTGAAGGTGCCCTGGGCGGCCGCGACCAGCAGGCCGAGACCCTTGGTCGCGCCGATGTACTCGCCGACGATGGCGCCGATCAGCGCGAAGCCGAAGCTGACGTGCAGGCTGGTGAAGATCCAGGTGGTGGCTGCGGGGATGACCACCTGAAGGGTGACCTTGCGGTTGTCGGCGCCCAGGATGCGGGCGTTGGCGACGAGGTTGCGGTCCACCTCGCGGGCGCCCTGGAAGGCGTTGAAGAACACCGGGAAGAACACCAGGACCACCGCCGAGGCCACCTTGGAGGCCGGGCCGAGACCGAACCAGATCAGGAAGATCGGGGCCAGCACGATCCGCGGAATGGCGTTCAGCACCTTGATGTAGGGCCCGAACACATCGGCCAGGAAGCGGATCCGGCCGAGCGCGATGCCCAGCAGCACACCGCCGGTGACGCCGATCACCCAGCCGGTGAGGGCCTCGTAGAGGGTGTAGCCGATCTGCTCGCCCAGCGAGCCCTGCGCCGTGCCGTGGGTGGTCCACTGCCAGATCTGCGCCCAGATCTTCGACGGCTGCGAGAAGTTGAACGGGTCGACGACCTCGGTCCGGGCGCAGAGCTCCCAGAGGCCGAGGAAGGCGACGAGCACCGCGACCCGGGCCCCGTACACCCCCAGTCTCCGGTTGCGGGCGGCCCGTTGGCGGGCCTCGGTTCTGCTGGCGGCGACGGCCGCGGGCTTCCCGGCGACGGCGGCGGTCGAAGCGGTCTCAAGCGGCACGACCCGCTCCTCTCTCCCGGGTGATGCGCACCTCTTCGCCGAGCGAGGCCCAGATCTCGCGGTACAGCTCGACGAACCTCGGCTCCAGCCGGACGGCCTCCACGGTGCGCGGGCGCGGCAGGTCGACGGTGAAGATCTCCTTGACGGTGGCCGGGCCGGCCGTCATCACCACGACCCGGTCGGCGAGCGCGATCGCCTCGTCCAGGTCGTGCGTGACGAAGACGACCGAGGCCGCGTTGCCGGCGGTGCCCGCACCGGCCCACAGCTCCAGCAGCTGGTCGGACATCAGGGCGCGGGTCTGCACGTCCAGCGCCGAGAAGGGCTCGTCCATCAGCAGGATCTTCGGCTCGTTGACGAAGGTCTGGGCGAGCACGACGCGCTTGCGCATACCGCCCGACAGCTGGTGCGGATAGCGGTCCTCGAACGCGCCCAGGCCCACCCGGGCCAGCCAGTCCCGGGCCCGTTCCCGGGCCTCGGTGGCGGGAACACCGCGAAAGCGCGGGCCGGCCGTGACGTTCGACAGAACGGTCCGCCAGGGGAACACGGCGTCCTGCTGGAAGACGAAGCCGACCTGCGGGTTGATCCCGTCGACCGGCTCGCCGTACACCCGGACCTCTCCCTCGGTGGGCTCCTCCAGGCCGCTGACCAGGGTCAGCGTGGTGGACTTGCCGCAGCCGGTGGGGCCGACGACGGCGACGAACTCGCCCTCGGCGACGGTGAGGCCGAGATCGCGGACGGCGGTGTGCAGGGCCCCGGAGGGGGTGCGGAACCGCTTGGTCGCGCCGGTCAGCTCGATCGCCGGGACCGGCGCCGGGGTTGTGCTCATATGACCTCCCGGGTCTGTGCTTGCTCCGGGAGGCTAGGAGTGGCCCGGGGGGTGGCGGGAGGCTTCTCGGCGTACTGCGGGTTCTCCGCGTTGAGGGGTGTTCTGCTCGTTTTGCTTCCGCTACAACAACGGGGGGCGCGGCTGACAGAAACACGTCGGAAACATAGGGTGTGCCACCACCCCTGCGGCGCGCACCAGCCGCACCACCCGCCCGTCCGCTGCCGAGAGGAGGCCCGGATGTCGCGCCCCCACCGCCCACACCGACCGCACGGGCCGCACGGGCCTCGTCCGTCCCATCGGCCCCGCCTGACCCACCGTCCCCGGTGGCCCCGCCGGGTCTTCGCCCAGTTGCTGCTCGGCCAGACGGTGGTCACCGTCGGCGTCACCATCGTCACCGCCGGACTGTTCCTCGCACCGGTCAGCTCCGAGCTGGACCACGACGCGATGCAGCGCGCGCTGTCGATCGCCCAGGCCACCGCCGCCGACGAGACGATCGCCCGGGCCGCCGAGGACCGCGACTCCGCCGCCGCCCAGCGCAACGCCGAGCAGATCCGGCTGGCCACCGGCGCCAGCTTCGTCGTGGTCACCGACCTGGACGGGATCCGGCTCTCGCACACCGACCCGGTCCGGATCGGCCACCGGGTCAGCACCGATCCCGAGCCCGCGCTGAGCGGGCGCAGCATCACCGCCATCCAGGAGGGCACGTTGGGGCGCACCGCGCGCGGCAAGGTGCCGCTGCGGGTCACCGACGGGCGGATCGTCGGCGAGGTGTCGGTGGGCATCAGCGACGACTCGATCCGGCGCCGGCTGCTGAAGATGCTCACCGGGATCCTGCTCTGCGCGGGCGCGGGCCTCACCGCGGGCACCGTCGCCACCCTGGCGCTGGCCCGACGGCTGAAGCGCCGCACCCACAACATCGCGCTGGCGGACATCTCGGCGCTGCTGGTCAAGCGCGAGGCGATGCTGCACGGGATCCGTGAGGGCATGGTGGCGCTGGACGAAGGGGGCCGGATCCGGCTGGCCAACGACGAGGCGGGCCGGCTGCTCGGCCTGCCCGACGACTGCGCCGGCCGGCCGATCGACGAGGTGCTGCCGGCCGGGCGGCTGGCCGATGTCCTGACCGGGCGGATCACCGGCGCCGATCTGCCGGCCGTCCGGGACGACCGGGTGCTGGTGGTGAACCGGATGGCGACGGCCGAGGGCGGCGCGGTGGTGACGCTGCGCGACCGGACCGAGCTGGAGTCGCTGGTCCGGGAGCTGGACACCACCCGCAGTCTCACCGAGGCGCTGCGGGCGCAGGACCACGAGCACGCCAACCGGATGCACACCCTGCTGGGGCTGCTGGAACTGGGCCGGCACGAGCAGGCGGTGGAGTTCATCTCGGAGCAGTCCGGTTCGCACGCGGCGGTCGCGGCGCGGATCGCCGAACAGGTGCAGGACCCGCACGTCGCGGCGCTGCTGGCCGGGAAGTCCGCGGTGGCGGGCGAGCGCGGGGTCCGGTTGGTGGTCGCCCCGGCCGCGCATCTGCCGGACGCGGTGGTGGACGCCCGGACGCTGGTCACCGTGCTCGGCAATCTGGTCGACAACGCCGTGGACGCGCTGGCGCCCGGCGGGGGCGGGCAGGTGGCGGTGACGCTGGCGGCGGCCGGCTCCACCTTGCTGGTCGAGGTCGCGGACAGCGGACCGGGCGTTCCGGAGCGTCTGCGTGAGCAGGTCTTCGAGGAGGGGTGGAGCAGCAAGGACGCGCCGGCGCACCGGCCGCGCGGGCTGGGGCTGGCGATGGTCCGGCGGCTGGTCGAACGGACCGGCGGCCGGATCGTGCTCGACACCGGACCGCTCGGCGGCGCCCGGTTCACCGTGGAACTGCCCGAGGCCCTGCGCACCGGGGCCCTGCCCGCCGCACCGCTCGTGGAGGCGTGATGATCGACGTACTCGTGGTGGACGACGACTTCCGGGTCGCCGATGTGCACGCCGCGTACGTGGCCAAGGTGCCCGGCTTCCGGGTGACCGGCACGGCGCACTCGGCCGGCGAGGCGCTGGCCGCGCTGGAGCGCCGCCCGGTGGACCTCCTGCTGCTCGACCACCATCTGCCGGACGAGACCGGGCTCGCCCTGGTACGGCGGCTGCGCGAACGGCAGGTGAGCTGCGACGTGATGATGGTGACGGCCGCCCGCGACGTCTCCACCGTGCACGCGGCGATGCAGCACGGCGCGTTGCAGTACCTGGTCAAACCGTTCACCTTCGGCGGGCTGCGGGAGAAGCTGGTGGCGTACGCGCAGCTGCGGCACGCGCTGGCCGGGCCGGCCGCACGCGAGGCCGGGCAGGACGAGGTGGACCGGCTCTTCGCGACCCTGCGCGGTACCGCCTCCCCGGCCACCGCCCTGCCCAAGGGGCACTCGGCGCCCACCACCGACCTGGTGCTCGGGGTGCTCCGCCGGGCCGCCCAGCCGCTCTCGGCGCAGGAGGTCGCCGACGCCACCGGGCTGAGCCGGTCCACCGCGCAGCGCTACCTCAAGCAGCTGGAACGCGACAGCCGGCTGCGGCTCACCCTCCGGTACGGCGACACCGGGCGGCCCGAGCACCGCTACGGACTGGCCGTCAGGGCGTGAGACCCGGACGTGGTGAACCCCGGCGGGCCCGAGGCCCCACCGGGGTTCACCGTCGCCGTTCGGTGCGGAGCGGCTTCTCAGGCGGCACCGGCGCCGGTCAGGGCGCGGACCTCCAGCTCGGCGTAGCGGTCCGGATCGGCCGGCTCGGCCGAGGTCATCGTCCCGATCCAGCCGGCCAGGAAGCCGAGCGGGATGGAGACCACTCCCGGGTTCTCCAGCGGGAACCAGTGGAAGTCCATCCCGGGGAAGAGCGCCGTCCTGGTGCCGGAGACCACCGGTGAGAAGACCACCAGCAGCACCGCCGGAATCAGCCCGCCGTACACCGACCAGACCGCGCCCCGGGCGGTGAACCGCCGCCAGAACAGGCTGTAGAGCAGCACCGGCAGATTGGCGGAGGCCGCGACGGCGAAGGCCAGACCGACCAGGAAGGCGACGTTCAGCTGCTGGGCGAAGAGGCTGAGCACGATCGCGATGGCCCCGATCCCCACCGCCGCGATCCGGGCGACGCCGACCTCCTCGTGCTCGACGGCCTCCCCGTCCGACTGCCGGGAGGCCGGAACCGCGCCCTGTCCGCGGCGCGGACGGCCGCGCCAGGCGCCCGCCCAGATGTCGTGGGCGAAGGCCGCCGAGGAGGCCAGGGTCAGCCCGGCGACCACGGCGAGGATGGTGGCGAAGGCGATCGCCGAGATCAGCGCGAACAGCACGACCCCGCCGGTGCTGCCGTTGCCGCCGCCGAGGACCAGGGCCAGCAGCGGAACGGCCGTGTTGCCCGCCGCGTTGGCGTGCCGGACCTCGCCGGAGCCGACCAGTGCGGTGGCGCCCAGGCCGAGCGCGATGGCCATCAGGTAGAAGCTCCCGACCAGCCCGATCGCCCACATCGTGGAGCGGCGGGCGGCCCGGGCGGTCGGCACGGTGTAGAAGCGGGAGAGGATGTGCGGCAGACCGGCGGTGCCCAGCACCAGGGCCAGGCCCAGGCTGAAGAAGTCCAGCCGGCTGGTGAAGCTCCCGCCGTACTTGAGCCCCGGCTCCAGGTAGCGCTGTCCGGCGCCGCTGTGCTGGGCCGCCTGGCGCATCAGCTCGGCCACGTCCCCGTGGAACCGGATCAGCAGCAGCACGGTGAGCAGAACCGATCCGGCGATCAGCAGGAACGCCTTGACGATCTGGATCCAGGTGGTGGCCCGCATCCCGCCGACCGTGACATAGATGATCATCAGACCGCCGACCGCCACGATGGTCCATGTCCGGGCCTGGGCACTGCTGGTGCCGAGCAGCAGGGCGACCAGGCTGCCCGCGCCGACCATCTGGGCGACCAGGTAGAGCAGGGTCACGACCACGCTGGCCCCGCCGGCCGCCGCCCGGACCTTGCGGCGGCGCAGCCGCAGCGCCAGCACGTCCGCCAGGGTGTACCGGCCGGCGTTGCGGACCAGTTCGGCGACCAGCATCAGCACCACCAGCCAGGCGACCAGGAAGCCGATGCTGTAGAGCGCGCCGTCGTAGCCGTACAGCGCGATCAGCCCGGCGACACCGAGGAAGGAGGCGGCGGAGAGGTAGTCCCCGGAGAGCGCGAAGCCGTTCTGCAGCGGGGTGAAGTCGCGCCCTCCGACGTAGAAGTCCTCGGCGGCGCCGCCCCGGCGGCCCACCCAGAGGGTGATCCCCAGGGTGACCAGGACGATGACGGCGAACAGCACGATGGCCAGGTCGTGGTGGTCGCCGGTGGCGGCGACGGGAGGCGGGGTGGCGGTCGTCATCGCAGCTGGTCCTGGGTGTCCCAGCGGAGCTCCAGGGCGGCCCGGTCGCGCCGGGTGCGCGCGTGGCGGGCGTAGAGCCAGGTGAGCAGGAAGGTGGAGGCGAACTGGAGCAGGCCCAGCAGCCACGCCACATTGATCGGACCGGCCACCGGACGGCGCATCACACCGGGCGCGCCCGCCTGGGCCGCGACGTACAGCAGGTACCAGCCCAGGAAGGCCCCACAGGCCGGGAAGACGAAGGACCGGTAGCTGCGCCGGATCTCCTGGAAGGCCTCGCTGCCCTGGACGGCGCGGTACACCGCGCTGCTGTCGGCGGCCCGGCCGGGGGCGGACTGCGCCGACCGGGTGGGGACGGGCGGGGCGGATTGGGCCGATTGGCCGGGGGCGGCGGCCTGAGCGGCCCACGAGTCCAATCGCCGCCCTTGCTCCGGGCTGCTCGTCTGCTGCTGTGGCACTACTGCTCCTGAGCCGGGGTCGTCTGACCGACACCATGATGGGCGCCCCCGGGCACCGCCAACGCCGGATACAGATACGTTCACTCAATGAGGTGATCGATCATCCGACTGGCACTCATCCGAGTACTGCTGCGTACTCGTGATTCCGTGTCGGAAGGCGTACGCGACGGCCTGCGCCCGGTCGCGGACGGCGGTCTTGGCGAACAGGTTGTTGATGTGCGTCTTCACGGTGGCCGGGCTGACGAACAGCCGCTGGGCGATCTCGGTGTTGGAGAGGCCCTCGGCGATCAGCGCCAGGACCTCGGCCTCCCGGGCGGTCAGCCCGTCGGGCAGCTCGCCCCGGTCGGCGGCGGCCGACGCCCCGGCGCCCGCCGAAGCCCCGGGAGCGGCCGGGGCCACCGGTCCGGCGTCCGCCAGCCGCTCCAGCAGGCGCAGTTGCACCTGCGGCGAGAGCCCGGCCGCACCCGAGCGGACGTCCGCGATGGCCCGGGCGATCTCCTCGCCGCCCGCGTCCTTGGTGAGGTAGCCGCGCGCGCCGGCCCGCAACGCCGGGAACAGCGAGTCGTCGTCGGCGTACGTGGTGAGCACCACCACCTCGGTCTCCGGGTGGGCGGCCCGGATCCGGCGGGTGGCCTCGACGCCGTCGCAGCGCGGCATCCGCAGGTCCATCAGGACCACGTCGGGGTGGTGCCGTTCCACCAGGGCGACGGCCTCCTCGCCGTCGGCGGCGGCGCCGACCACCTCGATGCCCGGCAGCAGCCCGAGCAGCATCACGATGCCCTCGCGCACCACCGTCTGGTCGTCCGCGACCAGCACCCTGGTCGGCCGCTCCCCGTTCACGTGTCCACCTCGCTCATCCGCGCTCATCCGCCTCGTACCGCCCGCTCACCCCGGCAGCCGCAGCAGCACCCGCCAGCCGCCCTCCTCCGGGCCCGCCAGCAGGGTGCCGCCGAGCAGTTCCGCACGTTCGCGCATCCCCAGCAGACCGTACCCGCTGCCACTGGCCGCCAGCTCACCGGGCGATTCGCCGCGCGGGGCACGGACGTTGCGCACCTCCAGCTCCACCGCCCCCGGCAGATAGCGCAGTTCGACCGTGCACCGCGCGCCCGGCGCGTGCTTGCGGACGTTGGTCAGCGCCTCCTGCGCCGTGCGCCGAACCGCCAGCCCGGCCTCGGCGGCGAGCGGGCGCGGTGTGCCGGTGACGGTGAGCGCGGCCCGCTCCCGGCCCGTCAGTTCCACCAGGAACTCCCCCACCGGGGTGAACTCGCCACGCAGCGCCGAGAGCGCCTGTCTGGTCTCGGCCAGGCCGTCCTGCGCCATCCGCCGGGCCGCCACCACCCGCTCCCGGATCTGCTCCCGGTCGGTCCCGGCGTCCAGCATCAGCCGGGCCGCCTCCAGGTGGACGAGCTGCGCGGAGAGGCTGTGGGCCAGGACGTCGTGGATCTCCCGGGCGATCCTGGCCCGTTCGGCGAGCGCCGCGCTCTCCGCCTCGGCGGCCCGGGCGGCGCGCTCCTGGGCCAGCAGCCGGCGGGCCGTGCCGCGCGCCTCGGTGTCCATCCGCAGCAGGTAGCCCAGCAGCCCGAGCCCGCCGACCGTGGCCGTGATGCCCAGCCAGTTCTCCCAGCCGGCCACCGTGTAGGAGCCGAAGCCCGCCACCGCCGTGCCGAGCGCGGCGACGGACGGCAGCCGGACCAGCGCGGTGAGCGCCAGCCCGCCCCAGACGAAGTCGGCCAGCAGGTGGGCCCGCCCCCACTCGGCGAGCCAGCCGCTGCCGACCAGGGTGACGGCCAGCGCGAGCGTGGGCCGGAGCAGCTGCTCGCGGCTGACCCGCAGGAAGGCCGCCGCCTGCGCGACCGTCGCGACCAGTCCGGCCCCGACCGCGACCGCGCCCCAGCCGCTGTACCCGCCCCCGGAATACGTCCCCCAGACCACGGTGGCGACCAGCACGGTCCGCCCGATCAGCGAGAGGGTCCGCCGGGCCGGGCTCTCGGGCTCCCGTTCCAGCCCCTCGCGGGACGGCCAGCGGGTCCGGTTCCACCCGGGCACGGGTACCTCCTCCTGGATTCGGCGGCTCATCGGCTCATCGGACCGACCGGTGGACGGCGGCGGTTCAGCCGGCCAGGCCGACGCGGTGCGGGCTCTCCAGGGTCCGTGCCCTCCAGTTCACCACGCCGGCCCTGACCAGCAGCAGGACCGCCAGGCCGAGCAGCAGCGCGTTGGCGCCCTGGTGGACGTGCAGCGCGACTCCGAGGCCGTACAGGCCCAGCCGGATGGCGATCAGGCCGGCCCAGGCGGCCACGGTGGCCCTGGTGCCCTGCGCCCAGACCGCGCCGTCCTTGCCGTGCCAGAGCCGGACGGTCCAGCCCCAGACGCAGCCCATCGCGAGCACGGCCAGCAGCGAGGCGGCCAGCAGCGCCACCGAGAGGCCGGGGTGCGCCTGGTCGACCAGCCGCGGGTCGCGCAGCGCGAGCACGGCCAGGATCACCGGCAGCAGCCAGAAGCGGCGTTCGGTGTCCAGACGCTGGGCGCGCAGCTGGCGGCGGGCCACCAGGGCGATCACCGCGATGATCACAAGTACGTTGACGAGGCCGGTCATCGGACTCTCCGTCCCGACGGGAAGGGCTGGGCTGACCTCTCCGACGCTACGGATCCGGCGCCGCCCGGTGATCGGAGCCGGGGTGGACCGGGGGTGGAACCGGCAGCGGGGGGGGGCCCCCCCCCCGGGGGGGGGGGGCCCCCCCCCGCGAAGCCGCCGCTCAGGCGTCGATGCGGGAACGGTCCAGGGTGGCCGCCGAGTCCACGATGAACTCCTTGCGCGGGGCGACGTCGTTGCCCATCAGCAGGTCGAAGATCTTCTCGGCCTGCTCCAGGTCCCCGAGGTTGATCCGGCGCAGGGTGCGGTGGCGCGGGTCCATGGTGGTCTCGGCCAACTGGTCGGCGTCCATCTCGCCGAGGCCCTTGTACCGCTGCACCGGCTCCTTCCAGCGCATGCTCTTGCGCTGGAACTCCAGCAGGGTGGAGCGCAGCTCGGCGTCGGAGTAGGTGTAGTGGTACTTCTCCTGGCCGCGCTTGGGGTTGGTGAGCTCGATCCGGTGCAGCGGCGGCACCGCGGCGAAGACCCGGCCCTGCTCGACCATGGGACGCATGTAGCGCTGAAAGAGCGTCAGCAGCAGGCAACGGATGTGCGAACCGTCGACGTCGGCGTCGGCCATGAAGATGACCCGGCCGTAACGGGCCTGGTCGATGTCGAAGGTGCGGCCCGAACCGGCCCCTATCACCTGGATGATCGCGGCGCACTCGGTGTTCTTGAGCATGTCGCTCACGGACGCCTTCTGCACATTGAGGATCTTGCCGCGGATCGGCAGCAGCGCCTGGAACTCGGAGTTGCGGGCCAGCTTGGCGGTGCCGAGCGCGGAGTCCCCCTCGACGATGAAGAGTTCGCTGCGCTCGACGTCGTCGCTGCGGCAGTCGGCCAGCTTGGCCGGCAGCGAGCTGGTCTCCAGCGCGGTCTTCCGGCGCTGCGCCTCCTTGTGCTGGCGGGCGGCGACCCGGGTGCGGGCGGCGGCCACGATCTTCTCCAGCACGGCCCGGGCCTGGAGCTTCTCGTCCTTCTTGGCGGAGGTCAGGAAGGACTTGAGCTCCTTGGCGACCACCGCGGCGACGATCCGGTTGGCCGCCGAGGTGCCCAGCACCTCCTTGGTCTGCCCCTCGAACTGCGGCTCGGCGAGCCGGACGGTGACCACCGCGGTGAGACCCTCGGTGGCATCGTCCTTGGTGATGTCGTCCTCGGCGACGCGCAGCAGCTTGCTGGAGCGCAGCACCTCGTTGACGGTCTTGGCGAGCGAGCGCTCGAACCCGGTCACATGGGTGCCGCCCTTGGGGGTGGCGATGATGTTGACGAAGGAGCGCAGGGTGGTGTCGTAGCCGGCGCCCCAGCGCAGCGCGATGTCGACGCCGAGGTGACGGGTGACCTCGGTGGGCGTCATGTGGCCGAGGTCGTCCAGGACGGGGACGGTCTCCTTGAAGGTGCCCTCGCCGTGCAGCCGCACGACGTCGGAGATCGCCTTGTCGGGGGCGAGGAACTCGCAGAACTCGGCGATGCCGCCGTCGTAGTGGAAGGTCGACTCCTCGACCTTGTCGCTCTCGGTCAGCCGCTCGTCACGGACCAGGATGGTCAGGCCGGGGACCAGGAAGGCCGTCTGCCGGGCCCGGTTGTGCAGGTTCTCCAGCGAGAGCCGGGCGTCCTTGAGGAAGATCTGCCGGTCGGCCCAGTAGCGGATCCTGGTGCCGGTGCGGGCCTTGGGCACCTTGCGGGCCCTGGTGAGGCCGTTGGCGGGCTCGAACGGGGCGTCCGGGCCGCCCTCGGTGAAGATGCCGGGGGTACCGCGGCGGAAGCTGATCGCATGGGTGTGGCCGCTGCGGTCCACCTCGACGTCCAGCCGGGCGGAGAGGGCGTTGACGACGGAGGCGCCGACGCCGTGCAGACCGCCGGAGGCCGCGTAGGAACCGCCACCGAACTTGCCGCCGGCGTGCAGCTTGGTCAGCACCACCTCGACGCCGGAGAGCCCGGTCTTGGGCTCGACGTCCACCGGGATGCCACGGCCGTTGTCGCGCACCTCGACCGAGGAGTCCTCGTGCAGGACGACCTCGATACGGTCGCAGTGGCCACCGAGCGCCTCGTCCACGGAGTTGTCGATGATCTCCCAGAGGCAGTGCATCAGGCCGCGGCTGTCGGTCGAGCCGATGTACATGCCGGGGCGCTTGCGGACCGCCTCCAGGCCCTCCAGGACGAGCAGGTGCCGAGCGGTGTAGTTGGAACCGTCGTCGCCGGCCAGCAGTGCGGACGGCACGGTCGTTTCGGCACTCACGCGGCACTCTCCTCGGTGAAGTTCTGTCTCATCGGTCACATCCGGGTCCATCCGAATCGCCCGCCAGTGCAGCACAGCGCACCGACAGCCGTTCCCCTGCGTGTGCGCACCCCTCCGCTCGGTACGCAGCACGGCGGGCCGGTCCCGCGCAGCTTGTACGCGCTGCGCGAACAAGAACTGTGCAGGATTCGGGGCGCCGGGGCGCCATCTCCTCCCTGTACCAGCGGTCCTGGCGGACCGTGGGGCCGGGCGCAGGCTCCGGAACTGCCGTTATGCAGGCTACCGGGGCCCAGGACGGGGCTTATGCTCCAACCCAGCAGAGGATTATGCTACGCGGACCTCGACCCCGGTCCCGATCGGGCGTTCGAGCGACTGGCGGATCCTGGGATTCGGTACGCATGAACCACCGGCCCCCGGGGCACGTCCTCATCAACACAGCAGAATCCTCAAAGAAGAAAAGCCACGAGCGGGAACGTTTTCGGCCTGGTTGGATGTTGACCCTGGTACGACAGCTCGTCGAGCTAGAGAAGAGGCGACGTGACTACTGTTCTGACACCTGCGAGCCCGCTGACCGCGGCTGACCGCTGCGACCGCTGCGGCGCCCAGGCATATCTGCGCGTCGTACTCGCCAGCGGCGGAGAGCTGCTCTTCTGCGCCCACCACGGCCGGAAGTTCGAGCCCGAGCTCAAGAAGATCGCCGTGGAGATACAGGACGAGAGCGGCCGTCTCACCAGCACCACCACCAACACGGCCACCGAAGAAGAGCGCTGATTCCCAGCACTTCATCGACACCCGGCGACGAGCTGTGTCCGGCCGCACACCCTGCGCGACCGGCGAGCCGGGCGACCGGCCCCCTCTTCGGGGGCCGGTCGCCCGGCTCCGCTGTTTTCGCCGACGCCGGTCACACCACCCGCACCGGGCAACGCGACGTCAGAGCGTAACCGGCTGCTCACAGTACCGAGCGCACCGCGTTCGAGACCGCGCCGAGCCGGGTGTAGACGCCGGGGTGGGCGGCCTCCGCGCAACCCGTTCCCCAGGAAACCAGTCCGACCAGTCGGCCCGCGACGATCAGCGGACCGCCACTGTCCCCCTGACAGGCGTCCTTGCCACCCTTCTCCTCGCCCGCGCAGACCATGCCGCGGGCGTCGAAACGCCCGTCCGGGCCGCCGGGGTAGGCGTGCGCACAGGTCTGGTCCGCGATGATCGGCACATCGACACCACGGAGCGTCGGCGAGTAGTTACCCGTTCCGCTGGTGTCCCCCCAGCCGAAGACCTGCGCCCTGGTCCCCGGCGCATACGGCTCGGCCTCCCCCTGGCCGACCAGGCCGATCACCGGCCGGGTGCCCTGTGACTCGGTGAGGGTCAGCACCGCCACGTCGTTCATGTTGGCGGCGAAGGCGTAGTCGGGGTGGATCCAGACCGACTGGACGGCCACCTCACGACCGATCGAGCCGCGCAGGTCGTCCCGCCCGACCACGACCTTCAGGCCCGGCCGGTCCACCCGCTGGCCCTTGGACTCGTCGTAGAAGCAGTGCGCGGCCGTCACCACCTTCGTCGCGGTGACCAGCGCGCCACCGCAGAACTGTCCCGAGCGGCCGCTGCCGAACTGCTGGCGGCTGGCGAGCGCCACCGCCCACGGGTGGTCCGAGGTACTCACCGCGACACCGCCGACGATCCTGCGCTGCGCCTCGGCCGGACCGGCCGGACCGAGCGCGAGCGCCGGCGCGGGCAGCGCCGCCAGCAGGGCCAGGGCGACCACCCGGCGGCGGCGTACCGGCCCGGCGGCCGGACGTGCCGGGGACGGGACGGCGGTCGACAGGTCCGTGCGGTCCGGATTGGGCAGCACCGTGTCTCCAGGTTGGCTCGACGGCAGGCAACCGACACAGCGTAGGCGGTCAGCTACATAACGAGACCGTGCGGCACCTCGCATCCACCCGTACGAGCGACGACAACCGTCCGGACGTTGACGCGCCCGGATGTCGCGGACGCCCTCCACCGGACATGCCGGAGGGCCCGGAGCGATACGCTCCGGGCCCTCCGACGGTACGAACCGCCGAACGGATCAGTCCAGGTAGTCGCGCAGCACCTGGGACCGCGACGGGTGGCGCAGCTTCGACATGGTCTTGGACTCGATCTGGCGGATGCGCTCACGGGTGACCCCGTACACCTTGCCGATCTCGTCGAGCGTCTTCGGCTGACCGTCCGTCAGGCCGAAGCGCATCGAGACCACGCCCGCCTCGCGCTCGGACAGGGTGTCCAGCACCGAGTGCAGTTGCTCCTGGAGCAGGGTGAAGGAGACCGCGTCGGCCGGGACGACCGCCTCGGAGTCCTCGATCAGGTCACCGAACTCGCTGTCGCCGTCCTCGCCGAGCGGGGTGTGCAGCGAGATGGGCTCGCGGCCGTACTTCTGGACCTCGATGACCTTCTCCGGGGTCATGTCGAGTTCCTTGGCCAGCTCCTCCGGGGTGGGCTCGCGGCCCAGGTCCTGGAGCATCTGGCGCTGGACGCGGGCCAGCTTGTTGATGACCTCGACCATGTGCACCGGGATACGGATGGTGCGGGCCTGGTCGGCCATCGCGCGGGTGATCGCCTGGCGGATCCACCACGTCGCGTAGGTGGAGAACTTGTAGCCCTTGGTGTAGTCGAACTTCTCGACCGCGCGGATCAGACCGAGGTTGCCCTCCTGGATCAGGTCCAGGAAGAGCATGCCGCGGCCGGTGTAGCGCTTGGCCAGCGAGACGACCAGCCGGAGGTTGGCCTCCAGCAGGTGGTTCTTGGCGCGGCGGCCGTCCTCGGCGATGATCTCCAGCTCGCGCTTGAGCTTCGGGGCGAGCTTGTCGGCCGCCGAGAGCTTGTCCTCGGCGAACAGGCCGGCCTCGATGCGCTTGGCGAGCTCGACCTCCTGCTCGGCGTTGAGCAGCGGGACCTTGCCGATCTGCTTCAGGTAGTCCTTGACCGGGTCGGCGGTGGCACCCGCGACGGCGACCTGCTGGGCCGGCGCGTCGTCCTCGTCGTCGTCGGAGAGGACGAAGCCCTCCGACTCCTCCTCCGGAGCGTCGCCCTCGGCACCGGCCTTGTCGCCGGGCAGCGCCACGTCCTCGATGAGCTCCTCGTCGCCGAGCAGCTCCTCGTCGCCCTTACCGGCCTTGGCGGTGGTGGTCTTCTTGGCGGCGGCCTTCTTGGCCGGCGCGGCGGTCTTCTTGGCGGCGGCCTTCTTGGCCGGCGCGGCCTTCTTCGCCGGGGCCGCCTTCGCCTCGGCGACGCCGGCGGCCGTCCCCGCGGTGGTGATCTCCGCGGACACCGTGCTGACCGAGGCCGTGGCGGCCGCGACCGCCGGAGCGGAGATGGTGGCGCCGGGCGCGATGCGCACCGGGGGCTTGGTGGGGGCCGCCGAGGCGGACGGGGTCCGAGTGGTGACCGCCTTGGTGGCGGTGCGCTTGGTGGGGCTCTTGGCCGCGACGCTCTTGCGCTTGGCGCCGGCCGGTTCGGCCGCGCTGACCATGAGATCCACCCCTTCCTCAATCAGTACCTGGTTGAGGCTGCGCATGACGTTCTTCCACTTGGTGACCGGGATCTGGTCCGCCTCGAACGCCTGGCGTACGTCGTCACCGGCGATCTGCCCCTGGGCCTTGCCCCGCTCGATGAGCGCCAGCAGAGCCGCGGACTCGGCGATCTCGGGGGGAAGCGAACGGGATGTGCTGGCCGACACGAACAACCTCTCGGACGATGAGTGGACTCGAACCCGTACCGGCCGCCCGAGCGGGCGGGGAAGGAAATCGCGCGTCGGACGCGCGGTGTCGATTCCGACCGACTCGGGCTTGAGGACTGGGTTTGCAGGACGGCAGCAGCGCCGCGGACCAACACAGCATTCTGACATGTTGGGCTATTCCGGAGCTGCTTCCGCTCAGGACACATCGCTGCTACTCGTCAAGTGTTACGCATGGCCTTGGTGTCGCGGGTCACACCGATCGGCGCCCGCGACCCCGGGGCCGACTTCCATCATCCCGCATTCGCGCCCAAGCCTTTGGCATGGACAGGGCGTCAAGGGGCTTTCCCAGGAAAAGGGCCCTCCGACTGCGCCAGGCGGTGCAGTCGGAGGGCCGTGGGTTCGCGGGGTTCGATCGGTCGCCGGATGGACGGCTCAGTGCTCCCGGGGAGCGGGAACGGACGGCTCGACCTCCGGGTGCACGGTGAGCAGCGCCCGCATCGCGGCCTCGCCCGCGGTGCCGTCACCGGTGCCGAGCGCGTCGACCAGCCGGGAGTGCAGGCTGACCGAGGCCTCCGAGGGCCGCTCGCAGGAGATGGCCGGGCCGCCCGACACCTGGAGCGCGCAGGAGACGATCCCGGAGAGGTGCTCCAGCATCCGGTTGCCCGCCATCTGCAGAACCAGGGCGTGCAGCTCCGCGTCGGCCCGCGAGTAGGTGGAGAGATCGGCCTGGGCGGCGGCGTGGCCCATGATCTCGATCAGCTCGACCAGCCGCTGCTGGACGTCCTCCCGGCCGTGGCCGGCCGCGAGCCGGGCCGCCAGCGGCTCGATCGCCCAGCGCAGCTCGAACAGCTCCCGGCGCTGCTCGTCGCGCTGCGGACCGAAGGCGCGCCACTCGATGATGTCCGGGTCGAGCAGGTTCCAGTCGCCGACCGGGCGGACCCGGGTGCCGACGTTCGGCCGGGCGCTGACCAGGCCCTTGGCCTCCAGCACGCGCAGCGACTCGCGGACGACGGTGCGGGACACCTCGAACCGCTGGCCGATCTCCTCGGGGACGAGCGGGCGGTCGGCGCCGAGATCACCCGAGACGATCATCTGGCCGAGCTGCTGGACGAGCTGGCCGTGCAGGCCGCGGCCGCGGCTGCTGGTGGTCTTGCGGCCGACCCGGGCCAGGTCCGACTCGGCGCCCTCCCAGCGGGGCGCCGGCGGGGTCGGCCGGTCGGCGTACGAGAAGCGGTCCAGATCGCCGGGGCCGTGGATGGCGCCGTCGGCGGAACGGGCAGGGGTCATGGTGGGGTGCGCAAGGGTACTCACAGGTCCTTTGTCGGCGATCGGCGGGCGCAGCTTGAGAATTCTCGTGAAAAGCACACGAAAGGGTGATCGGCCGCGACTGGATAATTGACTTCTTATCAGGAAGAACCGCGCATTACGGTCACTGCTGGTCGATCTTGGCAGACCGTCAGCGGCCGCCCGGAACAGCCGCCGTTCAGAGCGCGCGGCGGCGGACCTGGACCAGCAGGGCCACGAGCAGCAGGACGAACGCGGGCGCCGTCACCGCCGCCAGCAGAGCCGGATCGGTCAGCGCCGCCCCGCTCCGCGCAACCCGGTGGCCCCCGCCGTACACCCATCCGTACGCCCACTCGGCGCCGGACTGGAACGGCAGCAGCTCGGCCGCATGGGTGGGCCGGACCGCACCGGTCTGCCGCAGCAGCAGGGCCACCCCGGTCTCCAGCAGCGGCGGCAGCGCGCACAGCAACAGGACCCCGGCCGAGGCACTGCGGGTCACCGCCGCCGTCAGCACACCGGTCCAGCCCGCCACGACCACCAGCAGGACGAAGGCGAGCAGCGCGGCCGGCGCGCCCTGGCCGGCCCCGAGCGCCACCGGGGCGAGCGCCCCCGGCAGCTCGGCGAGCCCGGTCAGGCCGACCGAGGCCAGTGCCTCCGACACCCGGTCCGAGAGCACGGCCGGGTCCGACCAGGCGGCCGCCGTCACCCCGCCCGGCAGCGCGAGGTGCACGGCCACCGCGTCGACCACCAGGGTGACCAGCGCCAGCAGGCCCGCCACCGGGCCGATCACGGCCAGCTTGGCCAGCAGCAGCCGCACCCGACGCAGATACGACACCTGCGAGGCCGGCAGACCCGGGTGCCGCACCTCGTGTCCGTACGAGAGGGCGCCCAGCACCCCGGCGCCGAGGGCCGCGAACGGCAGCGGGACCAGCGGGACGGCCGCCGTCAGCAGCCGCACGCCCGCCGGACCGGCCAGCGGTCCGGTGGGCGTCTGGGCGGCCAGCAGGGCCGCCACCCCGGCGTCGCCGAGGAGGACGGCGGCGAGGAGCAGCCAGGTGGAACGGAGGCCGCGCAGGCGGCGCAGCTCATAGGCCAGGGCGTGCACGGTTCACTCGCTCCGGTGGTCGGGGACGGAGGTGGTCGCGGGGGCGGAGGTGGGAGCGGGGGTGCCCGCGCCGGGGGCGGGGGCCTCGCCGGGGCGGCCGAGGCGGACGGTGTCGGCGGTCAGCAGGTCGGTGGCGTCCTCGCGGTGCTCCCGGGAGGCGGGGCCGCCGCCGGCCTGCCGGGCCAGACCGTTGAGACCGTCCCGGAAGAGCCGGTCCACGGCGACCGTCGGGGAGGCCTCGGCCGGCCCGGCCGGGTCGTCCTGCCGGCGCGCGGGCGGGGTGGCTGGTGCGGGACGGCCGGGCTGGGCGGACGGTGTCGGCCCGGCGGGGCGGGCCGGCGCTCCCGATCGTGGGGTGACCGCCGACAGCGCGGTCGTGGCCGAGGCGGCGGCCGGCGAGGCCGGAAGCGCGAGAGCGGGCAGCGCGCCGGTGTTCAAAGCGCGCTCCGGCGTCACCGCTTCCGCCGTTTCCCTCACCTCCGCCGTCGGCTCCGTCCGGGCGGGGTCCGGCCGGGCCGGTGCCGACCGGATCCGGAGCTCGCCCGAGCGGCCCGAGGCGACGGGCAGGGCGGCGCGGGGAGCGGGCTGTTCGACCACCCGGTCGGCGAGCTCGTGCAGCAGGATGCCGTGGCGGTAGGCGAGTTCACCGATCTCGGTGCGGCCGATGCCCGCCACCGCGAGACCGGCCCCGCCGTCGCGGCGCACCTCGGCACCCTGGCTCACCAGCAGATCGGCGAGCCGGGCCATCTGGGGCCCGCGCACGGCCACCTCCGGGCTGAGCCGGGTCCGGCGAAAGTCCGCCACCGGCTGGTCGGCCACCAGCCGGCCCTGGTCCAGCGTGATGACGCGGTCCGCGAGCTGCGCGGCCTCCCGCGGCGTGCGGGTGGTCACCAGGACCGTCCCGCCCGCGGCTCCGAACGAGCGCAGAAAGGAGTGGAACCACTCCACATTGCGCGGCGAAAGGCCCTCGGTGGGCGCGTCCAGGAGCAGGGTCCCGGGGTCCCCCAGCAGGGCGGCGGCGAGGGCGAGCCGTCCGTGCATACCGGGCGAGAAGGCGCGCAGCCGCTGTCCGGCGACGGCGGCCAGTCTGGTCTGCTCCAGCAGTTCGTCGGCCCGCCGGGCGGGGACACCGGCGGCCGCCGCCAGCATCCTGAGATGGCTGCGCGCCTTCCGGCCGGGGTGTCCGGCCACCGATCCGGCGGCTCCGCCCGGACCGGGCAGCAGCACGCCGACCTCGCGTTCGGGGTGGCGCAGCCGACGGTAGGTGCGACCGTCGAAGAGCGTGACGCCCTGGCCGCGTTCGAGTTCGAGCATCAGGCGCAGGGCGGTGGACTTGCCCGCGCCCTCGGGGCCCAGCAGTGCCGTCACCACGCCGGGCCGGGCGTCGAAGGTGAGGTCGAGCACCGCCGGCGGCCCACCCGTGCGGTAGACCTTGGTCAGTCCGGTGATCTGGATCATCGCTGGCTGCTCCCATGCCCTTGGCCGGCCTGACAGGCGCGGCGCGGGGCCGTGCCCGCACGGGCCCGCGCCAGCACATTAGGGGGCCGGGCCGGGGATTCCGGGCATTGCGGGAGCGGCACGGGGCCGCCGCCTGCACACCTCACCCGATCAGGGGAAAATCCGATCCTGCGACGGGGCAGGGGGCTCGCAGGCGGTAGGGGCGAGGGGTGCGAACTGGTCCGGGCGAGGTACGGGGCGGGGCCCGGGTACGGGGCGGGGCCGACGGCGGGTCAGGACTCCGGGCGCAGCATGGGCGGGTTGAGGACGGTGGCCCCGCCCGCGGTGAACAGCTGTGCGGGGCGGCCTCCCTGACGGGTCGTCGTGCCACCGGAGGGCAGCAGGAAGCCGGGGGTGCCGGTCACCTTGCGGTGGAAGTTCCTGGGGTCGAGGACCACGCCCCAGACGGCCTCGTAGACCCGGCGCAGCTCGCCGACGGTGAACTCGGTCGGGCAGAAGGCCGTCGCCAGGGAGGAGTACTCGATCTTCGAGCGGGCGCGCTCCACGCCGTCGGCCAGGATCAGGCCGTGGTCGAAGGCGAGCGGAACGCCGTCGGCCGGGCTCTGTCCGAGCAGTTCGGCGACCGGGGCCCAGCGGGCGCCGCTGGCGTCGCCGCCGGCGCGGGGCGTCGGCAGGTCCGGTGCCAGGACCAGGTAGGCCACGCTGACCACCCGCATCCGGGGGTCGCGCTGAGGGTGTCCGTAGGTCGCGAGCTGTTCCAGATGGGCGCCGGCCGTGCCGGGGCCGGCCACGTCGTGGCCGGGGGCGGAATGCGCGCGCAGACCGGTCTCCTCGGCCAGTTCCCGGGAGGCCGCCTCGGCCAGGCCCTCGTCCGGGCGGACGAATCCTCCGGGCAGGGCCCAGTACCCCTGGAAGGGCGGCTCGCCCCGTCGTACCAGCAGGGCGCACAGGGCGTGGTCCCGCACCGTCAGCACCACCAGGTCAACCGTGACAGCGAACGGGGGGAAGGCCGACGGGTCATAACGCGACATGGCGACGATCATAGTCGTCTCTTTGACGATAAGCACAGGCCTGTGCACGGACCGTGCTGTGCCCCGCAGGTGGCCCGGCTGCCGGATGCCCCGGTCGGGGGCGGGCGAGGGCGGACCGGCGAGGTCCGCCCCCGGGTGGCGGGGGATGTCAGCGGGCGACCAGTTGCAGTTCGGCGGACGCCTCCTCGACCATCGCCACGCCGATCCGGCTGACCCGCACCGAGAACGGTTCGCCCGCGACCCGCAGACCGGTCAGCTGCAGCTCGCCGAGCGGCGCGGTACTGGCCGCCCGGACCAGCACCCGCCCGCCCGGGACATCGGGCCGGACCCCGGCGAGCGCGAACACGGCGTGCACCGCGCCGGCCGCCGAGACCGCCGCCGGGCGGCAGGCGGCCGGGTGCGGTACGGGCGGGCAGCCGGGCGTGCGCTGCTCCCCCGCGTACATCTCGGGCAGCCGCCCCTCGAAGTGCGCGGCCGCGCCGAGCAGGCCCTCCAGCAGCGCGCCGGCCTCGTTCTCGTGGCCGGCCTCGGCCAGCCCGGCGATCGCCAGCGCGGTCTCGTGGACACGTACCGCGCCACCACGGTGGCCCAGCGGGTTGAAGCGGGGCGACTTGGCGCTGAGTGTGCGCAGCCCCCAGCCGCTGTCCAGCTCCGGCGCGGCCAGGCGCTGGGCGAGCAGCCTGGTCTGCTCACGGTCCAGCAGGCTCTGGTGCCGGCCGCCGTCGGCGCAGAGCCCCGGGTCGAGGAGGTGGACGAGCGAGGAGGCCACCGCGGGCAGTGGCTGGCCGCCCGGGGCGAGCCCGGCCGCCGGGCGCCCGCCGGAGAGGTCGTCGATCCAGAAACGGTCGCGGAAGCGCCCGCGCAGCGCGGCCGCCCAGTCGCGCCACTCCTCGGCACCGGGGCGTCCGAACTCCTCCAGCAGTTCGGCGCCGTGCAGAGCGGCCCGGTGCGCCTGGGCCTGGACCTCGGCCCGCACCGCCACGGGATGGGCGGCGCGGTCCTCCACCGGGCGGCTCAGATCGGTGACGAAGCCGTCGACCAGACCGCCGCGCAGCGCCCCGAGCGCCCGCTCGGTGGCCGGGAGCAGTTCGGCGACCTCGTGCCGGGGCAGGCCCCAGCGCCAGGCCTCGGCCAGCACCGTGACGAACAGCAGCGTCGCCTCGGTGGCGGTGCAGCTGGGCGGGAGCTCCGGCCCGCCGTGCCGCAGGGCGCCGGGCAGCAGCCCTTCGGGGCGCGGGCCCGGCTGACCCGGTCCGCCCTGGCCCGGAACGGGGGCGAGCTGCTGACGGCGGGCCAGGGCCCGGAGGGTGCCGGCGGCCAGCCGGGTACCCAATGGAAGCGTCAACCGCGCCGCCCACAGCGCGTCGGCCGGGGCCAGCCCGAACCGCCAGGGCGCACCGGAGGCCGGGTAGAGGTCGGTGGGGCGGTCCGGGTCGACGAACAGCAGCCGGCCCAGGGTGTCCAGTGAACGCGCCACCAGCAGTTCGACCCGGGGGTCGTCGCAGCGGATCTCCGGCTCGGACCAGGGCAGCGGCACACCGGGGCCGCGCCCGCCCGGTGGCCGCGGGCCGGGGACGGTGCTCTCCAGCTCGGTGCGCAGCTCGACCGACCAGCGGGCGCCGGGCTGCACGTCCAGGTCCCAGCGGAGCACACCGGCTCCCGCGAGGACGGCGTGCGGCGACGGCTTGGCACTGACGGTGGCGCTGTGGGCCGGGCCCGCCCAGCGCAACCCGGCGGACTGCACCTGGCCGGGCAGGTCCGGCGGGCGATGTCCGGCGGCGATCTCGCCGACCGGGCCGAGGTCCGTTCCGACGGCGATCTCCAGCGGCAGCCGGGCCGGGCGGCTGCCCGTGTTCCGCACGGTGACGGTCTCGACGCCGTCGGCGTGGCGCAGCCGCTCCACGGTGAGCGCCGGGTCGGGGTCCAGATCGCCGGGGAGCCGGACCGCGCCGAGGAAGCGGGCCTGCGCCGCGGTGGTCAGGGTGCCCTGGAGCGGCAGCGGTTCCATACCGCCGAGCCGCAGCTCCATCCGGGCCAGGACCCGGACGCCGGAGCGGTAGAAGCCATGGAGCCCGTGACCGCGCAGTTGCCCGTCCGGTCCGGAGGCGGCCATGGCGGGCGCGTTGACGCAGAGCACCGCGTGGTGGACGGCGGCGGGCTGCGGACGGGGCGGAGCCGCAGGTCGGGCCTGGCCGGCGGGCGTGCCCGCGGGTGCGCCGACCACGCTCTCGGCCGGCATGGCCTGTGGTGGCCTCATGGCGGTCACCGGACTCTCCTCCCCTCGGCGGTCCGGTGGCCGGTGAGGCCGGTGGGCCGCGAGCATGCTCGATCGCGTGCTGATGATGTCGGACCGGCGGGGGTTCCCGTCGGCGTGTGTGCCGTGTCTGGCCGTACCCGGCGCCGGGCCGTGCCATGCGGTGCGGGGTACCGCTGCGGTACCCCGCACCGCCTCGCGCCGGGCACCCCCTGGTGCCCGGCACATGGTCGCCTGCGGCGTCCGGTACCTGCCGTGGGGCAGGAGGCGTCTGCGGGGCGCTCGCACCGCGCCGCGACCGACTCGGACGGCCCGGGTACGGGCGTGCCCACACCGGGGTCTGACGGGCCGACGCCTCGGCCGCCCTCGCCCGGCTTCCGACAGCCCGCAGCCTCACTTCCGGCACCCGGCACGCCCGGGAAACCGTCCGTCTCCGGCCGGCCCGGTGGTCACCCGGGCGCGGTCCCCCGGGGTGAACGCCGCTCACCGGCCGCAGGTAACGCCCGTTCTGTCACTTCGACCAGCAGGCCCGGGCGCGGCAGGCGGTCGTGCCGCCGCCGTCACCGGACCGTTGCCGCCCCACTCCGGTGCCGTTCCGGGTCGAACCGCACGGGCCGAGGCTGTCTGCCGTTTTGTACGAACCACCGGGCGGACGGTCTGGGCAGCGACCGCCCAACCGGTGCCCGGCCGCCGCCAGGATACGGTGCGGGGGTCACGGCACCCGCACCGGTAACACCGTGAGCGGCAACGTGACTGCTGCGACCAGCGCATACCGAGGAGTTGTATGTCCACCGCCAGCCGGCTGCCCGGGATTGTCACGACCGACCACGTCTTCCAGTCGCCCCTCGACCACGCCGCCCCACAGGGCGAGCAGATCGAGGTGTACGCCCGCGAGGTGGTGGCCGCGGGCCGCGAAACGGACGACCTGCCCTGGCTGCTCTTCCTCCAGGGTGGCCCCGGTGGCAAGGCCGGCCGACCGCTCGGCCGGGACGGCTGGCTGGAGCGCGCCCTCGACGAGTACCGGGTGCTCCTGCTCGACCAGCGCGGCACCGGGCGGTCCACGCCCGCGACCCGGCAGACCCTCGCCCGGCGCGGCGGCGCGCGGGAACAGGCGGACTACCTGGCGCACTTCCGCGCGGACTCGATCGTCCGGGACGCCGAGCTGATCCGCCGCCGGCTGCTCGGCGACGACCACCGCTGGAGCGTGCTCGGCCAGAGCTTCGGCGGCTTCTGCGCCCTCACCTACCTCTCGATCGCGCCCGACGGCCTGCGTGAGGCCTTCATCACCGGTGGCCTCTCCGGCCTGCGCAGCTCGGCCGACGACGTCTACCGCGCCGCCTACCCCCGGGTCGTCCGCAAGAACGAGGACCACTACGCCCGCTACCCGCAGGACGTCGAGGTGGTACGGCGGATCACCGCGCGTCTGGCCGCAGCCCCTGCGGCCCTGCCCGGCGGCGGGCTGCTGACCGTCGAGGCGTTCCAGTCCCTCGGAATGATGCTCGGCGGCGGCAGCGGTTCCGGCAGCCTGCACTACCTGCTGGAGGAGGCGTGGGTGGAGGGCGCCGCCGGGCCCGAGCTCTCCGACACCTTCCTGGCCGGTGTCCAGGCGAAGCTCTCCTTCGCGGAGGGCCCGCTGTACGCCGTGCTGCACGAGTCGATCTACGGCCAGCGGTCGGTGGACCCGGCCGGCACCGCCTGGTCGGCCGAGCGCGTCCGCAAGGAGTTCACGGAGTTCGACGCCGGGGCCGCGCTGGAGTCCGGGGCGCCGGTGCTGTTCACCGGAGAGATGATCTACCCCTGGATGTTCGACACCGACCCGGCGCTGCGCCCGCTGAAGGAGACCGCGGACCTGCTCGCCGCCCGGACCGACTGGCCCGACCTGTACGACCCGGCCCGGCTGGCCGCCAACGAGGTGCCGGTGGTGGCGGCGGTCTACCACGACGACATGTATGTCGACACCGCCGACTCCCTGGAGACCGCCCGCGCCGTGCGCGGCCTGCGAGCGTGGATCACCAATGAGTGGGAGCACGACGGGCTCCGGGTGAGCGGCGGCAAGGTGCTGGACCGCCTGATCGCCATGGCGCACGGCGAGGCGTAGCGGAGCCCGGTGCCGACGGCGGAACCGCGGCCGACCGGCTGGCCGGACCACCGGTTACGGGCCGCCGGTCGCGGGCCGCCACGCATGTCACCGCGCATGACGGGCTCCCGCCGTCGGGCCCCGCACACCGCGGCACCGGCTGCGCACGGTCGCTGCCGTCGCCGGGGCCGCCCACGGTGTCACCCGGCCCAGCCGGGCCTTCCGGACGGCACCGGGCCGAGGCCGCGGTCGGCACCCTGGAATGCGGCGCGCCTGCGCGGGCAGGCACGCGCCCGGCCCGGGGTCGGACGGTCCGCCCTCGGACCGTCCGGGATCCCCGGCCACCGGCGCGGCCCGCAGTCCCGGGTTCGGGGGACCGGCCGGATGGTCCCCCGAACCCGGGACCGCCGGGGCGACGGACTCGGCGACCGCCCCTGAGGCAGCTCGGCGCGGGGACCTGGCCGGCGCCGGGGCGGGTTCACCGTCCGGGCCCGTCGGCGGGCCGCCCGGCTCGTCGGCGGCCGGGCCTGACACCACCGCTTCCCCGGCCGCTCCGCCGGAACGGACCGCGGTGCGCCGCTGTCGCTCCGCCGCCACGCTCGCCAGCAGCACATCCGGGGACATGCCTTCGTTCAGCGACTCGTACAGGAGCTGGGCCAGCAGGTAGGAGGGGGCGAGGCGGAGTGTGTGCGCGAGCACCACACGGGCCGTCGCGATGTCCCCCGCGACCCAGGACGTCCAGGCCAGCAACGTGAGCGGGGCCGCCGCGCAGCTCGTGTAGGGCGGGACACAATGCCGGGCGAGGAAGCGCCACAGCCGCTGTGCGGGGGCGATCTCCTCTGGCCGGGTGTACTCGGCGGCGCGGTCGCGGGTGATCCTGTCCTGGAGGGCGATGATCAGCAGCGCCGTCCGGTGCTCGTCGAGTTCACGGGCGCCGGCCGAGAACTCGGCGACCGCCTGGTCGAGCAGCTCGGCGCCCCGCTCCCGGGACAGCGGCGGCCGGCTCCCCACTACTCCACCGCCGCCCTTGACCCGGGCGATCGCCGAGCGCTGGGTATCGGCGCCGGGCGGGCCGATCGGAACCAGCCCGGCGATGATCGCCTTACGGCTCCCCCGGGGAGCGAAACCGGCGACGGTGGCCGCGGCGGCCACCGGGCCGGGGGCGGGAGAGCGCCGGATCGGATTGCCCGCCGGGTCACAGCACCCCTCACGGCGGCAGAGGAAGGACCACCAGCGGCCGGCCGAGACGCAGAGCGACTCCTTGACCGCCACCCCCCTGCTCTCGAAGGACACCCGCAGCCCCTCCGCGAGCGGTCCGAGCCCGTCCAGAACGGGCGGGCCATGGCTCGTGCCG
Source organism: Kitasatospora sp. NPDC092286 (assembly GCF_044755565.1). Taxonomy (NCBI): domain Bacteria; kingdom Bacillati; phylum Actinomycetota; class Actinomycetes; order Kitasatosporales; family Streptomycetaceae; genus Kitasatospora; species Kitasatospora sp. NPDC092286. Next base: position 80,934 of record NZ_JBIVRD010000031.1, on the reverse strand, counting down.
GGATCCTGGCAGAGGTAGAGGAGCACCTGGGCCGGGCGGCGGTCCCGCCGCTCGGACAGACCGATGAGCAGGGCGGCCGTCTCCTCGGCCGCGGCCTGCCACTCCTCCGGCGATTCGGGGATGTCCAGCCGGATCACCCCGCCCTGGTGGAGGTCCGGGCCCTGGAGACCGACGGCGACGATGCTGTCGTCGGGGAAGAAGCCCAGGAGATAAGGCAGCAGCTCGGCCATGTCGGCCGGGCCCCGCATGGTGACCGGCCGGTGGCCGGAGGCCGGGCCGAGGGACAGCGCGATGCGTTCGTTGTTCATGGCCGGAAGACTGCCGCAATCCGCGAATGCCCCGGGAATTTTCTTTTTCCCTGTGGACAACTCCCGCCTGTGGATAAAACCTCCCTCCTTCGGATTATCCAGACCCACTCCCCCGGGGGACATATGACGGATGGTCAGCGAAAGAGCAGATGAAATACACCCCTGGTCCACCCGTCCATGGTGCACCGCCATTCGCCCATTGTCGGCCCCTCGGGGTTACATGGACGGCATGCAGCAGCCCCAGCCCCACATCACCGCCACCGACGCCCCCGCCACGGCCGGCACCGGCACCGGCAGCGCGACGGCCGCCGACCGCGCCGAGGTCCGGGCGCGGGCCGAGGCCGTCCTGCGCGAGCTGGCCGGGCCCGGCGCCACACTCCGCGACGACCAGTGGACGGCCATCGAAGCGCTGGTCGTCGACCACCGCCGGGCCCTGGTCGTACAGCGCACCGGCTGGGGGAAGTCCGCCGTCTACTTCATCGCCACGGCGCTGCTGCGGGCCCGCGGCGCCGGGCCCACGGTGATCGTCTCCCCGTTGCTCGCCCTGATGCGCAACCAGGTGGAGTCGGCGGCCCGGGCCGGCATCCAGGCCCGCACCATCAACTCGGCCAACACCGACGAGTGGGACGAGATCCAGGCCGAGGTCGCGGCCGGCACGGTGGACATCCTGCTGGTCAGCCCCGAGCGGCTGAACAACCCCGACTTCCGCGACCAGGTGCTCCCCAAACTCGCCGCCTCCACCGGCCTGCTGGTGGTCGACGAGGCCCACTGCATCTCCGACTGGGGTCACGACTTCCGCCCCGACTACCGGCGGCTGCGCACCATGCTCGCCGAGCTCTCGCCGGGCGTGCCGGTGCTGGCCACCACCGCCACGGCCAACGCCCGGGTGACCGCCGACGTCGCCGAGCAGCTCGGCACCGGAGCCACCGACGAGCACGCCCTCGTCCTGCGCGGCCCGCTCGACCGGGAGAGCCTCACCCTCGGCGTGCTCGCCCTGTCCGATCCGGCGCACCGCCTGGCCTGGCTGGCCGACCACCTCGACCGGCTGCCGGGGTCCGGCATCGTCTACACGCTGACGGTGGCCGCGGCCGACGAGGTGACGGCGTTCCTGCGCGAGCGCGGCTTCCCGGTGGCGTCCTACTCCGGCCGCACCGAGGACGCCGAGCGCCGGACCGCCGAGGCCGACCTGCTGGCCAACCGGGTCAAGGCCCTCGTCGCCACCTCCGCGCTGGGCATGGGCTTCGACAAGCCCGACCTCGGTTTCGTGGTGCACCTGGGCTCGCCCAGCTCGCCGATCGCCTACTACCAGCAGGTCGGCCGGGCGGGCCGCGGCGTCGACCGGGCCGAGGTGCTGCTGCTGCCCGGGCGTGAGGACGAGGCGATCTGGCGTTACTTCGCCTCGCTGGCCTTCCCGCCCGAGGAGCAGGTGCGCCGCACCATCAACGCGCTCGCGGAGGCCGGCCGGCCGCTGTCCACGGCCGCGCTGGAGCCCCGGGTGGACCTGCGCCGCGCCCGGTTGGAGACCATGCTCAAGGTCCTGGACGTGGACGGCGCGGTCCGGCGGGTCAAGGGCGGCTGGACGGCCACCGGGCAGAGCTGGGAGTACGACACCGCCCGGTACGCCAAGGTCGCGGCCTCCCGTGAGGCCGAGCAGCGGGCCATGCGCGAGTACGCCACGGGCACCGGCTGCCGGATGGAGTTCCTGCGTCGGCAGCTGGACGACGAGCAGGCCCGGCCCTGCGGCCGCTGCGACAACTGCGCCGGTGCGCTGCACGGCCCCGAAATTTCCGCCGAGGCGCTGGACGCGGCCCGGGCGGCGCTCGGTCGGCCCGGGGTCAGCTTCGAGCCCCGCCGGCTCTGGCCCACCGGTATGGAGTCGCTGGGCGTGCAGCTCAAGGGCCGCATCCCGGCGGGCGAACAGGCGGAGACCGGCCGGGCCCTCGGCCGGCTCTCCGACATCGGCTGGGGCAACCGGCTGCGGACCCTGCTCGCGGACCAGGCCCCCGACGTGCCCGTGCCCGGCGAGGCGGTGGACGCTCTGGTCGCGGTGCTGGCCGACTGGGCTCGCGGCCCGGGCGGCTGGGCCGGGCCCGCGACGGCCGAGGGCACCCGGCTGGACCGGCCGGTCGGCGTGGTGACCATGGCCTCGTCCAGCCGCCCTCAGCTGGTCGGCAGCCTCGGCGCCCGGATCGCGGAGATCGGGCGGCTGCCGCTGCTCGGCCGGATCGAGTACGCGGCCGGGCAGCCTCCGCACGGGGCGCGCAGCAACAGCGCGCAGCGGCTGCACGCGCTGGCCGGGGCACTCGTCCTGCCGCCGGAGACCGAGGCCGCGATCGCCGGGGCGGGCGGCCCGGTGCTGCTGGTGGACGACCTGGTCGACTCCGGGTGGACGATCACCGTCGCCGCCCGGCTGCTCCGGCGGGCCGGGGCGAGTTCGGTACTGCCGCTGGTGCTGGCCGTACAGGGCTGAGCGGCGCCGGGGAGAGGTGCCTGACGGGTGCGGCACAAGTGGCCGCGCCGGGTCAGGCCCTCACCCCCTCACCCGAATGGACGAAGGGAGAAGTCGAGGAGTCGGCAGGAACACGCGCGGGAGCGAGGAACACCGGTGGTGGAGAGGAGTGGTTGAGTTGCTGAAAGCGCTCGCCAGAGGCCTTCTGGCGGCCCGGTTCACGATCGGGCGCCACCTGAGCAGCACTCGCACGATCGTGGAACATATCCGACAGAGCGTTGACTTTCGGGCGGCGTTCATCATTTCATCATTGCCGCCCCACCCCCTCTGCCCTGAGAATTGGACCGTACCCGGAACCCGGTCCGCTGGACCCGGCCTTCGGCGTACGCGGGGGCCCGCGTGTTCGCGGGTCGGGAAGGAGGATCGCGATCAACGGTATCGACCGAGGTCAGTATCCCCTCGCCCGGAGCTCGGCGCCCAGACGGGTGCTCGACCTGGAGACCTGGACCGCCTCGGGGATCCCGTTGCTGCGCGATCCGCGCGAGTTCGTCCTGGAAATCCACCAGCGCCACCTGCCGCAACCGGGCACGGTCGTGGTCACCGTCCTGAACGCGCTGCACCGGGCGACCGCCTCGGCCTCGTTCACACCCTGGCCCCACGACACCGACGGCTGGCAGCACCGCAACCTGATCCTGTCGCACCTGCGCCAGGTCACCCCGCACGACCTGCGACTCGCCGCTCCGGTCCGGACGGCCGTACTGCTGCGCTGCCGCGAGGGCCCGGCGGGCTGGACGGAACAGGACGGCGCCTGGATGTGGGCCCTGCGGGACGCGGCCGCCCTGCACGGGCTGCGCTGCGGCTCGTACATCGCGTTGACCCCGGCGGGCTGGCAGATCCTCGGCGACGAGCGGAGCGGCCGCAATCCACACGCGGGATCCTGGGCGGACGGGCCGGTCCACACCGTGACGGAGCTGCCGCCCCGCCCGGCGGCCGACGGGCCACGCGGCCAGCGGCCAGCGCACCAGCCGGCCGAACACCCCCAGCTCGGCGACCGGGCATCACGCTCCCGCCGGCCCGAGCATCCCTGGCCGCCCGCCCGGGTGGCGGCCGTCGAGCCGGTCCGGCGCACCGGCACCCGCTGACGCGGACCCGCCCGCCGGGCGCACACGGCACAACCCGGTCTCCGGGCCCGGAGGGTACGGCTCGGCACCGTTCGGGCCCGGCACCTCACGGCGCCGGACTCGAACGGTCCATGACTCCCGGACGGCTAGGCGGACGCCGAACGACCGGTCGGCGCACCGGCGGCGGGGCCCGCGTCGCCGCAGACCACCAGCAGCGCGGCCGCGTGGCCGAGCGCCTTGGTGTACGTCTGGGCGGCGCGGTCGGCCGAGCCCCCGTTGACGACCAGCACGACCACCTCACGGCGGACCGGGCGGGTCAGCCCGGCCTCCGCGTAGAACACGTCGCCGCCCTCGGTGAGCTGCGCCCAGTAGCGCTCCTCGCCGAAGGAGAGTTCGTGCTGCTGCCAGGGGTGTGCCCCGCCGACGGTCAGCACCAGGATCTCGCCGGGACTGCGCCCGGAGTCCAGCAGCCGGTCGACGGCTTCGTCGGCACGCTCCAGTGCCTCGGCCGCGGTGGCGGCGACGTGCTGGACCGCGACCCGCGGTGCGGCGGGTGCCGGGCGGCGCGGCGCGGGACCGGGCTTGGGGGTCTGGGCCGGGCGGGGCGGCCCCGGGCGGGCGGCGCGCGGCGGCGCCGGCCGAGGAGCTGTGGGGCGGGGGCCCGGCCCGGGGGCCGGTGCCGCGCCGGCGGCGGAAGGTACGGAAGTGGTCGCGCTGCCGGTGGCAGGCGTGCGGAGGGCTTGTGCGTCCGACTCGCGGGGGAAGGGAACGCCGGGGCCCGGGAGGCTCTCGTGAATCTCCGGCTCCTCGGGGAAGACAGGCATACCCGGATATCTATCAAATGCCGATCGAACGCGCACGGGCGCCCCACCCCTCGGGCACCGCACACCGGCCGGCCCCACTCGGGGCAATTCAGACGGACTGTCAGAAACCGAGCGTCAGCTGTTCGTCGGCGGGGCCCGCGGAGCCGGGAGCACCACCCGCCGCCATGGCCCGATTCCGCTTCAGATGGCGCCACTTGGGCAGCCCGTCCAGGTAGGCCCAGGAGAGCCGGTGCTGATCGGTCGGGCCGAATTCCTCCAGCGCGGCGCGGTGGACCGGGGACGGGTAGCCGGCGTTGTCGGCGAACCCGTACCCGGGATACGCCTCGCCCAGTTCGGCCATCATCCCGTCCCGATGGACCTTGGCGAGCACCGAGGCGGCCGAGACGCAGATACAGGACTGGTCGCCCTTGATGACCGTGCGGACCCGCCAGGGGCCGCCGAGGTAGTCGTGCTTCCCGTCGAGAATCACCGCGTCGGGCTCCACCGGCAGGGCCTCCAGCGCGCGGACGGCGGCCAGCCGCAGCGCCGCCGTCATGCCCAGCTCGTCACACTCCAGCGCGGAGGCGTGGCCGAGCGCGTACGCGGTGACCCAGTCGGCGAGAACCGGGGCGAGCGCCTCGCGCCGCAGTTCGGTGAGCAGCTTGGAGTCGGTCAGACCGTCCGGCGGCTTGCGCAGCCCGGTGACGGCCGCACCCACGGTGACCGGCCCGGCCCAGGCGCCGCGCCCGACCTCGTCGAGGCCGACAACGGTCTTGGCGCCGGCCCGGCGGAGCGAACGCTCGACGGAGTGCGTCGGCGGGACGATGGGCATCGTGGAATCCGTTCAGCTGGGGCGACCTCCAGCCTAAGCCCCGCCCCGCGGCGCCCCGGCCGCCGGGCCCACCCCCTCGGAGCCGAGCCGCCGCACGCCCGTCAGGCTCCCGCCGCACACCCGCCAGGCGCTCGTCAGACGCGGATCAGCGGGAGCAGCACCTCGTCCACCAGCTGGTTCGCGAAGTCGGGGCCAGTGTCGCGGCCGTAGACCTTGACCCGGTACATCAGCATCGCCGGGGCGACATCGGCGACGATCACGGTGGCCGCGTCGGGCCGGACGTCGCCGCGTTCGACTCCCCGGCGGAGGATGTCCAGAATCGTGCCCTTGGTCGGCTCGACCACCCGCTGCACGATGAACCTCTTGAACACCTCGGCCTGTTCATGGTCCAGCTCGGCCATCAGCGCCTGCAGCGCACCACCCGCCCTCGAGGTGAGAGCGTCGGCGAACCCCCCGATGAGCAGCAGCAATTCACTTCGGGCGGACCCGAGGTCCGGGGTGTCGGAGGGGCGTGGCAGAGTGGAGTCCAGGGCGTCGATGACCAGTTCGGCCTTGGACGCCCAGCGCCGGTAGAGCGCGGCCTTCCCGGTCCGCGCGGCACCGGCGACGCCCTCCATCGTCATCCGCGCGAATCCGCCGGAGATGAGCTGGTCGAGCGCGGCTTCGAAGATCGCACTCTCCAGCTCCTTCCCGCGGCGGCGCACGGGCCGGGACAGGACCTCGGCCACCACCCTCACCGGGCAGTGGGCCGCGGACCTCGCACCCGGGACCGCCGACGACCCCCTCGCGCCCGCCCGCCCCGGCGCCGGCTCGACCGGCCACTCGGAACCTGGCTCCACCCGCTCGGAAGACCGCCCGGAAGACCGCTCGACAGGCTGCCCGGCAGGCCGCTCGACAGACCCGTCGGCGGACCCTTCGACGGACTGCTCCGCCGACCGCTCCACCGGCCGGCCGGCCGCACGATCCGCCGCCTGGCGCCGCACCAACTGATCCATCGTCACCAACCTTAGGGAACGCTTGCGTTCATAATATCGCCCAGGATATCGTCCACCTTAGTGAACGATTCCGTTCCTTCATAGCCTGCGGGACGCCGCAGAAGCGCTTCGGGCCTCGGGTCCACAGCATACGAAGCAATAGCCAGCAGGGGGCATCAACTTGGCTATCTCCGACACACTCGGCAAGACCTCTCCACCGCAGGGCAGCCAGGACCGGCACAAGGGCGTCACCCTGACCGTCATCGCGGCCACCCAGCTCATGGTGGTGCTCGACGCCACCATCGTGAACATCGCGTTGCCGCAGATCAGGGACACGCTGAACTTCTCCACCACCAACCTGTCGTGGGTGATCAACGCCTACACGCTGACCTTCGGCGGCCTGCTGCTGCTCGGCGGCCGCGCGGGCGACATCCTGGGCCGCCGACGGGTGTTCGTCTTCGGCACGCTGCTGTTCGGCCTGGCCTCGCTGCTGGGCGGCTTCGCGCAGGACGGTGGCATGCTGCTGGCCGCCCGCGCGCTCCAGGGGGTCGGCGGCGCGATCTGTTCGCCGACGGCCTTCGCCCTGATCGCCACCAACTTCAAGGAAGGGCCCGAGCGCAACAAGGCCTTCGGGGTCTTCTCGGCGGTGGCCGGCTCAGGTGCGGCGATCGGCCTGCTGGCCGGCGGCCTGCTCACCGAGTACCTGGACTGGCGCTGGGTCTTCTTCGTCAACGTGCCGATCGCGGTTCTGATCGCGATCGCCGCCCCGCGCTACATCGCCGAGTCGGAGCGCCAGGACGGCCGCTTCGACCTGCCCGGTGCGTTCACCTCCACACTCGGTCTGATCAGCCTGGTCTACGGGTTCATCCGGGCCGCCTCGGACGGTTGGTCGGACAGCCTGACGCTGGGCTCGTTCGCGGCCGGCGTGCTGCTCATCGCCGCCTTCCTCGTGGTCGAGAACCGCACCGCCCAGCCGATCACGCCGCTGCACCTGTTCGCCAACCGCAACCGCACCGGCGGCCTGATGATGATGCTCTGCCTGACCGCGGCCATGTTCGGTATCTTCTTCTACATCACGCTCTTCATCCAGGGGCCGCTGGACTACAGCCCGCTGCGGGCCGGGTTCGCCTTCCTGCCGATCAGCGCGTCGATCATCACCGCCGCGCAGATCGCCTCCAGACTGCAGGTCAAGTACGGCCCGAAGCCGTTCATGGCCACCGGCGCACTGCTGGTCACCATCGGCCTCACCTGGCTCACCCGGATGGACGCGGGCAGCGGGTACGTGGACGGGGTGCTCGGCCCCACGGTGGTGTTCGGCTTCGGCATGGGCCTGATCTTCGTCCCGGTGATGCTGCTCGCCGTCGCGGGCGTCGCCGGGGAGGACACCGGCGCCGCCTCCGGGCTGCTCAACTCGATGCAGCAGATCGGCGGCTCGCTGGGGCTGTCGATCCTGACCACGGTGTTCGCGCACTACGCCACGGCGGAGGCCAAGCTCCAGGCGCCCGGCTTCATGGCCACGGCCACACCGGAGCAGCAGGCGGAGTTCCTGACGAAGCACGAGTTCCCCAAGGGCACGGTTGCGGCCAACGAGGTGCTCGCGCAGGGCATTTCGCACGGCTTCATCGTGGGCGCCGTGCTCGCCGGGGTCGCGCTGCTCATCGCGGTCTTCGTGATCAGGGCCAAGGCCGGCGACCTGCCGTCGGACGCGTCCGGCATCGCGGTGCACTGATCCGGCACCGGAAGCACGACGCGGGCCGGCCGGGAGCCGCACACTCCCGGCCGGCCCGCGCGCGTCACCGGCCGCCGGCCCTCGCGCGCCACGTCACCGCCCGGTCCGCCGCCGCTCAGTACCGCCCGATGTAGCCGTCGCCCCTCAGGCCCGCCCGGTCACAGGCGCTCTGCTCCGCCGACAGGCTCTGGGACAGCGGCCGCTCCGCCAGGATCTCCCGGGCCCGCGCCTCGGCCAGGCTGGTGGCGTACCAGGGCGAGGAGTCGTCGAGGCCGGCCCGGATCAGTTCCAGCGCGCAGGTCCGCTGGTCCCCCGGCAGCCGGTCCAGGGCCGGGACGGCGTCGGGCGAGAGGTCGCGGACGTTGCGCAGGTCGATCTGCTGGGTCCGCTCGAAACGGGCCACGTTCTGCTCCGCGATGATCGCGTCCGGGCCCATCAGCCCGTACACGGCGGCGGTGACCATGCCGCTGAGCACCACGGCGCGCGGGAGCCAGGCCACCGAGCGGGTCAGTCCGGCCACGATCAGCAGCAGGAAGACGGCGCCGAGCCAGACCTCGACCACCAGCACCCAGAGTCGCAGCCTGGTCAGCCCGGAGGCGTCGACGTAGAACCACATCCGGCCGAGCGCCGAGGCGACCACGACCAGGGTGAGCAGGCAGAGCACACCGAGCAGGATCCGGGCCAGCCGGCGGTCGGCGGCGGTGCCGCGCGGCGCCCAGCGCTTGGCCACCGCGACCACGACGAGGGTCAGCACGGTGACGGCCGTCAGCTGCCAGAAGCCCTGCCGGGCGTACTCGGAGCGGCTCATCCCGGTGTTCGTGATCGAGTCCCGGCCGCCGAGCACCACCACGGCCTGGATCAGTGCGAAGGCGCCGAACATCAGGTTGAGCGCGACCAGCGGCAGCGCCCATTCCAGCCGCCCGCGCTCGCGGCCCGGCCGGACCGCCGTACGGTCCCAGCGGCGCGGGCCGGCCGCGATGTGGGCGAATCCCAGTGCGGTGAGCAGGCCGAGGACGAACAGCGCGAAGCGCAGCGGGAGTTCGCTGAGGTCCAGGCTGGGAGTGAGGCCGGACAGGACGTCCGCCATGGCCGCGTCGGCGCTGGCGAACAGCCAGCCGAAGACGGTCAGCAGCACCGCCGCCACCACGACCGCCTTGAGCACCGGAACCACCTTGCCCCGGCCCGGCAGGCTGAGGCCGCGCAGTCCGTCCCGGGCCCAGAGCAGGCCGGGCGCGAGCTGCCAGAGGATGCCCGGCAGAGCGAGCAGGACGCCCGCCCAGCGGCGGCCGCCGTGCAGCGCGAGGGAGGCCAGGGCCAGCGCGCAGAGCGTCGACAGCGCCACCGGCCAGCCCGCCTCGGAGAGGGCCGGCACGGCGAGCAGGGCCAGTGCGAGCACGCTCCACAGGACCGTCCAGACCCGGACCCGCCGGCCTGCCGAGCGGGCGGCGATCCCGGCGCCGACGGCGGCCACCACACCGCAGAGCAGCAGGTTGACGCCCACCCCGTCGGCCAGCAGCCACGCCGCCAGCAGGCCGGTGATCACCGCCGCCGCGAGCGCCCGGGGGGCGGCGGCCGCCTTGCGCTCCGGCTCGCTGGGGCGCAGCCACGCGATGGGCTGCCAGGCAGGCGCGGCCGGCGCGCGGTACGGGTCGGTCCCGGGCGGGGCGTCGACCGAAGCAGGCGTGGACAATCCGGACATGAGTCCCCCTCAGAGGTCGGTGGGCATGCGGAAGCCACCCTGGGGCAGTCCGCCGGCAGACGCGATGGCGCCGCGACTGGAGCCGACTGTAGACCATTCTGAACAGGTTCAAAAACGCTGTGACGGGCCCGGCACCCGCGAGACCGGGCCCCCGGGCGACCGGAAGGGCCGGCCGCCCGGGGTGCCAGGCAGCCCGACCGCCCGGACGGCCCGTCGACTCAGTAGGACCCGTACAGCGAGTTCACCGGCGAGTCCCTCACCGCCGGTCCGAAGTCCGTCGGCCGGCTGCCGAAGGGCACCACCGTGTTGCTGTGGGCGCCCTGCCCGGTCGCGCCGGTGGAGTAGTTCATGTTGTTCACCGTCGCGCAGGCGCCGTTGCTGTTGCAGGCCGGCCAGTACGGGGTGTTGGCGGCCAGGGTGGCCGTCAGCGGGACGGTGTTCCAGTTGTTCGCGGTGAGCGTCGCGGAGGCGCTGCTCGCCAGGACCGCCGCCGTGGTCAGGGCCGCCAGCAGGCCCGCCGGCCTTCTCCGCCCCCGTATGCCGCACCCGCCATGACAGCCCCCTGTGCCACATCGGCCGGCTGCCCCTATCGGTGTACAGGTCCCGCGCCGACCGTGCCCACGAAACCGCCGCATTCCGCTGCGGTCGGCCGGGAGACGCCCTACCCCTTGACGGATCCGGCCAGCAGACCGCGGACGAAGTAGCGCTGGAGGCTGAAGAAGACGACCAGCGGGATCACGATCGACAGGAACGCCCCGGCGGTGAGCAGTTCCCAGCGCCCGCCGAAGGAGCCGGACAGCTGCGCCAGCCGTACCGTCATCGGCGCCACCTCGGGGGTGCCGCCCGCGAAGGTCAGCGCGACCAGCAGGTCGTTCCAGACCCAGAGGAACTGGAAGATGGCGAACGAGGCCAGCGCCGGGGTGCAGAGCGGCAGCACGATCGAACGGAAGATCTTGAAGTGCGAGGCGCCGTCCACCACCGCCGCCTCCATCAGGTCGCGCGGCAGCTGGGCGATGAAGTTGTGCAGCAGGAAGATCGCCAGCGGCAGCGCGAACATGGTGTGCGCCAGCCAGACCGGCGCGTAGGTGCCCTTGAGGTCCACCGCCGGGATCAGCGTCACCGAGCCCAGGTGCGCGCCGCCGGAGAACAGCCGCAGCAGCGGGATCAGCGCCATCTGGATCGGCACCACCTGGAGGGCGAAGACCACGAAGAACACCGCGTCGCTGCCCCGGAACCGCACCCAGGCCAGCCCGTACGCGGCCATCGCCGCCAGGACCAGCGGGAAGAGCGTCGCCGGGACGCTGATCGCCAGCGAGTTCACCAGGAACGGCAGCAGGCCGGTGGAGACACCGGAACCGCCCTCGAACAGCACCGTGTGGTAGTTGGAGAGCCCGAGGTCCGGGTGGAGGAAGACGTTCCACCAGCCGTCCGCGGTGACGTCCTGTTTGGGACGCAGCGAGGTGGCGAGCAGGCCGAGGGTGGGGATGGTCCAGAGCACCGTCACCGCGATCACGAAGACCGAGGCGATCGGGCTGCTGAAGGTCTTCCGCACCGCACGGGCGGAATTGCGGCGCTCGCTCATCGGACCCCACGCTCCTTGCGCAGCTGGACGATGTTGTAGGCCACCAGCGGCAGCACCGCCAGGAAGAGGATCACCGCGAGCGCGCTGCCCCGCCCGGTGTTGAACTGCACGAACGACTGCGAGTACATCTCGTTGGCCAGCACCTGGGTGCCGAAGTTGCCGCCGGTCATGGTGCGGACGATGTCGAAGGCCTTGAGGGTGGTGATCATGACGGTGGTGAGGACCACCACCACCGTGGTGCGGATCATCGGCACGGTGACGTACCAGAACAGCCGTACCCCGCCCGCGCCGTCGAGCCGGGCGGCCTCGGTGACCTCGTCCGGGATGGCCTTGATCGCCGCCGAGAGCACCACCATGGCGAAGCCGGTCTGCACCCAGACCATCACCGCCATCAGCAGGAAGGTGTTGAGCGGCTGGGAGAGCATCCAGTTCGGCGGATGCTCCCAGCCCAGGGCGATGGCGACCTGGCTGAGCAGCCCGATCTGCTGCTGCGAGGAGTCGCGCGACTCGTAGACGAACTTGAAGATGATCGAGGCGCCGACCAGCGAGATCGCCATCGGCATGAAGATCAGTGACTTGTACACCGCCTGACCGCGCATCCGGTCCACCAGCAGGGCCAGCACCAGGCCGAGGGCGGTGGCCGCCAGGGGCGCGATCACCAGCCAGAGCAGCGTGTTGACCAGCACCTTCCGCACCGAGTCGGTGGTCAGCGCCCAGCCGAAGTTCTCGCCGCCGACGAACCGGCTGCTGTCGTCGCTGTAGAGGCTCAGATAGACGGTGCGGACCAACGGCGCGACCAGGCCGACGAGCAGCAGCACCACCGCCGGACCGAGGAAGACCGCGACGGCCAGCGGGCGGGCGATCCGGCCGGTGGCCCGGCCGGCGGCGAGGAAGACCAGCAGCAGGATGCCGAGGAAGCCGGCGATGGCACCGAAGCTGTTGCCGAACTTGACGGCCGCGTCGCCCCAGGCGCCGTCGGCGAGCGAGGCAGCGGACGACAGGGTGCCGGGTACGGACATGACTGCGCGTCCTCCCATCGGAAGATCGGACGATCAGAAGAAAGGGCGGGCAGTGCGGGTGGGTGGTCCCGCACCGCCCTCGACAGGTGGTCCTGATCAGGTGGTTCTGCGGGGAGGGCGTCCGCCGCTCACCGCGGCCGGCCGCCGGGCTCCGGCCGCCGGTTACTGCGGCCAGGCCGCGTCGATGTCGGCGGCGGTCTTCTGGATGGACTGGCCCTCGGCGAACCAGGCGGTCAGCGACTTCCACTCCTGCCCGGCACCGATCGCGGCCGGCATCAGGTCCGAACCGTCGAACCTGAAGGTCGCGGCCGGGTCGGTCAGCGCGTCGGCGGAGAGCCGGTCGATCGGGTCGGTGTACAGACTCTTGTCCACGCCCTGGTTGGCGGAGACCCAGCCGCTGGCGGTCTTCACCCGGCTGCTCGCCCAGTCCGAACTGGAGAGGTAGTTCTGCACCGCCTGCACCTCGGGACGGCTCGCGAACGCCGTCAGGAACTCCCCGCCGCCCTCGACCGGGTTGGCCACGGCCGGGTTCACGGCCGGCAGGTGGAAGGCGAAGATGTCACCGTCCGGGCCGACCTTGGTGTCCTTGGGCCACTGCGCCTTGTAGAACGACGCCTGCTGGAGCATGAGGCACTTGCCGGTGAGGATCGGCGCGCCCGCGTCCTGGAAGGTGGTGGTGGCGATCGACTTCACGTCGCCGTACCCGCCGTTGACCCAGGCCGGGTTCTGCATCCAGTCCGCGAGGGTCTTCATCGCCGTGGTGATCTTCTCGTCGGAGAACTTCACCTTGTGACTCACCCACTGGTCGTACACCTCGCCGCCGTACGAGCCGAGCACCACCTCCTCCAGCCAGTCCGTGGCCGGCCAGCCGGTGGCCGTCCCGGAGGCGATGCCGCCGCACCACGGCTTGCCCGCACCGGCCTTGGCGATCCGATCGCCGAGCGCCATCAGATCGGTCCAGGTCCTGGGCACCTCGTAGCCGGCCTGCTTGAAGGCCTTCGGCGAGTACCAGACCAGCGACTTCATGTTGGCGCTCATCGGCGCCGCGTAGAAGGTGCCGTTGACCGAGCCGTACGTCTTCCAGACCGGGCTCCACTTGTCCTGGTTGGCGACGGTCTGCTCGGGCGGCTTGACCACCTTCCCGCTCTTGACCATCTGGGCCAGCAGACCGGGCTGCGGGATGATCGCGAAGTCCGGCGCGTTGCCGCCGGTCACCCGGACCGGCAACTGGGACTCGAAGTCGTTGGAGCCCTCATAGCTGATCTTGATTCCGGTGCAGGAGCTGAACTCGGCCCAGGACTTCTCCAGATTGTCCGACTCCGGGCTGAGGATCGACGCGAAGACCGTCACCGTCTTGCCCGAATGCCCCGCGTACGACTGGTACTTGGCACAGTCCCCGGCCAGGCTCTGGCCCCCTCCGCCCGAACCGCCTCCCGAGCCGCTCGAACTGTTGGAACAGGCCGCGGTCAGCGCCAGCGCCGCCAGCAGGGCGGGCACGACGGCCAGGCGGCGGGAACTCGTGGACGATGCGGTCGGGGTGAGGGTCAATGCGGTCCTCCATGCCAGGGCGCGGACGCCAGCAGTAAGACGAACGACATTGCGCTGTACCGGAGATCGACATGTACCCGGCGACGGCCGGTTCGAAGACGTTAACCCAGCTGCCAGCCGCCGCCAAGGTCCGCGTTCAACCTTCACCGGCAAGTGCCCCACTCGTGACCCCGGCGCGTCCGGGCACTCTCCCCCGGGCCGGGGGAAACGCCCACGGCCCCGTCCGGCCCGGACGGGGCCGCGACATGACGCCGCGTCACCGGCGGCGGGCCGGCCGCCGCGGGACTCAGCCCAGGACGGCGTCCACCGCCCGCCGGAGCACCGCCGGGTCCAGCCCGTGGTCGGCGATCACCCGGGCCCCGGTGCCCTCGCCCTCCCGGATCACCCCGAGCAACAGGTGACCGACCGCGATCCGGCCGGACTTCAGCCGCAGCGACTCCCGCAACGACAGCTCCAGCGCCTTCTTCGCCCCGGCCGTGAACGGAGTGCGCCCGCCCCTGGCCTCCGACCGGAACCAGCCACGCCGACGCGGACCCTCCCCCGGCGGCGCATCCAGCGCCCCCTCCCCGAACACCGACTCCACGGCCTCCCGGACGGCGTCCAGGTCCACCCCGATCGCGGCCAGGGCCTGGGCGTCCTCCCCTGGCCCCAGCAGCCGCCGGACCGCCAGCTGCGCGGCGCCGTGATCCAGCCCCGCGTCGACCAGCACCGCCGCCGCCGGGTCGTCCGGCACGGCCAGGACCGCCAGCAGCAGGTGCTCCGTGCCGATGCACCCGTGCCGGAGCGCCGCCGCCTCCCGCTGCGCGCCGGCCACCACCTGTCGCGCCGACTCGGTGAAGCGCTCGAACATCGCTCAGCCTCCGTCCTCGTCCTTGCCGACTCCGCGCCGGGCGTACTTCTTGTGCACCGCCTGCCTGGTCACCCCGAGGCAGACCGCGATGTCCTGCCAGGACCAGCCCTGCTCACGGGCGCTACCCACCTGCAGACCCTCCAGCCGGTCCGCCAGGTCACGCAGCGCACGGACCGCCCGAAGCCCCACCGCGGGGTCACGACTGCTCGCCGCCGCCGCGAGTTCTCCGCTCTCGCTCATGCCGTCAACCTAGGTTGACACCCTCCATCTGTCAACCCTGGTTGACGCCATCGCCCCGTCTCCCGGGGAACGCGAAAGGCGGGGCGAGGACGTGAAGTCCTCGCCCCGCCTCAGCGGAAGGTCACCTCTGCGAGGCCACCTCCCCGGGGTTCAGCGCCCGCTGTCAGCTGCAGCCGCTGGTGGAGCCGCAGCCCTCGCAGAGGTAGCAGCTGCCGGCGCGGCGCATCTTGGTGCCGCAGGAGAAGCAGAGCGGAGCGTCGGCGTTGAGGCCGAGCTGGATCTCGATCAGCTCCGTCGAGTTGTGGGCCTGGGCCGGGGTGGCCTTCGGGGCCTCGGCGACGGGGGCCGGCTTGGCCGGGACGACCGGCTCGGCGGTGCGCGGCGCGGACTGGGCGAGGGTCTCGGTGTCGAGCTCCTCGGCCTCCAGCGGCTCGTAGGAGCCCGTCTCCAGGTGACGCTGGCGCTCCTCGACGGAGTGGATGCCGAGCGCCGAGCGGGTCTCGAACGGCAGGAAGTCCAGCGCCAGCCGGCGGAAGATGTAGTCGACGATCGACTGCGCCATCCGCACGTCCGGGTCGTCGGTCAGACCGGCCGGCTCGAAGCGCATGTTGGTGAACTTCGCGACGTAGGTCTCCAGCGGCACGCCGTACTGGAGGCCGACCGAGACGGCGATGGAGAAGGCGTCCATCATGCCCGCGAGGGTCGAGCCCTGCTTGGACATCTTGAGGAAGACCTCGCCGAGGCCGTCGTCCGGGTAGGAGTTGGCGGTCATGTAGCCCTCGGCGCCACCGACCGTGAAGGAGGTGGTGATGCCCGGACGGCCCTTGGGCAGGCGCTTGCGGACCGGGCGGTACTCGACGACCTTCTCCACCGCGGCGGCCGGGGCCTCCTCGGCCTTCGGCGCGGCGTCCTTCTTCTTGGCCGAAAGGGGCTGGCCCACCTTGCAGTTGTCGCGGTAGATGGCCAGGGCCTTGACGCCCATCTTCCACGCCTCGAAGTAGATCTCCTCGATCTCCTCGACGGTGGCGGTCTCCGGCATGTTCACCGTCTTGGAGATGGCACCGGAGATCCACGGCTGGATGGCCGCCATCATCCGCACGTGGCCCATGGCCGAGATGACCCGCTCGCCCATCGCGCAGTCGAACACCTCGTAGTGCTCGGTCTTCAGGCCGGGCGCGTCCACCACGTTGCCGTGCTCGGCGATGTGGGCGACGACCGCCTCGATCTGCTCGTCCTGGTAGCCGAGGCGCTTCAGGGCGCGCGGCACGGTGCCGTTGACGATCTGCATCGAGCCGCCGCCGACGAGCTTCTTGAACTTGACCAGGGCCAGGTCGGGCTCGACGCCGGTGGTGTCGCAGTCCATCATCAGGCCGATGGTGCCGGTCGGGGCGAGCACCGACGCCTGGGCGTTGCGGAAGCCGTTCTGCGCCCCCAGGCGCAGCACGTCCTGCCAGGTCTCGGTGGCGGCGGCCCAGACCGGGGCGTCCAGGTCGTCGAGCGACACGGCGGCGAGCGAGGCGTCCGCGTGCTGCTTCATGACCCGCTGGTGCGGGGCGGCGTTGCGGGCGTAGCCGTCGTACGGGCCGACGACACCGGCGAGTTCGGCGCCGCGGCGGTAGGCGGTGCCGGTCATCAGGGAGGTGATGGCACCGGCCAGGGCGCGGCCGCCCTCGCTGTCGTAGGCGTGGCCGGTGGCCATCAGCAGGGCGCCGAGGTTGGCGTAGCCGATGCCGAGCTGGCGGTAGGCGCGGGTGGTCTCGCCGATCTTCTCGGTCGGGAAGTCGGCGAAGCAGATGGAGATGTCCATCGCGGTGATGACCAGCTCGACGACCTTGGCGAAGGTGACGGCGTCGAAGGAGTCGTCCTCGCGCAGGAACTTCATCAGGTTGAGCGAGGCGAGGTTGCAACTGGAGTTGTCCAGGTGCATGTACTCGCTGCACGGGTTGGACGCGTTGATCCGGCCGGACTCCGGGCAGGTGTGCCAGTGGTTGATGGTGGAGTCGTACTGGATACCGGGGTCGGCGCAGGCCCAGGCGGCCTCGGCCATCTTGCGGAAGAGCTTCTTCGCGTCGACGGTCTCGATGACCTCGCCGGTCATCCGGGCGCGCAGACCGAATTCGGTGCCGTTCTCGACGGCGGTCATGAATTCGTCGGAGACGCGGACGGAGTTGTTGGCGTTCTGGTACTGGACGGAGGTGATGTCGTCCCCGCCGAGGTCCATGTCGAAGCCCGCGTCGCGCAGGGCGCGGATCTTCTCCTCCTCCTTCACCTTGGTCTCGATGAAGGCCTCGACGTCCGGGTGGTCGACGTCCAGGACGACCATCTTGGCCGCGCGGCGGGTGGCGCCGCCGGACTTGATGGTGCCGGCGGAGGCGTCGGCGCCGCGCATGAAGGAGACCGGGCCGGAGGCGTTGCCGCCGGAGGAGAGCAGTTCCTTGGAGGAACGGATCCGGGAGAGGTTGAGGCCGGCGCCGGAGCCGCCCTTGAAGATCATGCCCTCTTCCTTGTACCAGTCGAGGATCGACTCCATGGAGTCGTCGACGGCCAGGATGAAGCAGGCGCTGACCTGCTGGGGCTGCTTGGTGCCGACGTTGAACCAGACCGGCGAGTTGAAGCTGAACACCTGGTGGAGGAGGGCGTGGGTCAGCTCGTGCTCGAAGATCTCGGCGTCACCGGGGGTGGCGAAGTAGCCGTTCTTCTCACCGGCGGCGCGGTAGGTGAGCACCACGCGGCCGATGATCTGCTTGAGGCTCCACTCGCGCTGCGGGGTGCCGACGGCGCCGCGGAAGTACTTGGACGTGACGATGTTCACCGCGTTGACCGACCAGAAGTCGGGGAACTCGACGCCGCGCTGCTCGAAGTTGATCGAGCCGTCGCGCCAGTTGGTCATGACGACGTCGCGGCGCTCCCAGCGGACCTCGTCATAGGGGTGGACGCCAGGGGTGGTGTAGATGCGCTCCATCCGCAGACCGCCCTTGGGCGCCTTGCCGGCTCCCTTGGCCGCGGCCTTGTCGGACTTCGACCCGCGTGCGGAACCGCTCGTGGTGTCTGTCACTTCTCGCTCCTCCTCCTGGGCAAACGCCCAAAGTGCCCCGAAAAATCCGGGCACCGCTGGTTCGCTTCTCCTGGTGTGCGGGCAGCCGAGGCCCTCGCCTGCCGATGCACGGTTTGTGGTGTTCTGTGCCCTTTTTTCGGGCATACGTCGGCCCCGAAGGGCCGCTGTGGCTGGTGGCCCCGGGGGGCCGGTGGTGCTTGGAGCCGGGCCTCCTAGGGCGCGGCGGCGGGGACGGGCACGCAGGTGCCGTCCGCCTCGGGGACGGGCCGTTCGGCGCGGAGTTCCGCGATGGCGGCCTCGAAGTCTTCCAGTCCGTCGTACGCCTGGTACACGCTGGCGAAGCGCAGGTAGGCGACCACGTCGAGCTCCTTGAGCGGTCCGAGTATGGCCAGCCCGACGTCGTGGGTGGTGAGCTCGGCGTTGCCGGTGGCCCGCACGCACTCCTCGACCCGCTGGCCGAGCTGGGCGAGGGCGTCCTCGGTGACCGGGCGGCCCTGACAGGCCTTGCGGACTCCGGAGATGACCTTCTCCCGGGAGAACGGCTCGGTGACGCCACTGCGCTTGATGACCATCAGCGCGGCCGTCTCCACCGTGGTGAAACGGCGGCCGCAGTCCGGGCACTGCCGACGACGGCGGATCGAACTGCCGTCCTCGGTGGTCCGGCTGTCGACGACGCGGCTGTCGGAGTGCCGGCAGAAGGGGCAGTGCACCTGAGGATCCCTCCCTGGCAGGACGTGCGGACCGGTTGAGTCTATGCGATGCGGACCGGGCCTCGGCAAGCTGATCATGAGGCGTGACCACTAGTACTGGGCACGGTGAGGACTGTAGCCACTACATGTAGGTCTTCGGGGGAAGCGACACCCCTGGCGTGTCGACGCGGATTAGACTGCCGGAGCCGATGATCGATCGAACATTTAATCGATGTACAACAAAGCCTTGATCGAGTCAGCCAACTCCCGAATAATTCACTCGAACGTGTGTTTGGCGCAACCTTTCGATAGGAGGTGCCGTTGGGCTGGAAAAGGGAGAGGACAGCCGTCGAGAGGGGCCGCCGTGAACACCATCGAAAGCAACACCATCCCGGTGCAGGAACACTCCCAGCTCAAGGTGGGGCTGCGCACCACGAATCAGCAGAGTGTGGATGTCAGCATGGACCGTAGCGAAGAACACCGCCTCTCCGGCCCTGCTGTTTCCAGCACGAGCCGCGTTCCCGACCAGCCGATCGAGCACGCCCCCGTGCTGGACGAGGCCCACCCCGCCCCCACGCGGGCGATGCCGGGGCGCCCCCCCGGGATCCGCACCGACGAGGCCGGTCTGACCGAGCGCCAGCGCCGGGTGATCGAGGTCATCCGGGATTCGGTCCAGCGGCGCGGCTATCCGCCGTCCATGCGCGAGATCGGCCAGGCCGTCGGCCTGTCCAGCACCTCCTCGGTCGCCCACCAGCTGATGGCCCTGGAGCGCAAGGGCTTCCTCCGCCGCGACCCGCACCGCCCGCGCGCCTACGAGGTCCGCGGCGTCGAGGTGGCCCGCCCCAACACCGCCGAGACGGCCGGGCGGCCGTCCACCTCGTATGTGCCGCTGGTCGGCCGGATCGCCGCGGGCGGGCCGATCCTGGCCGAGCAGACGGTCGAGGACGTCTTCCCGCTGCCGCGCCAACTGGTGGGCGAGGGCGAGCTGTTCGCGCTCACCGTACGCGGTGACTCGATGATCGACGCGGCCATCTGCGACGGCGACTGGGTGACGGTCCGCCGCCAGCCGGTCGCCGAGAACGGCGACATCGTGGCCGCGATGATCGACGGCGAGGCCACCGTGAAGCGCCTCAAGCGCGAGGACGGCCGGATCTGGCTGATGCCGCACAACCCCGCGTACGAGCCGATCAACGGCGACAACGCGACCATCCTGGGCAAGGTGGTCGCCGTCCTGCGCCGCCTCTGAGCACGGGCCGGGAGAGGCCGCCTCGGCGCCGGAACGAAGGCGCCGAGGGCCCGAAACGCTGGGGCCGGAAAACGGAGGGTCCCGAAACGCCGAGGCCGAGGAAACCCGGGGCCGAGGAAACCCGAGGGCCGAGGAAACCCGAGGGCCGAGGAAACCCGAGGGCCGAGGAAACCCGGGGCCGGAGACACCGGGACGGGAAGGGGCTCCACGCACCACCGCGCGGAGCCCCTCCGGCCTGTCCTGGGCCGCCGGTCAACCCCGCTTGACCACCGGGCGGACCGGCGCCGCCGAGGCGTCGATCGCCGCCAGCGACCGGCGCACCTGGTTGCGGTCGGTGGTGTACCAGAACTCCGGCATCGAGGACCGGAAGAAGCTCCCGTACCGCTTGGTCTCCACCCGCGGGTCGAGGACCGCCACCACGCCCCGGTCGTCCGCCGCGCGCACCAGCCGGCCCGCGCCCTGCGCCATCAGCAGCGCGGCATGGGTGGCCGCCACGGCCATGAAGCCGTTCCCGCCGCGCTGTTCGACGTCCTTCTGCCGGGCGCTCATCAGCGGGTCGTCCGGACGCGGGAACGGGATCCGGTCCATCACCACCAACTGACAGGCCGAGCCCGGCACATCGACGCCCTGCCAGAGCGAGAGCGTGCCGAACAGACAGGTGGACGCGTCCGACGCGAACTCGCGGATCAGCTCGCCCAGGGTGTCCTCCCCCTGGAGCAGGATCCGGTTGTCCAGCCGCTCGCGCATCGCCTCGGCGGCCGTCTGGGCGCCGCGCATCGAGGAGAACAGGCCCAGCGTCCGCCCGCCGGACGCACCGATCAACTCGGCCAGCTCGTCCAGCATGTCGGGCCGCTCGGGGTCGCGCCCCGGGTCGGCGAGGTGCCGGGCCACGTAGAGGATGCCCTGCTTGGGGTACTTGAACGGCGAGCCGACGTCGATGCCGCGCCAGTGCGGCACCGGGTCCTCGCCGAAGGCCGGCTCGGGGGCGTCGGCGGGCCCGCGCTCGTCCGGCAGCCGGGCCTCCGAGGGCAGGCCGACCGAGGCGGCGACGCCGTTGAAGTCCCCGCCGAGCTTGAGCGTGGCGGAGGTGAGCACCACCGAGCGCTCCTTGTACAGGCCCTCGCGCAGCAGCCCGGAGACGCTCAGCGGGGCGACCCGCAGCGAGGCGGTGCCCATCCCGAAGCGGTCGCTGCGCTCGATCCAGACCACGTCGTACTCGGAGTCCTCCAGCAGCCGGTCCGCCGTCTCGTGCAGCGCCTCGGCGGAGGCCATCGCCTGCTTGCGGACCGCGTCCTCGTCGGTGAGCGCCTTGTCCCTGGTCTCGCCCAGTGAGGTGATCACCTGCCGGCTGGCGTCCCGGATCGCGGTGACCGCGTACGCCAGGTACTCGGGCAGCTCCTCGACCCGGCCGGGCTGGGCCGTCTCCATCAGGCCGTGGAAGTTCTCCGCGGCGGCCTGCAGGGCGTCCACGGCCTTCTCGTTGGCGAGCCGGGCGGCCCGCTTCACGGCCCGGTTGACGGCGCCCACGGTCAGCTCGGCGGTGGCCGCGCCGGTGACCCGGTTGACCAGCTCGTGCGCCTCGTCAACGATCAGCAGCCCGTGCTCGGGCAGCACCGGCGCGCCCTCGATCGCGTCGATCGCCAGCATCGCGTGGTTGGTCACCACGACGTCCGCGAGCTTGGCCCGCTCGCGCGCCTTCTCCGCGAAGCACTCCTGCCCGTAGGCGCACCGGGTGGCGCCCAGGCACTCCTTGGAGGTGACGGACAGCTGGGCCCAGGCCTTGTCGGAGACGCCCGGGCTGAGGTCGTCCCGGTCCCCCGTCTCGGTCTCGTCCGCCCAGTCGCGCAGCCGCAGCACGTCCTGCCCGAGCTTGCCGGTGGGGCCGCCGAGCGCGTCCACCGGATCGAACAGTCCCTCGCCCTCCTCGCTCGGGGTGCCCTCGTTCGCCCGGTGCAGGCAGAGGTAGTTGGAGCGGCCCTTGAGCATCGCGAACAGCGGCCGGCGGCGCAGCACCGGGTGCAGCGCCTCGACGGTGCGCGGCAAGTCCCGCTCGACCAGCTGGCGCTGGAGCGCCAGGGTGGCGGTGGCGACCACCACGCGGTCACCGTGGGCGAGGGCGGGCACCAGGTAGGCGAGGGACTTCCCGGTGCCGGTGCCCGCCTGTACCAGCAGGTGCTCGCCGTGGTCGACGGCGTCGGCGACGGCTGCGGCCATCCTGGCCTGGCCGGGGCGTTCCACGCCGCCGACGGCCTCGACGGCGGCGTGCAGCAGCTCGGGGATACGGGCCCGGGGGACGGCGCCGGAGTCGTCCCCCGGGCCGTCGGCGGAGTCCTCGGCGACCTCGACGACGTCGTCAGCGGCGTCGTCGGCGTCGGCGGGAAGCTGGGATTCGGAGTCGTTCGTCATGACCCTCCCAGCCTACGGGGCGGGGGTGACAATCCGGTCCCGTTGACCGGGCAGCACCGTCGCGGCCTCGGCGGTGAGCGCGTTGGGGACGGTGCCGTGCCGGGCCGCGTGCGGGCGGTGCGGGCGGTCCCCGTAGCCGTCGAGCAGCAGCCGGTTGCGGTTGAGGCAGAGCCGTTCGATCCGCGGGCGGAACAGGTCGAAGAGCGCGAAGCGCTCGCCCAGCTCGGGGAAGCGTGCCTGGTAGCGGAGGATCTCGGCGCGCAGCAGGGCCCAGAACTCGGCCTCGGGCAGCCCGGTCTGCGTCTCCAGCAGCGGGGCGAGGTAGCGGTAGACGCCGACGAAGAGGCCGGAGTGGAGGAACTGGCAGAGGCCCTGCGGGTCCTCGCGCAGCAGTACCTCGTCCACCTCGGCGGGCAGGCCGCGCAGTTCGGGCAGGTCCTGGTCGCTCAGGTTGACGTCGTCGACGAAGTCCTTGACCGCGAGGCGGACCGGGGCGTCGTGCTCGTCGAAGACCAGGATGGCGTTCTCGCCGTGCGGGGAGAAGACCAGGCCGTAGTGGTAGAGGAAGTGCAGCAGCGGCGGCAGCATGGCGGCGAACAGCCGGGCGGTCCATGCGGCGGGGGTGAGCCCGGAGCGGGCGATCAGCTCGGCGGCGAGCGCCCGGCCGTCGGAGCCGGTCTGCAGCAGCGCGGCCAGGGTGCGGGCCCGCTCGCCGGGGTCGAGGAACGGGCCGAGCGGTTCGCGCCAGATCGCGCCGAGGAGCTCCTTGTACTGGTACGGCGCCTCGGGCAGCTCGCGGTAGAGCGGGTGGTCGACGGTGACCGAGGCGATCTCGCCGAGCAGCACGACCCGGCACTCCTCGCGCAGGAATCGGTCGGCCTGCCGGAGGCCGTGGATCCAGGCGGTGACGGCGGGTGCGGCCAGCGTGCGCTCGGTGGGCAGGCCGCGCCAGACTAGGGTGTTGAGGATGGCGAGCGGCAGTTTGACGGTGCAGCGTTCGGGGTGGTCGGCGTTGAAGAAGGAGCGGATGGACTGCTGGGGCAGCCGTAGGTCGCCGTCGGAGGGCAGCGGGACGATCTCACCGGTGGCGATCCAGGGGGCGAACAGCGGGACGACGGTCTCGTCCCACTGCCAGGGGTGGACGGGCAGCAGCAGGTAGTCCCCGGCGTCCGGGCCGAGGGCCGCGAGCAGCGCGCCGGGGTCGTCGAGTTCACGCCGGTAGAGCAGTTCGGGGCGGTCGAGTCCGGGAACGCCGCGGTACTGGGCGAGGCGCTTGTGGACGGCGATCCAGGGCAGCGGCAGCGGGGTACGGGCCTCCGGGGTCCAGCGGGCGGCGTCGGTGGCGGAGAAGCCGATCCGGCCCTTGTTGGGGACGATCCAGGGGTGGCCGCCCTGCCGGCCCTCCAGCTCGGTGTGGCCGAGGTCGGCGAGTTCGGCGGCGGTGAGCGCGGTGGCGAGCTGGTGGGCGTCGGCGGTCAGGGTGGCGGTGAGTTCGCGGATCAGGTGCCCGGTGGTGTCGCCGCGCAGGCCGAGGGCATGCCGGGCGTACGGGAGGAACCGCAGCGGGTCGAGGCCGTCGGTCTTCGAACAGCGCACCGAGTCCTCGTCGACCTGCCAGCCGCCGTACGCCCCGCGGCGAGCGGTGAACCGGTACTCGGCCTCGGGCAGCCGCAGCAGGTAGCCGCCGACGGGCCCGTCGGGGGCCGGGGTGATCAGCTCCTCGTAGGCGAACTCGCCGAGCATCTTGGCCAGCAGCGTGCGGCCGGCCCGCCGCCAGTGCCCGGCGGTGAGCTGTGGTGGCAGGTACAGCTGCGGTTCAGCGGCCGGCGGCTGCGGCACGGGTCCACTCCTGGGGTCGCGGGAAGCCCGGGGCGGGGGCGGGGACGGGTGGTGCGGGCGGGGCGAAGCCGGTCCAGGCTGTACGGGTGGGCAGCCGGTGGACGGTCCGGCCGGTGACGGCGTTGAGGATCACGGCGGCCCGGTGGGCGCCGAGGCCCAGGTCGGGGGTGCCGACGCCGTGGGTGTGCAGTTCGGCGTTCTGAACGTACAGGCCTCCGGTGAGTTCGGGGAGGGTCGCGACACGGTGTTCGAGGTCGACCTGGTAGCGGCCGGCGGCGTCCCACTCGATCAGGTGGGAGAGCGGTTCCAGGGCGGCGGGGCGGGCGGCGCGGTAGCCGGTGGCGAGGACGACGGCGTCGGTGCGCAGCACGTGCTCGGTGCCGGAGTCGAGGTGCCGGCAGTGCAGTTCGAGGGCGCCGCCGGGGCCGGGCCGGGCGGCGGTGACGGCGGTGCCCGGGGTGATCTCGACCGGGGTGCTGTCGATCGGGCGGCCGATGGTCCGCTCGTACAGGTGGTCGTGGATCTCGGCGAGGGTCTCGGCGCTGGCGGCCTTGTGCAGCTGCCACTGGGCCTCGACCAGGGGATCGCGGACGCTCGCGGGCAGGCTGTGGAAGTAGCGGGTGTAGTCGGGGGTGAAGTGCTCCAGGCCGAGCTTGGAGTACTCCATGGGGGCGAGCGCCCTGGTCCGGGTCAGCCAGCGCAGCCCGGTCCCCTCGTCGCCGTGGGGCGCCGCGCCGCGAGCGGCACCACCGTGGACGGCATCGCCGTACCGGCGGAGCAGGTCCAGGAAGACCTCGGCGCCGGACTGACCGCTGCCGACGACGGTGATGTCACGGGCGCCGTCCAGGGCGTCCCGGCGGTCGAGGTAGTCGGCGGAGTGGAAGACGCGCGGGTGTCCGTCGAGGGCGGCGAAGGCCTCGGGCCGGACCGGCCGGGTGCCGACGCCGAGCGCGAGGTTGCGGGCCTGCACCTCGGTGCGCCGGCCGGTGGCGATGGACCGCAGCTCGACCCGGAAGTGGCCGCCGCCGGCCGCGGCCACCCAGTGCAGGGCGGTGACCTCGGTGCCGAAGCGGCAGTTGCCGAGCCGTTCGGCGGCCCAGCGGCAGTAGTGGTCGTACTCCCGGCGGGGCAGCTGGAAGCGCTCGGCGAAGTAGAACGGGAAGAGCCGGTCCTGGTCGCGCAGGTAGTTGAGGAAGGACCAGGGGCTGGTCGGGTCGACCAGGGAGACCAGGTCGGCAAGAAACGGCACCTGCATCCGGGCCCCGTCCACCAGCATCCCGGGGTGCCAGCGGAACTCCGGGCGCTGGTCGCAGAAGAGCGTGCGCAGGCCCGGCACGGGCTCGGCGAGCGCGGCGAGCGAGAGGTTGAACGGGCCGATGCCGACGCCGAGCAGGTCGTAGGGCCCGGCCTGGGGTGCGGGGGTGTCCATGGGGTGGGGGTGTCCTAGGAGGCGTGAGGGCGGCGCGCGCGGACCATCAGGGCGGCGCGTTTGGCGGGCAGGTCGAGGTCCGCGGCATGGGCGAAGCCGGCCCGTTCGAAGGCCCGCACCGAGCGCCGGTTCCGGACGTCGGGTTCGGCGACCACCCGCTCGCAGCGCGGCCGTTCCCGCAGGATCCGGTCGGCGAGGGCGGCGAGCAGGGTGGCGCCGAGGCCGCGGCCGCGGCGGTCGGCGGGGCCGAGCAGCAGGTGGACACCGGTGTCGTGGGGCCGGGCCGGGTAGTGCCGGGCGAGCGGGTCGAGGTCGGCGCGGTAGATCTCCCAGTAGCTCATCGGGGCGCCGTCCAGCAGCCCGAGACAGGGCACGCTGCGACCGTCGCCGTCGAGTTGGGCCCGCAGGTGCCGTTCGGTGGCGGCGGGCGGGCCGTCGAGCTCCCAGAAGGCGGCCACCTCGGGGTCGTTCATCCACCCGGCGAGCAGGTCCAGATCGGCGGGAAGCCGGACCGGCCGGAGCCGGAACTCACCGGCGGCGGTGGTCATGCCGCCCCGGCCGGGCACGCCGTCGAGCGGGCAGGCGGGAGGCGTCACGCGCCGGCCACCGGGTTGGGGATGTCCACGTAGACGGACTGGGTGGCGACCGGGCCGACGAGTTCGTCCATGCCGTTGATCCGGGTGAGCAGGTTGGCCTTGCAGGGCAGGGTGGGCGCGTCCAGCAGCAGGCCGGGCAGCGCGGAGCCGGTGGCGGTGACCCGCGGACCGGACAGGAAGCCGCGCAGGGCGGCCAGCAGCACGCTCTCGTCGGCGAGCCGCTGGGAGCCGAAGGCGCCGATCAGTCCGAGGATGTGGTTGATGCCGAGGTAGTAGGCGAAGTGATGGTCGATCACCTCGTCGGCGAGGAAGGTGTCGCTCCGGGCGCCGAGGCCGGGCAGCCGGGCGGCGAGCCGCTCGGCCGCGCTCTCCCGGTAGTAGAAGCCCTGGTTGTCGCGGTAACGGCCGCCGTTCGGCCAGCCGTCGGCGTCGAGCAGGACGAGGCTGTTCTGCTGGTGGGCCTCCAGCGCGATGCCGGCCTGACCGTCCAGCCACAGGACGGGCAGCACGACGGTCTCCAGGTAACGCAGGAACCATTCGGCGGCCACGGTGCGCAGCGGGCGGCCGCAGCGGGCGGCGAGCGCGCGCAGGGTGTCGCCGAGCCGGGACGGCACGACGGAGCCGGTGCCGAGCGGCTGTTCGGCGACCAGCCCGGCGACGCAGAGGGCGCGCTCGGTGGGGCCGAAGGGCTGGGCGCGCAGCACGGTGTCCAGGCCGCCCGGGTCGCCGAGGCCGGGGTGGTCCACGCCGATCCAGGCCGGGTCGCGGACGACGTCGAAGCCGGGGTGGGCGGCCCGCCACTCGGCGGCCAGGCCACTCTCCAGCAGCCGGTGCACCTCCAGGCCGCGGTGGAGTTCCTTGCGGAGGTTCTCCCGGCGGGAGTTGGTGATCCGCAGGCCGAGCGAGAGCTTCAGCATCCAGGGGGTGCCGGGCCGGTAGACGGTCCGAACCGAGGAGGTGGGGTGCCAGGGTTCGCCGGACGGGCCGAGGTCGTGCAGCAGGCCGGCGGCGAGCAGCTCGGCGACGGCCGGGCGCAGCGCCAGCTCGCGGGCCTGCCAGGGGTGCAGGGGCAGCGCGGCGGTTCCGCGCGGGAGCCGGGCCCGGTCGCCGAGGAGTCGGGCGGTGATCCGGTCGGCGCTCTCGGCGACGGCGGAGCCGGCCGCGAGCAGCTCGCGGTCGACGGCGTACCAGTGGAGCTGGAAGGAGCCGTGGAGTTCCGGGGAGTACGCGGCGCTCTGCGCGGGGCCGAGGCCGTCGCGGCTCTTGGGGGTGGGGTGCAGCGGGTGGCCGAGCAGCAGGGACTGTTCGGCGGCGAGGAAGTGCGAGCCCTCCGGCCCCCCGGGGGCGGCGGCGGTGCGGCGGTGGGCCAGGATGTCGGCGGTGCGGACCACCGAGTCGGCGACCCGGGCGGCGAGGTCGGCGACCTGGCCGGGGTCGGGGCGCTCGGCGGCCGCGGTGGCGAGCAGCGCGGCGGTGGTGACGGCGTCCACGGGGGCGTCGGCGGTACCCTCGCCGGCCGAGAGGGTGGCGGCGCCGAAACGGTGCCAGCCACCCGGCGACCAGTAGCGGACGGGCGCGGAGAGCAGGGCCGCGCCGCCGAGGACGGCGACCCGCAGCTTCCCGTCCGGGCCGGGGGCGGCGCCGGTCTCGCGGGTCCAGCAGCGCAACAGCGCCTCCAGGGCGGCCTGTTCGGCGGCGACGGCGGGGTCGGGGTGCAGCAGCAGGTCGGGCTGCGCCGGGCGGTCGGGGGAGGTCCGGCAGGCCGGGATGTGGGGCGGGGCTCCGGTGAGGGCGGTGGTCAAGGCTGCTCCTTGGGGCGCGTGGGGGTGCGGACGCGCAGGGATGCTGGAGAGGATGTGGCGGGCGCTCTCATCGTCGCGTCAGGTAAGGGTTACCTATCCCTGACGGGTGATCACAAGGACGGCTCACTCGTCCGGGTGAAGAGCGGTGATTGTTCACCACTCGGCGGGGAGTGCCTGTTGTTCCAACGACGCCGCCGGGAGTTCGTCACAGATTGATGACCTCCGACCGGGGCCGCAACCCGGGGGTCGGCCCGTGTCGTCCTGGTGGCCAGTGGGAGACTCCAAGGCGGCGAGCCGCCGGCGCACCGGACTACCAGGGGGAAGCGAACACCATGCCATTGATCCACCGGTCGGCCCTGGCCGCGGCACTGGCCGCGGGGACGTTGCTCGCCGTGAGCGCCTGCGGGCCGGACGGCCCCTCGGGCGGGGGCACCGCCGCTCCGCCACCCGCCTCGGCGAGCGCCGCGACCACGGCCGCCGCCGGGAGCGGCGGGGTGATCGGCGGGCTCACCCTGCCCTCGGGCATCCCGACCAGTCTGCTGGAGGGCCTGCCGAAGAGCTGGGACGACCTGAAGAAGTGGAACTTCCAGGACTGGGACAACTGGGCGTCCAAGCACGTCTTCAACAACCCGGTCGTGAAGGACTTCTGGAACCCGGACAAGATGGGCGACTCCAAGCCCGCCGACCCGGCGCCGCCGACCGCGAAGCCGGCCGACGGCGCCGCGGTCACCGATCCCGAGCCGGCGCCGGTCAAGGCGGTGCCGGTGGCCCGCCCGTACACCAAGCAGCCTTCCGGGAAGGTGTTCTTCAGCGCCCAGGGCGGCCGGGGCAACTGCTCGGCGACGGTGGTCACCGACCCGGCGCACCCGGGCAAGAGCAATCTGGTCTGGACGGCCGGGCACTGCGTGCACGAGGGCAAGGGCGGGAACTTCTTCAAGGACCTGGTGTTCGTGCCCGCCTACAACAACTCCGGTGCCTCCAGCGGCGGCAAGAAGGCCCCGCTCTCCGAGCTGGCCCCGCTCGGCACCTGGTGGGCGGACCAGGTGACGACCTCGCCGCAGTGGATGGTCGAGGGCGGCGGTAGCGGCGATGCCGCCAACCAGTACGACTTCGCCATCATGCGGGTGCACAACCAGAACGACAGCGGCAAGTCGCTGGAGGAGGCGGTCGGCGCGGCCGTCCCGGTCTGGTTCGACGCGCCGCGCGACAAGCTCGCCGTCTCGGCCGTCGGCTACCCGCTCTACAAGCCGTTCGACGGCCAGGAGCTGTACAAGTGCGAGGGCGGCCGGCCGACCCGGCTCTCGTTCGACCCGAAGCGGCCGCCGATGCTCACCATCGGCTGCACCATGACCCAGGGCTCCAGTGGCGGCGGCTGGTTCGCCACCATGCCGGACGGGAAGACGGCGCTGGTCAGCAACACCTCGGTCGGCACCCAGGACCACACCTCGCTGAGCGGCCCGTATCTGGAGGCGGTCGCCAAGCAGGCCCTGGACTGGATCTCCAAGAAGCAGTAGCCGCCCCTACCTCCACCACGTCCACGGGAACCGATCCACCATGCCGAAGACCAGCCGGGCCGGCGCGCCGCGGCGCCGGGCCGCCCTGGCCGGCGCCGTGTCGCTCGTCGCGCTGCCGTTCACCGCGACGGCCTGCGGGCCGGACGGCGCGGCGGGCACCGGCAGGCCCGCGGCGACCGTCGCCGCGGGCCTGCCGGGCGCCGCGCTGCCCGGCGGCCCGCAGGAGCCGGCGAACTGGAAGGTCGACGACTGGACGAGGTTCGCCCGCGAGAACGCCTTCAGCAACGAGGTGACCCAGGGCTTCTGGTCCACCGCCAGGATGGAGAAGGCCAAGGGCCGGGCCACGCCGCAGTTCTCGTACCGGACGGCCGGCGGCGACGTCGAGCGGGACGATCCGCCGGCCGCCGTCCCGGCCACCCCGCAGCCGCACCCGTACAGCCAGGCGACGGCCGTGGTCGGCAAGATCTTCATGACGGCGTCCGGGGGCGACTCGACGTGCTCGGGCACCGTGGTCTCCGATCCGGCCCAGCCGGGCCGGAGCAACCTGGTCTACACCGCCGCGCACTGCCTGCACGACGGCAAGGGCGGCGGCTGGCTGAAGAACATCGTCTTCGTGCCGGGCTACAACCGCGACGGCCAGGCCGTCCGGGGCAGGCCGTACACCGAGCAGCAGGTCGCCCCGTACGGGCGGTGGACGGCGGTGCGCGCGCTGGTCTCGCCGGCCTGGGTGAAGGAGAGCGGCGTCGGCCCCGGCTCCCCGTACGACTACGGGATCGTCCGGGTCCGCGACGAGAGCGGCTCCGGCCGGTCGCTGGAGGAGACGGTCGGCAGCTCCGTCCCGGTCTGGTTCAACGCCCCGCGGTCCCAGATCACCTCGGTGTTCTCCTACGGCTACCCCGCCGAGCGGCCGTTCGACGGCATGGAGCTCCACCACTGCGACGCCGCGGCCAGGCCCGCCAGGCTGTCCTTCGGCCCGGCCCACCCGCCGATGTACGTGATCGGCTGCACGATGACCGGGGGCTCCAGCGGCGGCGGCTGGTTCATCAACAAGGACGGCAAGCCGAACCTGGTCAGCGTCAACGCAATCGGCAACCGCAACCCGTCCGAGTACCTGGCCGGGCCGTCCCTCCAGGACCAGGCCAAGCAGGCCTTCGACTACTTCAGCAAGAACGCGAAGTAGCCCGGGAACGCCGACGGGCCCCGGTCTCCGTGAAGGAGACCGGGGCCCGTCCGGTGTCGTCCGGGCTCAGCCCTGGCTCAGCCCTGGGTCAGCGCCACCGTGTAGCGCTCCAGCTCGGCGGCCAGCTCCGCCGCCACCTTGGCGCGCAGCAGGGTGCCCTCGCCGGTGTGCTCGGTGGAGATCAGCTCGCCCTCGGCGTGCACCCGCGAGACCAGGTCCCCCCGGGTGTACGGGACCAGGGCCTGCAGCTCGATGGCGGGGCGCGGCAGCTCGTCGTCGATGAGCTTCAGCAGCTCGTCGATGCCCTGGCCGCTGCGGGCCGACACCACGATGGCGTGCGGCTCGCGGCGCAGCAGGCGCTGCAGCACGTGCGGGTCGGCGGCGTCCGCCTTGTTGATCACCACGATCTCCGGCACGTTCTGCGCGTCGACCGAGACGATGACCTCGCGGACGGCGGCCAGCTGCGTCTCCGGCTCGGGGTGCGAGCCGTCCACCACGTGCAGGATGAGGTCGGCGTCGGCGACCTCCTCCATGGTCGAGCGGAACGCCTCGACCAGGTGGTGCGGCAGATGCCGGACGAAGCCGACGGTGTCGGCCAGGGTGTAGAGCCGGCCGCTCGGGGTCTGGGCCCGGCGCACGGTCGGGTCGAGGGTGGCGAACAGCGCGTTCTCCACCAGTACGCCCGCTCCGGTGAGCCGGTTGAGCAGCGAGGACTTGCCGGCGTTGGTGTAGCCGGCGATCGCCACGGACGGCACCTGGTGGCGCTTGCGCTCCTGGCGCTTGGTGTCGCGGCCCTTCTTCATCTCGGCGATCTCCCTGCGGAGCTTCGCCATCTTCTCGCGGATCCGGCGCCGGTCGGTCTCGATCTTCGTCTCACCGGGACCGCGGGTGGCCATACCGCCGCCGGAGGAGCCGGAACCGCCACCACCCATCTGCCGGGAGAGCGACTGGCCCCAGCCACGCAGCCTCGGCAGCATGTACTGCATCTGGGCGAGCGAGACCTGCGCCTTGCCCTCACGGGACTTGGCGTGCTGGGCGAAGATGTCCAGGATCAGGGCCGTACGGTCGACGACCTTGACCTTGACCACGTCCTCCAGGTGGATCAGCTGGCCCGGGGTGAGCTCACCGTCGCAGACCACGGTGTCGGCGCCGGTCGCCGCGACGATGTCGCGCAGCTCCTTGGCCTTGCCGGAGCCGATGTAGGTGGCCGCGTCGGGCTTGTCGCGTCGCTGGATGACGCCGTCCAGCACCTGGGAGCCGGCCGTCTCGGCGAGGGCGGCGAGCTCGGCCAGCGAGTTCTCCGCCTCCTCGGCCGTGCCGTCGGTCCAGACGCCGACGAGCACCACGCGCTCCAGGCGGAGCTGGCGGTACTCGACCTCGGTGACGTCCTCGAGTTCGGTGGAGAGGCCGGCGACGCGGCGCAGCGCGGCTCGCTCGCTGCGGTCGTACTGGTCGCCGTCGTAGTGGTGGCCGCGGTCCTCGTCGATGGCCGCGAGGTCCTCGTCCATGAGGGCTTCCGCCCGCATACCGTCCAGGCGGCGCGGGGCGTCGGCGTGGTCGCGGGTGTCGAACGTGGAGGTCATTCTGTCCTTTGGCTGCTGGTACGGATGGCCTGTGCACGACCGCGGGCAACGGTCGCACTCGGAGTCTGCCCAGCTGCCGCCCCGTCTACCGCTCGGGCGAGGTGTGAGCTACCCCTCAGGGCCGCGGGTGGCACTGGGGCTCGTGTGCCCAGTCAACGCCGCGGACCGGCCGTGCATTCCCCATGATGGTCGCACGCCCGGTGCGGGCGGGTCATCCTTATTTCCCGCCTCACGCGCCCTGGCCGACTCCGGCGCGCGCGCCGGGGCGCGTACGGCGCCTCCCCCCTCGGGTGCGTGCGGGCGGCTGACGTCGTACACCCCGGAGACCCTCAGCATCGCCCGCATCACGGCGGGCAGCACGGCCGGCTCGGGCAGCTCGACGGTGTAGGTGTGCCGGACCCGCAGCTCCTGCGGCGGCTCGACCTCGGCCGAGACGATTCCGACGCCCTCGCCGGAGATCGCCGCGGTGAGGTCGGCGAGCAGCCGGGGCCGGTTCAGCGCCTCGGCCCGCAGGGTGACCCGGTACCCGGAGGCCGGGGTTCCGCCGGGCTGCCAGTGGATCTCCAGGACGCCCCGCCCGGCCGCCCGCATCCGCTCCCCCGCCGGGCAGCCGGTGCGGTGGACGGCGACCGCGCCGCCCCGGATCGGGAAGCCGCTGACCTCGTCCGGCGGAACGGGCGTGCAACAGCGGGCCAGCCGGACCGGCGCCCCGGGCCGGCCCTCCACCGCCACCGGGGCGGTGCCGCGCTCGGCGACCCGGTGCGCGGGCGGCGCGGGCTGCCCGGCGGAGGGCCCGGTGCGCACCACCGGCAGGCGCGTGGGGTGGCCGGCCAGCCAGCGTTCGATGGCCAGCCGGGCGGCGGGGGTCCGGGCGTGCGCCAGCCACTCGGGCGCCGGTCCGGACGGCTCGGCGGCCCGCGGGCCGTTCTCGGTGAGCACGGCGAGCAGGTCGCCGTCCTGCAGCACGGTGGACAGCGCGGTGAGCCGCCCGTTGACCCGGGCGCCGATGCACCGGTGGCCGGTCTCCTCGCCGAGCAGGTAGGCGGCGTCCACACAGCTGGCGCCGGCCCTCAGCTGAAGCGTTTCGCCGGTCTCGGTGACCACGGTGATCTCGCGGTCGCCGGCGAGGTCGGCGGTGAGCGCCGACCAGAAGGCGTCCGGGTCGGGCGTCTCCTGCTGCCACTCGAGCAGCCGGCTGAGCCAGCCGGGCCGGGCCGGATCGGTGCGGTCCAGCTCATCGCTCCCGGCCCCGGCGCCGGCGCCGGACGCCCCGGCAGCGGACGGCCCCCCGCCGACCGCCGCCGCGCCGGGCTGCTTGGGGTCGCCGAGGGCCACCACCCCGGTCTCCGCGACCTCGTGCATCCGCCGGGTGCGGACCAGCACCTCGACCACCGCGCCGCCGTCGAGCGCCACGGCGGTGTGCAGCGACTGGTACAGGTTGAACTTGGGCGCCGCCACGAAGTCCTTGAACTCGCCCGGCAGCGGCGTCCAGCAGGTGTGCAGCTCGCCGAGCACCGCGTAGCAGTCCGCGTTCTCCTCGACCACCACCAGCAGCCGCCCGAAGTCGGCGGGCTGCGCCCCCTGCGGCCGCCCGTCCCGGCCCCGCGCGGCGGCCCGCTTGAGCAGCACCCGGTGCAGCGAGACCAGGTGCCGGGGGCGCACGGTGACCTCGGCGGCCACCCCGGTCTCGGCGAGCTGACGGGCCAGCGTACGGGCGAACGGGGCGAGCAGGGCGTCCGGTTCGGCCTCGTGGCCGGCCACCAGGGCCCGGGCCCGGGCGTACTCCTCGGGGTGCAGGGTGGCGAAGACGATGTCCTCCAGCTCGGCCTTGAGCACCTGGATGCCGAGCCGTTCGGCCAGCGGGATCAGCACGTCCCGGGTGACCTTGGCGATCCGCACCTGGCTGGCCGGCTTCATGTGCCGGATGGTGCGCATGTTGTGCAGCCGGTCGGCGAGCTTGACGACCATCACCCGGACGTCGTCCCCGGTGGCGACCAGCATCTTGCGGAAGGTCTCGGCCTCGGCCGCCGCACCGAAGTCGACCTTCTCCAGTTTCGTCACCCCGTCGACCAGATAGGCGACTTCGGGGCCGAATCCTTCGCTCACCTGGTCGAGCGTCAACTCGGTGTCCTCGACCGTGTCGTGGAGCAGCGAGGCGACCAAGGTGGTTGTCCCGGCGCCGAGTTGGGCCAGGATCATGGTGACGGCCAGCGGGTGGGTGATGTACGGCTCGCCGCTCTTGCGCTTCTGGCCGCGGTGGCTCGCCTCGGCGAGCCGGTAGGCCCGGCCGAGCAGGCCGAGGTCGGCCTGCGGATGGTGGCGCCGGTGTGCCTGCACCAGCGGTTCGAGCGCATCGGGGACGGGCGGGCGGTCGGTGGCCAGCAGGGCGGCGCGCCCGGCCCGGCCGAGTGCGGCCCGGCCGAGTCCGCCGAGGGGCCGCTTGGGCCCGGCCTGCCGTGCGGATGTCGGCTGCCCCGCCAGGGGCTGCCCGGCTTCGATGGTCATCGGCACCTCCGGCAGCGGTCACCGGAGCCTTGGCCGACCCGGTGGTCCATGCTACCGAGCAGAGCACGTTCCGCGGTGCGCTGCTTCCTGTCCGTCAGCCGGATCACCCGAACGGGGGGATTCAGCACCGCCCGAATTGGGCAAAACGCCCGCCCCCGAAGGGCTCAGCCCCGGAGCACGCCGAGCCACCCCGGGTCGAGCCGGCCGCTGGCCACGATCACCGCGGGGCCGGTCATCTCCACCCGGCCGTCCGGGTGTTCGGCGATCACCAGCCGGCCGCCCGGCACATCCACCGTGTAGCTGACGGTCTCTCCGGTGACCGCCGGGTCGGCGCCGTCCCGACGGGCCGCGGCCACCGCGACGGCACAGGCGCCGGTGCCGCACGAGCGGGTCTCGCCGGAGCCGCGCTCGTGCACCCGCATCGCGACGTGGCGCGGTCCGCGGTCCACCACGAACTCGACGTTGACGCCTTCCGGGTAGACCCCCTCGGGGCTGGTCAGCGGCGCGGTCAGCAGGTCGCCGGCGTGGTCCAGGCTCGCCACGAAGGCCACCGCGTGCGGGTTGCCCATGTTGACGTTGCGGGCCGGCCAGCGCCGCTCGCCGACCGCGACCTCGATCCCGTCCGGTCCGGGCAGCACCGCGCGCCCCATCTCCACGGTGACGTCGCCGGGCGTACCGTCCTCGGCGGCCTCGGCCACCCTGACCCGCCGCACGCCGGCCCGGGTCGCCACCGTCAGTTCGCCCGGCTCGGCCAGCCCGGCCTCGACCAGGTAGCGGGCGAAGACCCGCACGCCGTTGCCGCACATCTCGGCGATGCTGCCGTCGGAGTTGCGGTAGTCCATGAACCACTCGGCCCGGTCGGCCTGGTCCGCGGCGGCCGGGTCGGCGGCGGAGCGCACCACCCGCAGCAGCCCGTCACCGCCGATACCGGCCCGGCGGTCGCAGAGCGCGGCGACGGCCTCGGGGCCGATCGCCAGCCGGCCGTCCGGGTCCGGGAGGATGACGAAGTCGTTCTGGGTGCCGTGCCCCTTGAGAAAGAGGAGGCCAACGGGCTGCTGGGAGGATTCGCTCACCCTCCCGATGGTACTGAGCCACCGCGCAGGGCACCGGCCGGGCCCGTAGGGCGGACCGGACGACCGGCCGGACGGCCCCGGCAGGCCTCAGCGCAGGTGGACGACCCGCCACAGGGCGAGCGCGCAGGCGGCCAGCGCGATCAGGGTGTAGATCACGATCGCCTTCCATCCGGCCCGTTCGCCGGAGCCGCGGCGCGGCAGGCCCGGCCACTTGTACCCGGCGTGCCGGGCGGCCATCGCCCCCCAGCCGACCGAGGCGGCGGTGAGCAGCATCCCGAGCATCCCGACCATCGCGGAGCCGGTTCCGCCGGAGCCGAAGGCGAGCGGGAAGGCGAACATCAGCGAGCCGACGGTGGCCAGCAGCGCGATCGGCAGCGTCTGCCACCAGCGCAGCCGGCGGCGCGGGCGGATCTCCCGCTCGTGCACCGCGCCGGAGGGGGTGCGGGTGTCCAGCGCGGGCAGCGCGACCGCGTAGGAGGTGGGGGCGTCGAGGCCCGCCAGCACGGGCAGGTCCGGCAGGGTCGAGGCGTCGGGGCCGTCGGCCTCGGCGGTGGCGCTCCCGCTCTGCCCGGATTCGGGGCCGGTACCCGTCGACACGCGGCCTCCCCTGACAGTTCGACACGAGTGCGGACTCGCGGCCGGACGCGACCGGCCCTCGCGGACCGGCCCTTATGGCATCGATGATGGCATGTCCAGGGGGGCGTTCCGGGCCTGACCGGGGCCATCGGGTGATCCGTGGCCATCACGTGATCGGGCCGTAACCGCCGGTTCGTTCTGCACGCCCGCCTGCGCGCGCAGGTGCACCGCCGGATTGGCCGGATACCGCCTACGCGCCGTCCTTTTCCTGACGTTCGATCAGCTCCAGCGAGTCCGCCAGCAGCTCGGCCGGGTCGGCACCGGCCGGGCGGGAGAGCCAGTGGATCCGGCCGTCCCTGCGGAACCAGGACTCCTGGCGGCGGGCGAACCGCTTGGTCGCCCGGACGGTCTCGGCGCGGGCCTCGTCCTCGGTGCACTCTCCGGCGAAGTGGTCCAGCACCTGCTGGTACCCGAGCGCCCGGGAGGCCGTGCGCCCCTCGCGCAGGCCGAGCCGCTCCAGTGCCCGCACCTCGTCCAGCAGTCCGGCCTCCCACATCCGGTCCACCCGCAGGGTGATCCGCTCGTCCAGTTCGGGCCGCGGCACCGCGACACCGATCTGCACCGCGTCGTAGACGGCGGTGTTGCTCGGCAGGTTGGCGGTGAACGGCTGCCCGGTGATCTCGATGACCTCCAGCGCCCGGACGATCCGCCGGCCGTTGCCGGTCAGGATGGCCTCGGCGGCGGCCGGGTCCAGCTCGGCCAGCCGCCGGTGCAGCGCGTAGGGGCCGGCCTGCTCCAGCTCGGCCTCCAGCCGGGCCCGGACGGCCGGGTCGGTACCGGGGAAGTCCATCTCGTCGATCGCCGCCCGGACGTACAGCCCGGAGCCGCCGACCAGGACGGGGGTGCGGCCGGCCGCGAGCAGCCGGTCGATCTCGGCGCGGGCGAGCCGCTGGTACTCGGCGACGCTGGCGGCCTCGGTGACGTCCCAGATGTCCAGCAGGTGGTGCGGGACGCCGTCGCGCTCGGCCCGGGTGAGCTTGGCGGTGCCGATGTCCATGCCCCGGTAGAGCTGCATCGAGTCGGTGTTGATCACTTCGCCGTCGAGACTGCGGGCGATGGCGACGGCCAGGTCGGACTTGCCGGCGGCGGTCGCGCCCACCACGGAGACGACACGGGGCTGAACGGTACGGGAGCTGCTCACGGCACCAGTCTCGCAAAACCGCCGCCGCGCCGTTGACCTCCCCGCCCGACTGGTCCTATTGGGTGACGATATGCCTGATTAAGGCCAGGTCTGCGGTTGAGAACGGTTCGACCGCGACGGACGTTGAGCAGAAGACAGAAAGGAACGGTGAGAACGCCATGGGTCTGATGGACAACCTCAAGGGCAAGGCCGGAGAGCTCAAGGAGAAGGCGAGCGAGCTGGCGGGCAAGCACAGCGAGCAGATCGACAACGTGGTGGACAAGGCCGGCGGCGCGATCGACAAAGCCACCAAGGGCAAGTACACGGAGAAGATCGAGACCGGCACCAGCAAGGCCAAGGGCGCGGTGGACGACTTCGCCCACAAGCCGCAGCCGGGCAACGGCGGCCCGTCGGCCTGACCCGCGTTCCGGTCACCCCGTTCCGGCCGGTCGTGCCCGGCCGGAACGGCTCAGCCCCAGGACGCCACGACGTACCCGACGCCGTACGGCGCGTCCTGGTAGCCCAGCCGTGCCTTGAGGCCGGCGCCCTCCGCGGCGCCGGCCAGCACCTGCCAGGGGGCCCGGCCCTCGGCCCGCAGCTCGGCGGCCAGCCCCTGGTCCACGGCGGCCAGCGCGGCCAGGTCGGCCGAGCCCAGCGCCTCCGCGAGCGCCGCGTCGAAGCCCTCGGCGCGCTCGTCCAGGTAGCCCGGCGCCTTCACCGAACGGCAGGCGCTGCCGTCCCCCATCACCAGCAGTCCGACCCGGTCGGCCAGCCCGGCCAGGCCCTGGCCCAGCCCGAGCATCCGGTCGGCGGGCGCGTCGGCGGGCACGGCGCAGGCGTGCGTCGGCAGGGCCGCCCCGGCCCGCTCCAGCAGCCAGGCGCCGACGGTCAGCGAGGGCGCCAGCTCCGGCCCCTCGACCCGGCCGGACGGCAGCCTGGCCACCAGCGGCACCCCGTAGCGGTGGAAGGAGCCGGCCCCGCCCTCCGTCCACACCTCGGCCTCCGGCCCGGTGCCGACCACCACAACCAGGTCCGGCCCGGCCCCGAGCAGTGCCGCCACCGCCTCGTCGCAGGCGGCGCGCAGCGGCTCCAGTTCGGCGGCCGCCCCGGCGGCGACCTCCGGGACGAGCAGCGGCGGACAGGGGCAAACGGCGGCGGCTACCAGCATGCGGATCACTCTAACGAAAGCGGCCCGGCGGGATCACCGATCCCGCCGGGCCGCCCTGGGCCATGGTCAGTCGCCGCAGCAGCCGCCCGCCGGGGCGGCGGCCGGCGCCGCGGGGGCGCCGATGGTCGGCAGGCCGAGCATCACTCCCGCGGGCTTGGCGGCGGGTGCCGCCTGGCGCTTCTCCCAGGCGTCCCCCGCCCGGGTGCGGCGCACCGCGAGCGTCGGGCCCTCGGCGAGCAGGTGGTGCGGGGCGGCGTAGGTGATCTCGACGGTCACCATGTCGCCGGGGCGCACCAGCTCGGCGGGCCGGGTGAAGTGGACCAGCCGGTTGTCGGGCGCGCGGCCGGAGAGCCGGTCGGTCCGGTCGTCCTTCTTGCCCTCGCCCTCGGCGACCAGGATCTCCAGGGTGCGGCCGACCTGCTTCTTGTTCTCCTCCCAGGAGATCTCCTCCTGGAGCGCGATCAGCCGGTCGTAGCGGGCCTGCACGACGGCCTTCGGCACCTGGTCGGCCATCTCGGCGGCCGGGGTGCCGGGGCGCTTGGAGTACTGGAAGGTGAAGGCGTTGGTGAAGCGGGCCTCGCGGACCGTGTGCAGGGTCTGCTCGAAGTCCTCCTCGGTCTCGCCGGGGAAGCCCACGATGATGTCGGTGGAGATGGCCGCGTCCGGCATCGCCTCGCGCACCTTCCGGATGATGCCGAGGAAGCGCTCCTGCCGGTAGGAGCGGCGCATCGCCTTGAGCACGGTGTCCGAGCCGGACTGCAGCGGCATGTGCAGCTGGTGCATCACGTTCGGGGTCTCGGCCATCGCGGCGATCACGTCGTCGGTGAAGTCGCGCGGGTGCGGCGAGGTGAAGCGGATCCGCTCCAGGCCCTCGATCTGCCCGGCGGCGCGCAGCAGCTTGGAGAAGGCCTCGCGGTCGCCCAGGTCGGAGCCGTAGGCGTTGACGTTCTGGCCGAGCAGGGTCACCTCGATGACGCCCTCGCCGACCAGCGCCTCGATCTCGGCGAGGACGTCGCCGGGGCGGCGGTCCTCCTCCTTGCCGCGCAGCGCGGGCACGATGCAGAAGGTGCAGGTGTTGTTGCAGCCGACCGAGATGGCGACCCACGCGGCGTACGCGGACTCGCGGCGGGTGGGCAGGGTGGAGGGGAAGGTCTCCAGCGACTCCAGGATCTCGACCTGGGCCTTCCGTTCGATCGCGGCCCGCTCCAGCAGCGCGGGCAGGTGCCCGATGTTGTGGGTGCCGAACACCACGTCCACCCAGGGGGCCTTGCGGACGATGGTGTCGCGGTCCTTCTGTGCCAGGCAGCCGCCGACGGCGATCTGCATGCCCTTGTGGCGGCTCTTGACCGGCGCCAGCTGCCCGAGGTTGCCGTACAGCTTGTTGTCGGCGTTCTCGCGCACCGCGCAGGTGTTGAACACGACCAGGTCGGGGTCGCCGTCCTGCCCGGCCTTCACGTACCCGGCGTCCTCCAGCAGCCCGGACAGGCGCTCGGAGTCGTGGACGTTCATCTGGCAGCCGTACGTGACGACCTTGTAGCTCTTCAATCCGCTCTCACCGCTCACCAGACCAGGGTACGGGCAGCCGCGAAACGCTTTCCCCGCCGGTCGCCCCTCCCGTTCGCCCCGGCGGACTGGCACTATCCCTGCATGGCCCCCAGCTCTCCGCACCGACTCGGCACCGCCGTCCGCGCGGCGGCGCACAGCCCGCTCTGGCGGACCGTGCTGGTCCTGGTGCTGGTGGCCGCGGGGCTCGGCGGCTGGTGGCTCTCGACCGGCCGCTCGCCCTCCTATCCGCGCGGCGAGACGGGCTTCGCCACCGGGGTGCAGCGCGGCGTGTACGACCGGTACGGGCAGCTGTTGCAGACGCACATCGCCAAGGCGATGCCGGGGGTACGGCTGCGGCTGGACAACTCGCAGGGCTCGCTCGACAACCTCGCCCGGGTGACCGGTGGCCAGGACGACTTCGCCATCGCCACCGCCGACGCCGTCGCCCAGTACTCCGGCCCCGGCAAGGAGCGGCTGCGGGCCATCGCCCGGCTCTACGACGACTATTTCCAGTTGATCGTGCCGGCCTCCTCGCCGGTGCACCGGGCCGCCGACCTGAAGGGCCTGCGGGTCGGCGTCGGCCAGTCGCTGTCCGGGGTGAACCTGGTGACCAGGCGGCTGCTCTCCTCGGCCGGGCTCGACCCGGACCACGACATCAAGCCCGCCATGCTGGGCATCGGCGACGCGGTCGACGAGCTGCGGGCGGGCCGGCTGGACGCCTTCTTCTGGTCCGGCGGCCTGCCGACCAGCGCGCTCACCGATCTCTCGGAGCACACACCGATCAGGATCGTGCCGCTCGGCGACCTCGCCGAGGCCGTCCACCAGGTCCCGGGCGGCGGCACCGACGCCTACCGGGCCGCCACCATCCCCAAGGGCACCTACCCCGGCGCCGAACCGGCGGACGCCGTCGCCACCGTGGCCGTGCCCAACCTGCTGATCACCCGGGACGATGTGGACACCGATCTGGTCCAGGGCATGACCAGGGCGGTGATAGACAGCCGGGACCAGATCGGCGCCAAGGTCCACGCCGCCCAGCTGGTCGATCTGCGCACCGCCGTCTACACCGACCCGCTCCCGCTGCACGAGGGCGCGATGCGCTACTACCGCTCGGTGAAGCCCTGAAGCCCTGAGGCCCGGGAAACCGCGGGACAGGGGTGCTACGCCCGGCCCTTCTCCGGCCGCGGCACCGCCAGGGTCACCGCGAGGCCGGTCGGCTTCACCGGGGCGAAGGTGAGCGAGCCGCCGCCGGCCTGCAGCAGGGTGCGGGCGATGGAGAGGCCGAGGCCGGAGCCGTCCACGTTCTGATGGCGCGCACTGCGCCAGAACCGGTCGCCGGCCCGGGACAGCTCCTCCTCGGTGAGGCCGGGCCCGTTGTCCGAGACGGTCACCGCGATCTCCTTGCGCTGCACCGCGACCAGCAGCCGCACCCGGCTGCCGGCCGGCCCGAACTTCAGCGCGTTGTCCAGCACCGCGTCCAGCGCGCTGCCGAAGCCGATCGGGTCGGCCATGCCGAGTGCCAGCGCCGGCCCCTCCCGGCCGAGTTCGATCCCGCGCCGCACCGCCACCGGCCGCCAGGCGTCCACCCGGGCCAGGGTGAGCGCGGCCAGATCGGTCGGCTCGGGCTCGGGGCGGGCGTGCTCGGCGGTGGCCAGCCCGAGCAGGTCGTCCAGCACCCGGGCGAGCCGGGTGCCCTCCTCCCGGACCCCGCCGAGCTCCTCCTCGTGTCCCTCGGGCAGCTCCATGCCCAGCAGCTCGACCCGCAGCATCAGCGCCGCCAACGGGTTGCGCAGCTGGTGCGAGGCGTCCGCGACGAAGGCCTTCTGCTGGTCCAGGGCGAGCACCACATGGTCGGCCATCTCGTTGAACGACCGGGCGAGACGCTGGAGCTCGGGCGGTCCGCCGCCGGGTGCCACCCGGGCGGCCATCCGGCCGGTGGCGATGGAGTGGGTGGCCCGGTCGAGGGTGCGGACGGGGCGCAGCACCCACTCGGTGAGGCGTACGGCCAGCAGCACCGCGACGATCATCGCGGCCGCCTCGCCGGCCCCGATCACCAGCCAGCTGTGCAGCACCCGGGCGCGCATCGGGCCGGTCGGGGACTCGCTGAGCACCACCGCCACCACGTCGCCGTCCCGGACCACCGGGGCGGCGATGGTCAGCGTCCCGTCGGTGGTCCACGGCCAGACCTGCCGCGGGTTGTGGCTGCGCCGCCCGTCCAGCGCCTCCTGGAAGGCCTGCTCGCCCCAGCCGCCGGCGGGCACCCGCCAGTCCGCCGGGGCGGCGGCGATGGGGACGCCGTCACGCTGGAAGATGCCCAGCCTCACCCCGTACAGCTCGTGGTAGCGGGCCACCTCGGCGTCCAGCGCGTGCCGCCGGCCGAGCTCGCCCGGCGCCGGCCCGGGCTCGCCCTTGACGGCCGTCTCCGGGGCCGAGGGGCCCGCGGTGGGCAGGTCCTGGGCGAACCGGGCGGCGTCGTCGATCCGGTCGACCAGCACCCGGCTCTGCTCGGCGGCGGCGAACGCCGCGGCCAGCGGCAGCCCGAGGGCGGCCAGCACGCAGAGCATCAGCGCGAGCAGGATGCCGAGCAGGCGGTTGCGCACGTGCGGTCAGCGCTCCGCGCGGGCCGGGGGCGGCTGCCCGGCGGAGGCCGGGGACTCGGCGATCAGCCGGTAGCCGACGCCCCGGACGGCCTCGACCAGGCCGGGCAGGGCGAGCTTGGTGCGCAGCGAGCCGATGTGCACCTCCAGGGTGCGGCCGTTGCCCTCCCAGCCGCTGCGCCAGACCTCGCTGAAGATCTGCTCGCGCCGGTAGACCACGCCGGGGCTCTGGGCGAGCAGCGCCAGCAGGTCGAACTCCTTGCGGGTGAGCGGCACGTCGCGGCCGTCCACGCTGACCCGGCGGCGCTCGCGGTCGATCCGGATGCCGCGGGACTCCAGCGGCCCGCGCTGCTGCGGCACCGTGTCGGGCGCGGGGGCCGCGGCGGCGGTGGGCGCGGCGCCGCGCCGGG
Source organism: Kitasatospora sp. NPDC092286 (assembly GCF_044755565.1). NCBI lineage: Bacteria > Bacillati > Actinomycetota > Actinomycetes > Kitasatosporales > Streptomycetaceae > Kitasatospora > Kitasatospora sp. NPDC092286. The sequence continues at coordinate 37,390 of NZ_JBIVRD010000031.1, read as the reverse complement.
CCACGGCGTGGATGCGGGCGAGCAGTTCGCCCATGTCGTACGGCTTGGTGACGTAGTCGTCGGCGCCGAGGTTGAGCCCGTGGATCCGGGAGCGGATGTCGGCTCGCGCGGTCACCATGATCACCGGCACGCCGCTGCCGGCCCGGATCCGGCTGCACACCTCGAAGCCGTCGCGGTCGGGCAGCCCGAGGTCGAGCAGGACCACCCGGTACGGGTCGTGGCCGTCCGGCACCAGCGCGTCGAGCGCCTCGTGCCCGCTGCGGGCGTGCCTGACCTGGAAGCCGTGCCGGCCCAGGACCGCGACCAGCGCGGCGGCCACGCGTTCGTCGTCCTCTACGAGCAGCAGTCGCATCGTTCCTCCTTCCTCCGACGTTTCCAGGGGTGTCGTGCGGTGTTCCCAGGGGTGTCGTGCGGTGTTCACGGGCCCCACCGGGCAGGTCCCGGTTCTGCGCAGTATGGGCCAGCGGGCCGTCCGGCGCCAGGCTCGGCCACGGTCCGGAACCGCGCGGGACGGCGCGCGGCGGGGCGGGTGCCCGCTGTCACCGTGCCCGTACCGGACGCGCGTGAACAGTGCCCGCCCGGCGTGTGGCCGGATCGTGATCCTCAAGTTCCGCTCAGATCGGCTGACGTGACATCGTCAGGGCTCCTATGGTCACCCCACCGGGGGCCGCGGCTCCGCCGGCTGCGGCCCCCGGATTTCGTACCACCACTGCCGCCCAAGGGAGTTCAGCTCTCCGGGCCGACACGAGGGAGCAGGCGCGATGACCGAGGGCCCCACCGAGGACGCCAGCGCCACGCCCGCTCCGCTGGTGGTGCTGAGCGGGGTGAACAAGCACTTCGGCGCCCTGCACGTGCTCCAGGACATCGACCTGGAGATCACCGAGGGCGAGGTGGTGGTCCTGATCGGACCCTCCGGCTCGGGCAAGTCGACCCTCTGCCGGACGATCAACCGGCTGGAGACGATCGACTCCGGCACGATCACCATCGACGGCCGCCCGCTGCCCGCCGAGGGCCGGGAGCTGGCCAGGCTCCGGGCCGAGGTCGGCATGGTCTTCCAGAGCTTCAACCTGTTCGCGCACAAGACCGTGCTGGAGAACGTGGTGCTCGGCCAGGTCAAGGTCCGCGGGATCGCCCGCGAACAGGCGGTGCGGACCGCCCGGGACCTGCTGGAGCGGGTCGGCGTCGGCGCGCAGGCGGACAAGTACCCGGCCCAGCTCTCCGGCGGCCAGCAGCAACGCGTGGCGATCGCCCGGGCGCTGGCGATGAACCCCAAGGTGATGCTCTTCGACGAGCCCACCTCGGCACTCGACCCGGAGATGATCAACGAGGTGCTGGAGGTCATGCGCCAACTGGCCGCGGACGGCATGACGATGGTCGTCGTCACCCACGAGATGGGCTTCGCCCGGTCCGCCGCCAACCGCGTGCTCTTCATGGCGGACGGCCGGATCGTCGAGCAGAACACCCCCGAGGCCTTCTTCACCGCACCCCGCAGCGAACGCGCCAAGGACTTCCTCTCGAAGATCCTGCACCACTGACCGTTCCGATGACCGCTCCGAGTTGACGCGCGGTCAGCGGCGGCAAGCGCGCCGCCCGCCCGCGCCGTCGCATGCACCGTCCAGACGCCAGCGCCCGGTAGAACCGTGGCCCAGCCCGAGGAGATCCACCCTCATGAGGACTCGTCGCACCTTCGCCGTCGCGCTCTGTGCCATCGCGCTCACCGCCACCGCCTGCGGCAAGGACGGCTCGCCCGGCGACGCCGCCGCGACCGCGAGCAACGCCCCGAAGCTGCCCACCTACACCGTCAAGACCGACGCCAAGCTGGACGGCTCGCCGGTCTTCGCCGAGGCCAAGAAGCGCGGCCAGCTGATCATCGGCGCCAAGTCCGACCAGCCGTTCCTCGGCTTCGAGGACATCGCCAGCGGTGACCGCAGCGGCTTCGACATCGAGATCGCCAAGATGGTCGCCGCCGACCTCGGCTTCACCCCGCAGCAGATCAAGTGGCAGACGCTGGTCTCCTCGCAGCGCGAGCCGGCCATCGCCAAGAACCAGATCGACTTCTACGTCGGCACCTACAGCATCAACGACGAGCGCAAGAAGCTGGTCTCCTTCGCCGGCCCGTACTACATCGCCGGGCAGGACCTGCTGGTGAAGGCGGACAACACCGCCATCACCGGCCCGGACTCGGTCAACGGCAAGAACGTCTGCACGGCCACCGGCTCCACCTCGATCAAGAACATCCAGCCGTACAACGCGAAGATCACCCAGTTCGACACCTACTCCGCCTGCGTGGAGAAGCTGCTGTCCGGCGAGGTCGACGCCGTCACCACCGACGACGCCATCCTCAAGGGCTACGCCTCCAAGTACGCGCCCAAGCTCAAGGTGGTCGGCCAGCCGTTCACCAAGGAGAACTACGGCGTCGGCCTGAACAAGGACGACGCGGTGCTGCGCGCGGCCATCAGCGACGCCCTCAAGGCCCACCAGGACAACGGCGACTGGAAGAAGGCGTACGACGCCACCCTCGGCCTCTCCGGCTCGGCCGCCCCGCAGCCGCCGGCCCTGGAGCGGTACTGATCCCTCCGTCGCTTCCGACCGTTCCTGACCGCTCCTGAGAGGAGGGCCGCCACATGGGCATACTGTTCGAGGACGACAACTTCGCGCTGTTCCGCGACGGTTTCCTGCAGACGATCGAGCTGAGCGCGCTCAGCGCCCTGCTCGCCCTGCTGCTGGGCACCCTGCTGGCGGCCTTCCGGGTCTCCCCCGTCCCGGCGCTGCGCGGCTTCGGCACCGCCTGGGTGACGTTCTTCCGCAACACCCCGCTGACCCTGCTGTTCTTCGCCGTCGAGTTCGGGCTTCCACCGCTCGGCGTGCACTTCAGCCACCTCACCTTCGCGGTGCTGGCACTGGGCGGCTACACCGCGTCCTTCGTCTGCGAGGTGCTGCGCTCGGGCATCAACACCGTGCCGCTCGGCCAGGCGGAGGCCGCCCGCAGCCTCGGCATGACCTTCGGCCAGACCCTCACCCTGATCGTCCTGCCGCAGGCCGCCCGGACCGTACTGGCGCCGATGAGCAGCGTCTTCATCGCCCTGCCGAGGAACTCCGCGATCGCCGGCGCGTTCAGCGTGAGCGAGCTGTACAGCGTGCAGCAGACGCTCTCCGAGCGCGGCTACTCGATCTTCGCGATCTTCTTCTGGGTGGCCTGCGCCTATCTGGTGATCAGCGCCACCGTCGCCCTGCTGTTCCGCTTCCTGGAAGACCGACTGGCGGTGGCCCGATGAGCTCCCTCTTCACCCGCTCCGCCACGGCCGGCGTCCTCTACGACGCCCCCGGCCCCCGGGCCCGCGCCCGGTACCGGCTGTTCGGCGCGCTGTCGCTGGCCGGCATCGCCGCCCTGCTCTGGTACGTGATCGCGAGCCTCGCCGGGAACGGCCAGTTCGACTCCCAGCTCTGGGAGGCGTTCGAGTACAGCACCGTCCAGCAGCGGATCGTCGACGGACTGCTGGCCACCCTGGAGGCCTTCGCCCTGGCGGCGGTGCTCTCGCTCGCGCTGGGCGCGCTCCTGGCGGCCGGCCGGCTCTCCGACCACCGGTCGGTGCGCTGGGCGGCCACCACCTTCGTCCAGTTCTTCCGGGCGATGCCGCTGCTGATCCTGATCGTCGCGCTCTACTACGCCTTCTTCGCCAAGGAGCCGATGTGGGCCCTGGTCCTCGGGCTCACCCTCTACAACGGCTCCGTGCAGGCCGAGATCATCCGTACCGGCGTCAACGCCGTCCCGCGCGGCCAGGGCGAGGCCGCGTACGCGCTCGGCCTGCGCAAGACCCAGGTGATGACCACCATCCTGGTGCCGCAGGCGGTGCGCTCGATGCTGCCGTCGATGATCGGGCAGCTGGTCGTCACCCTGAAGGACACCTCGCTCGGCTTCATCATCACCTACCACGAGCTGCTGTTCGTCGGTAAGGCGATCGCCAGTCAGCCGATCAACGCCGCGGGCTTCCCCTACATCCCCGTCGTCCTGGTGATCGGGCCGATCTACATCGCGATGTGCCTGCTGCTCACCGCGCTCGCCCGGTGGATCGAAGCGCGCGGCCGCCGCGGCGCGAACCGGCGCACATCGGCTGCTGCTTGACGGACACGCAGGTGAACTGTTGCATTGCTCTTCGTGACACCATCCGGGACCATCCTCGCTCTGCGCCAGAGGGCGCGCCGACGCGGAAAGCGACGAGCGACAGACGACGCAGGAGCGCCAGAGCGAGGAGTGTGCGTGTCGGGTCCCGAGCGCCCCGCCGGTTCCGGACGCCCGGCCGCGAACGGGCGGGTCACCGCGTATGACGCCGCCCCGCCGGCCCGCCCCCGCCCGGAGGTCCCGGCATGGACCCGGTGATCGTGGTCGGGGCCGGACCGGTCGGTCTGGCCCTGGCCCTCGCGCTCGCCCGGCACGAGGTGCCGACGATAGTCCTGGACGAGGGTTCGGGGCTCTGTCCCGAGGGTCCGCGCAGCGTCGTCCTCGGCGCCGACACCGCCGCCTTCCTGACCCGGATCGGTTACCCGAGGGCCGTCTCCGACGCCGCCCAGTGGGACGCCTTCACCATCTGGCGCCGCCGCCAGGAGGTACTCCGGATCGACCTCGCCGGCACCCCCGTCCTGCACCTGCCGCAGCACCGCCTCCAGCGCGGCCTGCGCGACGCCCTGACCGGCACCCCGCTGGTCCGCCTCGTCCCGCTGAACCGGGTGACCGAACTCGAACAGGACCGCGACGGTGTCAGCGTCCGCACCCGCAACCCGCAGAACGGCACCGAGACCTGGTGGCGCGGCAGCCACCTGGTCGGCTGCGACGGCGCCCGCTCCGCGGTCCGCAAGCTGCTGAGGATCCGCTTCCCCGGACGCCCGGCCGTCGACCGCAACGCCATCGCCACCGTCCGCGTGGACCTCCCCTTCAACGAGGCCCGGCTGCACCGCGAACCCCCGTGGCGCGGCGACCGCGAGGCCTCCGCCCGCCCGCTGCCGGACGGCGTCTGGCGCCTCGACTGGCGGCTGCCCCCCGGCCGGCCCGCCGCCACCGAACCGGTGGACCCGCACGCCACCTGGCCCGGCATCGTCACCGGGGACACCCTGCTCACCCGGGTGACCTCCACCCTCACCGGCTGGTGCGGCGAACTGCCCCGGTACGAGCTGCTCGCCGCCGCCGACCACACCGCCCAGCAGCGCCTCGCCGCCCGCTTCCGCAGCGGCCGCTGTTTCCTCGCCGGCGACGCCGCCCACCTGCACGGCGCCCTCGGCATGCAGAACCTCGCCGACGGGCTGCGCGACGCCGACAACCTCGCCTGGCGGCTCGCCCTCGCCTGGCACCTCCACTCCGGCGGCCCCCAGCCCGGCGGCTCACTGCTCGACGGGTACGAGGCCGAGCGGCGCGGCGCGGTCGGTGCCCGGCTGCGCGCAGTCGACCAGGCCATGCCGATGCTGCGCCCGCTGCGCGGCTGGCAGCAGACCCGGCGGTCGCTGCTCACCGGATCGTTCCGCAAGCACGCGCCGCTGCTCGCCGACGGCCAGCTGGGCACCGGCCGCTTCGGCGGCGCCCCCGCCTACCCGGCGGCCCCCTCCGGTGTCCCCGCCCGGGTGCCGGTGCAGCGCGGCACGCGCGGGACGACCTCACTCAGCGAGCTGCTGCCCACCACCGCGCCCGGCGTGCTCGTCCCTGACCTGCCGGTGCTCTCCACCGACGGCACCCCCGACCAGCTGCACGCCCGGCTCGGCGCGACCTTCCTGCTGCTGCTCGTCGCCCCCGGCACCGCCGTCTGGTCCGCCGAACACTGGCTGGGCGCCGGGCTGATGCCCCGGCTCGCCGAGGTCGCCGCGGCGCTGCCGGTGCCGGCCGAGGTACTGGTCACCGAGGAGTACCCGGGCGCGGGCCCGCACACCGTGCTGCTGATCCGGCCGGACGGCCACCTGGTCGGGATCACCCAGGGCGCGGCGGCCGAGGACCTCCAGGCGCTGGCCGACCGGGCCCGGGGCGGCCCGGCGCCGCTCCCCGGCGCCCCCGACCCGGAGCCGGGCCCGGAGCAGGCCCCTGGGCCCGGGCCTCGGTCCGCCCCGCAGGCTTCGCCCCAGCCCACCCCGCAGCCCACCCCGCACGGTGCCGTCCGGTCCGTCCGGCGCCCGGGCGGACTCGCGTAGCCGGGCCACCTCCGCGGGGCCCGGCGTCCGACCCGACCGGTCCGGCCTCAGCGGGCCACTTCGGTGACCCGGCTCTCCCGGACCACCGTCACCCGGATCTGTCCCGGGTAGGTCAGCTCCTCCGCCACCTGCTTGGCGACCTCGCGGGCGATCACCTGTGCCCCGAGGTCGTCCACCACCTCCGGCCGCACCATCACCCGCACCTCGCGGCCGGCCTGCATCGCGTACACCGCGGCCACCCCCTCGTGTGCCCGGGCGATCTCCTCCAGCCGCTCCAGCCGGCGCACATAGACCTCCGCCGACTCCTTGCGCGCCCCCGGCCGACCGCCCGAACAGGCGTCGGCGGCCTGGGTCAGCACCGCCTCCACCGTCCGCGGCTCCACCTCTCCGTGGTGCGCCGCGATCGCGTGCACCACCTCCGCCGACTCCCCGTGCCGACGGGCGAACTCCGCCCCGACCGCCGCATGGCTGCCCTCGACCTCGTGCGTCAGGGCCTTGCCGATGTCGTGCAGCAGCGCCGAGCGCCGCACCGGCTCCGGGGCCACCCCGAGTTCGGCGGCCATCATCCCGGCCAGGTGCGCGGACTCGACCAGGTGCCCGAGCACGTTCTGGCCGTACGAGGCCCGGTAGCGCAGCGTGCCGAGGGTCCGGACCAGCTCCGGGTGCATGCCGTCGATCCGCACGGCCAGGAGGGCGTCCTCACCGGCCCGCACACAACGCCGCGCCACCTCCTCACGGCTGCGCTCGTGGACGTGCTCGATCCGCAGCGGGTGGATCCGGCCATCCTCGACCAGCTGTTCCAGGGTGAGCCGGGCGGTCTCCCGGCGGACGGGGTCGAAGCAGGAGAGCTGTACCGAGGCCGGGGTGTCATCGACGATCAGATTGACGCCGGTGACGGATTCGAAGGCCCGGATGTTGCGGCCTTCGCGGCCGATGATCCGGCCCTTCATCTCCTCGTTCGGCAGCCGGAACACCGACACCGCCGTCTCGGCGGTCTGCTCGCCGGCCAGCCGCTGGATCGCCCCGGCGACGATCCCCCGGGCCAGTCGCTCGCCCTCCTCCTTGGCCGCGCGCTCGATCTCCCGGACGGTGACGGCCGCCTCCCGCCGCGCCTCGGCCTCGGCCTCCCGGACGAGTTCGGCCCGGGCCTGCTCGGCCGACAGCCCGGCCGCCCGTTCCAGCGCCCTCGCCCGATGTGCCACCAGTTCGATGGCCTCGCTCCGGGCGCGCTCCAAGTCGACGGACCGTTGGGCGAGTTCGCCCTCCTGTACGCGAAGCCGGCCCAGCTCCTCGGTCAACCGCTCTTCCCGGCGGTCGAGTTCGGCCCGCTGCCGGGCGGCCTGTTCCTCGGCCCAGCGCCGGGTCCGCTCCGTCTCGGCGGTGGAGCGCCGCTGTACGGCCTGGAGGCGCCGGACCATCAGCCAGGCCGACACCACGACGACGATCAGGACGCCCGCCAGCAGCAGGGAGGCTACCGATCCGGTGCTCACCGCGATCCTCATCCTGCCCACTCCCCGTCCCTGCGCGGCACGCCGCCCGGAACCGCCCGCGACCGGGCCTCGGACAGGCCTGCCCGAGGTGTGATCGGGGTGCTCCCGCACTGAGTGCGAGGCTAAGCGCGGGTTACGAAACGGTCAATACTGGCCTGGGAGTTGGCCAACTCCGGCACAACGGCGTGATCACTCCCACTCCTCGCCTGACGGACCGTCCATGCAGCCCTCGCCGGACTCCTCCTCGTCCAGCACCTCCCGGACCACCCGGTAGGCAAGCCCCTCGGAGTAGCCGCGCCGGGCCAGCATGCCGACCAGTCGGCGCATCCGGGCCTGCCGCTCCAGGCCTCTGGTCACCCGCAGTCTGCGTTCGACCAGGGCCCGGGCCGCGTCCTCCTCGTCGTCCTGGTCGAGCTGCGCGACGGCCTGCTCGACCAGGTCGCCGGCCACCCCCTTGGTCCGCAGCTCCTGGGCCAGCGCGCGCCGGGAGAGACCGCGGACGGCGTGCCGGGACTCCACCCAGGCCTGGGCGAAGACCGCGTCGTCGATCAGCCCGACCTCTTCCAGCCGGGTCAGCACCCCGTCGGCGACCTCGTCCGGGATCTCCCGCTTGCGCAGGGCGTCGGCGAGCTGCTTGCGGGTCTTGGCCGCACCGGTGAGCAGCCGCAGGCAGATGTCCCGGGCCCGGGCCTCGGGGTCGGCCGTCTCCTCCGCCCCGGACCTCCCGGGCTGTCCGGACCGCTTGGCCGGCTTCGTCCGCCGGGCCGCCCCGGGCTCCGGGGCGTCATCGCGGCCGTCACGATCGTCGAGACCGGTACGTTCGTCGCGGCCGTCGCGCTCATCGCGTTCCGCCCGGGTGCGGGCCCGACGCGCGCGCGGCCCGGTGTCAGAGGAGGAGGCGGCCGCACCCCCGTGACCGGCCGCCTCTCCCCCGGCCCGGCGACCGGGGGCTGCCTCCTCCTCCAGCGCCGAACGGCGTCGGCGCCGGCCCGTGGGCAGGTCCGACGCGGACACCAGCCCGAGCCCGCCCCCCACGGCGTCCATCGGCCCAGGGCCCGTCTCCGGGCCACGTGCCGCCTGGCCCGGCGCCCGGCCGGCCCGCCGCGACGGCGCCCGCCGGGAGGCCCGCTCCGGCTCCGGTTCCCCCCCTGGGTCCGGCTCCGGCTCGGCCACCGCGGCGAACCAGTCCGGCGGCCCGTAGTCGTCGTCCGGGCCCGCCGGGCCGTCGCCCGTCACCGTGTTGTGCTGTGTCAACGGTTCAGGCCTTGGCGGCCGCCGCCGTCTTCTTCGCCGCGGCCGTCTTGGTGACGGTCGCGGTGATCGGCTTGGCCCCGCTCTCGGCGGCGGCCGGCGCCTCGCCCTCGGCCGGCTCCTCCGTCTTCGGGCCGATACCGAGCTTGCTCTTGATCTTCTTCTCGATCTCGTCGGCGAGCTGGGGGTTGTCCCGCAGGAAGTTACGGGCGTTCTCCTTGCCCTGGCCGAGCTGGTCGCCCTCGTAGGTGTACCAGGCACCCGACTTGCGGATGAAGCCGTGCTCGACGCCCATGTCGATCAGACCGCCCTCGCGGCTGATGCCCACGCCGTAGAGGATGTCGAACTCGGCCTGCTTGAACGGCGCGGCGACCTTGTTCTTGACGACCTTGACGCGCGTGCGGTTACCGACCGCCTCGGTGCCGTCCTTGAGGGTCTCGATCCGGCGGATGTCCAGGCGGACGGAGGCGTAGAACTTCAGCGCCCGGCCACCGGTCGTGGTCTCCGGCGAGCCGAACATGACGCCGATCTTCTCGCGGAGCTGGTTGATGAACACCGCGGTGGTGTTCGACTGGTTCAGCGCACCGGCGATCTTGCGCAGCGCCTGGCTCATCAGTCGGGCCTGCAGACCGACGTGCGAGTCACCCATCTCGCCCTCGATCTCCGCACGCGGGACGAGCGCCGCGACGGAGTCGATGATCACCAGGTCGATCGCGCCGGAGCGGATCAGCATGTCGGTGATCTCCAGTGCCTGCTCACCCGTGTCCGGCTGGCTGACCAGCAGGGCGTCGGTGTCCACACCGAGCTTCTTCGCGTACTCCGGATCGAGCGCGTGCTCCGCGTCCACGAACGCGACCGTGCCGCCGGCCCGCTGGGCGTTGGCCGCCAGGTGCAGGGTCAGCGTGGTCTTGCCGGAGGACTCGGGGCCGTAGATCTCGACCACCCGGCCGCGCGGGATGCCGCCGACCCCGAGGGCGACGTCCAGGGCGGTGGACCCGGTGGGGATCACGTCGATCGGCTCGTTGGCCTTCTCGCCCAGGCGCATCACCGAGCCCTTGCCGAACTGCCGCTCGATCTGGGCGAGCGCGGTCTCAAGAGCCTTCTCGCGGTCCGTACCTGCCATGGCTTCCACCCTCGGGTTCTGTGCTGTGCGCTTCATCGTTCTCGACGCTAGCGCGTCCCACCGACAATCGGCCCAGACCGGGCTCCGCCTGTGGAAAACTCTTCGCCGGAGAGTACAAAGAACATCTGTTCGATTCAAGCGGGATTCGTTCGCACAAGCCGCCCGGCCGCCCCCCGCTACCCCTCCTCGCCTTCGTCGCCCCGCCCCCGACCTGCGGTTCCGTTCTGCTGCTCGCCCGCCCCGACCATCCGCCGCAACCGGCTCGCCGCCTTCCGGCGCAGCTCCCGCCGGGCGCGTCGCTGCTCCCCCCGGTCGATCCGCGGGTCGGTGGCGACCTCGTACCGGCGCACATAGGTGCCGACGAAGCCCTGCAGGGTGGCCGCCGCCGGAATGGCGATCAGCGCGCCGACGGCACCGAGCAGCGCCGCGCCCGCGATCACCGCGCCGAACGCCACGGCCGGGTGCACGTCCACCGTCTTCGCGGTGATCCTCGGGTGCAGCAGGTAGTTCTCGATCTGCTGGTAGACCACCACGAACGCCAGCACCCAGAGCGCGTCCACCGGCTCCACGGTGAGCGCGACCAGCACCGGCAGCGCACCGGCCAGATAGGTGCCGATGGTGGGCACGAACTGGGACATGACGCCGACCCAGATCGCCAGCGCGACCGAGTACGGCAGGTCCAGCAGCGCGAACATCACCCAGTGCGCCAGCGCCGACGCGACCGCGAGCAGCGCGCGCGAGTACAGGTAGCCGCCGGTCTTGGCCAGCGCGATCTCCCAGGCCCGCAGCACCTCGCCCTGCTTGGCGGGCGGCAGCATCGAGCAGACCGTCCGGCGCACCCTGGGGCCCTCGGCGGTGAAGTAGAAGGTGAAGAGGCCGACCGTGAAGGCCTGGAACAGCCCGCCGATCAGGGTGGAGGAGACGCCCCAGACGTTGTCGGCGGCCTGCTGGGCGTAGCTCTCGATGGCGCCGGAGTCCTTGAGCAGCTTCTTCTGCAGCTCGTCCAGCGACAGGTCCTGATGGAAGGTCTTGTTGATCCAGTTGATCAGATTGTCGAGCAGATGCGGCAGGTCCCCGGCGATCTTCGCCACCTGATCGACCAGCAGGGTCCCGAGCGCGGTCAGGAATCCGGCCACGGCGACCACGACCGCGACGAAGACCAGGAAGGTGCCGATGCCGCGCCGCACACCCCGGGCCGCCATCCGGTCCACGGCCGGCTCCAGCGCCAGCGAGAGGAAGAAGGAGACCAGCAGCATCACGAAGAGGTCGATCAGCTGGTGGAAGGCCCAGTCGGCGAGCTGGAACAGCCCGACCAGGACCAGCGCCAGCACCATCGCCCGGGGCAGCCAGCGCGGCATCCCGGTGCCCCAGAGCCCGCCGCCCGCGTCCGGGGACAGCGGCGGCGCGGGCTGCAACGGCTCGGGCTGCGGCGGTGCGGGCTGCGGGCCCGGGGCCTCGTCGACGACCTGCGTCAACCTGTCCGAATTCTGCTGTTCTGCACTGCTTGTCACTCGGACAGTCTGGCCCATCGCCGTCGCCCGCCCGAGCACCGGGCACCGGCTCAGCGCAGCAGCGACGAGACTCCCTGGGTGTCACAGACCACACGCCAGACGTCCTTGGCCTCCCAGCCCGCGTCCAGCGCCTGCCGGATCGTCCGCCCGCCCAGCTCGCTCATCACATGATCAGAGGCGAAGGACTCCGCGTACGCCTCACCGAAGTGCGCGTACATCCGTCGCCAGAACTCCGTCAGCCTCATGGCCACCAGTATCCCGGACCCGGGCCGGGGCGCCGCGGCCGAGGCGGCCTCAGGGCCTCCGGCCCGCCGCCTCCAGCGCGTACTCGACCTCGCCCAGCTCGCTGCCGGGAATCGGCTCGGGGTGGTCCTCGTGGAAGGTCCGCACACAGGAGAGCCCGGCCTTCGCCATCACCCGCCGCGAACCACTGTTGACCGTCATCGTGTACGCGACCACCCGGCGCACACCGAGCTCCTCGAAGCCCCGGCGGACCAGCGCCCGCGCGCCTTCCGTGGCGTAGCCCCGCCCCCAGGCCGACCGGCGCAGCCGATAGCCGAGTTCGACCTCGCCCCGGTCCTCCGTGCCGGTCGGCCGGAACTCGAACCAGCCGAGAAAGGCACCGCCCACCCGCTCCTCGGCGGCCCACCAGCCGAGCGTGCCGTACCGCTCGTAGTGGTCGAGAAAGCGCGGCAGCACCTCGCGCTCGACCACCTCGCGCGGGGTGGCCCGGCCGCCGGTGAGGTACCGCATCACCTCGGGGTCGCCGTCCAGCTCCACCAGGTGGTCCACGTCGGCCCCGGTGAAGCGGCGCAGCACCAGCCGCTCGGTGGTCAGGAAGACGGTCATGCCCCCGATCGTCGCCGATCGTGCCCCACCTGTCACCGGGTTTTCCGCCCCCTGCCGGGCGTTCGCGGTCGCCCGGCAGGGGCGGCTCAGTGCGGCAGCGCCAGCGTCCCCGCGCCGTAGTACTGCCGGTCGCCGCAGGCCCGCGGGCCGGGCGGACAGGCGGCCGCCGCGGCGCCGGCCAGCAGCGCGGCGAGCCGGTCCGAGCCCCAGTCCGGGTGCAGCGCCGCGGCCACCGCGACCGCGCCGGTGACGTGCGCCGCCGCCATCGAGGTGCCGGCCAGCGCGGCGTACCGGCCGCCGGGCCAGTCGGAGACGATCGCCCCCTGCGGGCCGCCGTCCGGGTCTCCCCCCGGGGCGGCCAGCGAGACCTTTCCACGCCCGTAGTTGGAGTAGGCGGACGGCTGGCCGTCCCGGTTCACGGCGGTGACCGTGACCACGCCGGGCAGTTCACCGGGCAGCCGAACGCACTCGGTGCCGACGTACCGGGACTGCGCCGGTCCTGAGGTGCGGTCGTTGGGACTGCGGTCGTCGGTCCTGGCGGCCCCGAGGTCCTGGCTGTCGTTCCCGGCCGAGGCCACCACCACCGCGCCCCGGCGCTGGGCGTACCCGGAGGCCCGGGCCACGGCGGTGATCAGCGCGGCCTGGTCCCGGTCCTCGGGGCAGTTGTACTTCCACGGGTCCGCGAAGTAGCTGTTGTTGATCGCCTTGGCGCCGTGGTCGGCGGCCCAGAGCATGCCGCAGACGATGTTCTCCGCGTAGTACTGGCCGAGCGGGCCGAGCAGCCGGACCGCCGCGATCCGGACGCCGGGGGCGACCCCGGCGACCCCGCGGCCGTCCCGGGCGGCCCCGACGATCCCGGCGACGTGGGTGCCGTGGCCGCTCTCGCCGATCCCCGGGTCGGGCCGCCAGACGCCGGTCCGCCCGTCGGGGCGGCCGTCCGCGCAGGAGGCCGAGCTCTTCGGGTCGACCGCGGCGCGCAGGTCGGGGTGGGTGTCGTCGACGCCTGAGTCGAGCACCGCGACCAGCACCCGGCGCAGCGCGTCGGCGGAGGGCCTGCCGGGGTCGGCGGCCGGACCGCGCAGCAGGGTGGGCGAGGCGCCGGCCGCGCCGAGCAGGGCGAGATTCCAGGCATCGTGTTCGCCCGGGTCCGGCACGGTGACGGAGGCGTCGTCCCCGCCGTCCGCGCTGCCGCCACCCGGCCGTCCGCCGTCCGCATCGACGTCCGCCCGGTCCGCGCTGTCGCCGGCACCGGCACCGGCACCGAAGTCCCCGGCGCCGGCCAGCGGCCGGGGCGGGCCCGGCACCGGTGCGGTCCGGGTGGCACCGACGGCGGCCACCCCGGGCCGGCCCCGGACCTTGTCGGCGAAGCCACCGGTCGCGTACGCGAGCACGGCCCCGATCTGCGGGTACTCCTGGACGACCTGCCCGCCCGCGGCACGCGCCTCGGCCCCGGCCCGGGCGGCCCCGGCGGCGTCCTCCTGCTCGGCCAGCACCAGGTAGCTGAGGTAGGCCCGCCCCGGCCCGGCCACGTACGGGACGGCACCGACGACGACCAGCGCGGTGAGCAGCATCGCGAGCAGGGCGCGGACCGACGCCTTGGCGCGGCGCGGGACGGCGCAGGCGGGACCGCGGCCGGACGGGTGCACCTGCGCCATCGCACGGTCTCCGCTCGTCGGTCCCGGTGGTCACGGGAGGATCACGGGTCTGAATAATCACCATAGGAGCGGATTGTCTGTTTTGCCTTTTTGGCTCTTCCGGACGGCACAGCCGCGACCGCCCCACCACGGCTCCCTTGTCAGTGCCACCGGGCACCATGGGGGCATGGCACCCCAGACCCGGAACCCGTCGCCCGCCGGCCCCCCGGCCGATCCGCTGGCCGGATTCGCCCCGGCCACCCGGGCCTGGTTCACGGGGGCCTTCACCGCGCCCACCACCGCCCAGGCCGAGGCCTGGCACGCCATCCGGCAGGAGACCGACGTCCTGGTGGTCGCCCCCACCGGCTCCGGCAAGACCCTCGCCGCGTTCCTCTCCGCCCTGGACCGGCTCAGCACCACCCCGCCCCCGGCCGAACCCAAGCGCCGCTGCCGGGTCCTCTACATCTCCCCGCTCAAGGCCCTCGCCGTCGACGTCGAGCGGAACCTGCGCGCACCGCTGACCGGCCTGCGCCAGGCCGCCGTCCGGCTCGGCCTGCCCGAGCCCGAGGTCCAGGTCGGCATCCGCTCCGGCGACACCCCCGCCGCCGACCGCCGCCGCTTCACCACCCACCCGCCGGACATCCTGATCACCACCCCCGAGTCGCTCTTCCTCCTGCTCACCAGCGCCTCCCGGGAGGCCCTGCGCGGCATCGACACGGTGATCCTCGACGAGGTGCACGCCGTCGCCGGCACCAAGCGCGGTGCCCACCTCGCCCTCAGCCTGGAGCGGCTGGACGAGCTGCTGGAGCGCCCGGCCCGCCGGATCGGCCTGTCCGCCACCGTCCGCCCGGTCGAGGAGGTGGCCCGCTTCCTCAGCCCCCGGCGCGGCGCCACCGTCGTCCAGCCCGCCGCCGCCAAGGAGTTCGACCTCTCGGTGGTCGTCCCCGTCCCCGACCTGGACGACCTGCCCACCGCCCCCGCCACCGGCGGCGGTCCCCCGGCCTCGCGGCCGGGAGGTGCCCCCACCGACACCGACCCGGCCCGGCAGGCCTCCATCTGGCCGCATGTCGAGGAGCGGATCGTCGACCTCGTCCAGGCCCACCGCTCCACCATCGTCTTCGCCAACTCCCGTCGGCTCGCCGAGCGCCTCTGCAACCGGCTCAACGAGATCGCCTACGAGCGCGCCGTCGGCGAGCCCCTGCCCGAATCCCACGCCCCCGCCCAGCTGATGGCCGAGTCCGGCACCGCCAAGGGCGCCCCGCCCCTCCTCGCCCGGGCGCACCACGGCTCGGTCTCCAAGGAGCAGCGCGCGCTCGTCGAAGAGGAGCTGAAGGCCGGCCGGCTGCCCGCCGTGGTCGCCACCTCCAGCCTGGAACTCGGCATCGACATGGGCGCGGTCGAGCTGGTCGTCCAGGTGGAGTCCCCGCCCTCGGTCGCCTCCGGCCTCCAACGGGTCGGCCGGGCCGGCCACCAGGTCGGCGCCGTCTCCACCGGCGTCTTCTTCCCCAAGTACCGGGGCGATCTGGTGCAGTCCGCGGTGGTCACCGAACGGATGCGGGCCGGGCGGATCGAGGCGCTGCGCATCCCGCGCAACCCACTGGACGTGCTCGCCCAGCAGCTGGTCGCCATGACGGCCCTGGACACCTGGCCGGTGGACGACCTGCTCGCCCTGGTCCGCCGGGCCGCGCCGTTCGCCACCCTCCCGCAGTCCGCCTTCGACGCCGTCCTCGACATGCTGGCCGGCCGCTACCCGTCGGACGCCTTCGCCGAACTCCGCCCCCGCCTGGTCTGGGACCGCGTGGCGGGCACCGTCACCGGCCGCCCCGGCGCCCAGCGGCTCGCCGTCACCTCGGGCGGCACCATCCCCGACCGCGGCCTGTTCGGCGTCTTCATCGCCGGCTCCGCCGCATCCGAGGCGAAAGCGGGCAGGAAGGGCGGCGGCCGGGTCGGAGAGCTCGACGAGGAGATGGTCTACGAGTCCCGCGTCGGGGACGTCTTCACCCTCGGCACCACCTCCTGGCGGATCGAGGAGATCACCCACGACAAGGTGCTGGTCACCCCCGCCCCCGGGATCCCCGGCCGGCTCCCGTTCTGGAAGGGCGACACCCTCGGCCGCCCGCTCGAACTCGGCCGCGCCCTGGGCGCGTTCACCCGCGAACTCGGCGCCCTCCCGCCCGAGGCCGCCACCGCCCGGCTCCAGCAGGCCGGTCTGGACGACTGGGCCGCCGCCAATCTGCTCGCCTACCTCGCCGAACAGCGCACCGCCTGCGGCCACCTCCCGGACGACCGCACCATCGTGGTCGAGCGCTTCCGCGACGAACTCGGCGACTGGCGGATCGTCATCCACTCCCCCTTCGGCGCGCAGGTGCACGCCCCCTGGGCGCTCGCCCTCGCCGCCCGGCTGCGCGAGAAGCACGGCCTCGACCCGCAGGTCATGCACGCCGACGACGGCATCGTGCTCCGCCTCCCCGACGCCGACCTGCTCGACTTCCCCATGGAGCCGCCGGAGCGGGCGAGTTCACCGGACGACGCCCCGGTCGGCGCCGACGCCGCGCTGTTCGACCCCGGCGAGATCGAGCAGCTCGTCACCGACCAGGTCGGCGGCTCCGCCCTGTTCGCCTCCCGCTTCCGTGAGTGCGCCGGCCGCGCCCTGCTGCTCCCCCGGCGCAGCCCCGGCAAGCGCACCCCGCTCTGGCAGCAGCGCCAGCGCGCCGCCCAACTCCTCGAGGTGGCCTCCGAGTACGGATCCTTCCCGATCGTGCTGGAGGCCGTCCGGGAGTGCCTCCAGGACGTCTTCGACGTCCCCGGTCTGGTCGAGCTGATGGCGGACCTCGAATCCCGCGCGGTCCGCGTGGTCGAGGTCACCACCCCCGAGCCCTCCCCGTTCGCCCGTTCCCTGCTCTTCGGCTACGTCGCCCAGTTCCTCTACGAGGGGGACTCCCCGCTCGCCGAGCGCCGCGCCGCCGCCCTCGCCCTCGACTCCCGGCTGCTCTCCGAACTCCTCGGCCAGGCCGAGCTGCGGGAGCTGCTCGACCCGCAGGTCCTCGCCGAGCTGGAGGCCGAGCTCCAACGCCTCACCCCCGAGCGCCGGATCAAGGACGCCGAGGGCGTCGCCGACGCACTGCGCCTGCTCGGCCCGCTCACCGAGGCCGAACTGACCGCCCGCGGCGCCGATCCGCTCTGGGCGCTCGAACTCGAAGCGGCCCGGCGGCTGATCCAGGTCCGGATCGCCGGAGAGCGGCGCTGGGCCGCCGTCGAGGACGCCGGACGGCTCCGCGACGCCCTCGGCACCCCCCTGCCGGTCGGCGTCCCCGAGGCCTTCACCGAGCCGGTCAAGGACCCGATGGGCGACCTGCTCGCCCGGCACGCCCGCACCCACGGCCCGTTCACCGCCGCCGAGGCCGCCGCCCGCTTCGGTCTCGGCACCGCCGTCGTCACCGGCACCCTGCACCGGCTCACCGCCACCGGCCGCCTCGTCCAGGGCGAGTTCCGCCCGGTCGAGGGCCACACCGCCACCGTCGAATGGTGCGACGCCGAGGTCCTGCGCCGGCTGCGCCGCCGTTCGCTGGCCGCCCTGCGCCAGGAGGTCGAACCCGTACCGCCCCGCGCGCTGGCCGCGTTCCTCCCGCAGTGGCAGCACCTGGCCGGCCACCGGCTGCGCGGCCCCGACGGCCTGGTCCGGGTGGTCGAACAGCTCCAGGGCACCGCCCTGCCCGCCTCCGCCCTGGAGAAGCTGATCCTCCCGGCCCGGCTCGCCGACTACTCCCCCGGTCTGCTGGACGAGCTGATGGCGGCCGGCGA
Source organism: Kitasatospora sp. NPDC092286 (assembly GCF_044755565.1). Classification (NCBI taxonomy): domain Bacteria; kingdom Bacillati; phylum Actinomycetota; class Actinomycetes; order Kitasatosporales; family Streptomycetaceae; genus Kitasatospora; species Kitasatospora sp. NPDC092286. The sequence continues at coordinate 19,563 of NZ_JBIVRD010000031.1, read as the reverse complement.
GATCGGCTGGTCCGGTGCCGGCGCCCTGCCCGGCACGGACGGCTGGATCAGCCTGCACCTCGCCGAGAACGCCCACCTGCTGCGCCCCGAGCCCGTCCCGCCCGCCGTCACCCCCGTGCACACCGCCGTGACGGCGGCCCTGACCGGCGGCTACGGCCTGTTCTTCCGCCAACTGGTGGAACGGCTGCGCGCCGAGGGCCTGACCGAGACCCCCGAGCCCGAGATCGTCGAGGCCCTCTGGGACCTGGTCTGGGCCGGGTACGTCAGCAATGACACCCTCGCCCCGCTGCGCGCCCTGCTCGGCTCCGCCCGGACGGCCGGGGCCACCGCCCACCGTGCCCCGCGGGCCACCCCGCGCGGCCGCTACGGCGGCGCGGGCCGCCCCTTCGGCCGCGCCGGCGGCGCCCTGCGCAGCGGCCCGCCGACGGTGGCCGGGCGCTGGTCGCTGCTGCCCGCCTTCGCCGCCGACCCGACCGTCCGGGCCACCGCCCGGGCGCAGAGCCTGCTGGACCGGCACGGCCTGCTCACCCGGGGCGCGGTGGCGGCCGAGCGGGTGCCGGGCGGCTTCGCCGGGGTGTACCGGGTGCTGTCCGCGATGGAGGAGCGCGGCCGGGCCCGCCGGGGCTACTTCGTGGAGGGGCTGGGCGGCGCCCAGTTCGCCATGGAGGGCGCCGCGGACCGGCTGCGGTCCGTCAGCGGCCGGCTGGAGCGCGCCCGGGCCACCGAGTGGCCGGCCCGCCCCGCCGCCGAGCCGCCGCAGCTGCTGGTGCTGGCCGCCGCCGACCCGGCGAACGCCTACGGCGCCGCCCTGCCCTGGCCCGAGCCGCCCACCGCTGCGGGGGCCACGGAGGCGAGGGCGCACCGGCCCGGCCGCAAGGCGGGCGCCCTGGTGGTGCTGGTCGACGGCGAGCTGGCCCTCTACGTCGAGCGCGGTGGCAAGTCCCTGCTGGCCTGGCCGGAGGACGAGGCCACCCGCGCGGCGGCGGCGTCCGCCCTGGCCGCGGCGGTCCGCCAGGGCGCGCTCGGCAGTGTCACCGTCGAGCGCGCCAACGGCGAGCCCGCCCTGGGCTCGGCCCTGGGCGCCGTCCTGGAGGAGGCCGGCTTCCACGCCACCCCCCGGGGCCTGCGGCTGCGACCGTAGGCCTCACCGACCACACCGGCCGCACCAATCACACCGGCCCCGCACCGGTAAAGAGCCCGTATGCCACGGCGAAGGCCGCGGGGTCGTTGCCAACCCCGCGGCCTTCGTCAAGCAATCAGTCGCTGATGTCACCCGATCGGAGGTTCCGCCTCCACCCGGGCCACGGCCTCACCCGTTCGGTGCCGGGATGGTCCGGTGGCACTCCAGTCCGCGTGGACCGGAATCAGACCGAGCCCCCAGCCGCCGGCCACGAGCAGTCCCAGCACGGCCCCGTCGGCCAGTTCCCCCTGGACGGCCGACAGCCACCAGCAGAGTCCGCCCACCAGGACCACCAGGCGCCATCGAAGCGGCCGGGGAATCGTTCGCCCCAGCCGTATTCGGGCCTCGGTGCACGCCGTCGAAGCTCTCCGCACGACCGCCTCCTTCGCTCGCCCCGGGCACCAGGCGCCCGGGCGTCGAGGCCAGGTCAGGCGGCGACCACGTCCATCGCGGCAGCCTTGGGCGAGAGGTTCGCCCGGTCGGTGCCGGGGGCGGGCAGCGGTACCGGTTCGAGCACCGGCCTCAGCAGTTCACCTTCGGAGAGGGTGGCCATCGACGCAAGTTCGGCGAGCGACAGCTCGTCACTGACCTCGCGCATGACCTCGGACATGCGGACGTCGAGTGCGTCGCAGATCGCGGAGAGCAGCTCCGAAGAGGCCTCCTTCTGCCCCCGCTCGACCTCGGAGAGGTAACCGAGCGAAACCCTGGCAGCTGCCGACACCTCGCGAAGTGTGCGGCCCTGGCGCTGGCGCTGCCGACGCAGTACATCGCCCAGTAGGCGACGGAGCAGGATCATCGGTGCCTCCCTCCTCGGACTGCGGATCGAGATGTCACGTCCCCACCGTACCGCCTTGCCCGCTTCGCGTGCGGGGACCATGGTCGTGTTCACTCTGGGCTGCAAGGCTGTCCCCTCCCCTGTTTCGGTGTCGTTCCCGGGCCTGCGGACCCCTCGTCGGACCCGTCCTGCGGCACCCGGCCACCGCCGCGCAACTCGTTCGCCACCTGGTTTCTGCCCAACCAGGCCCTTGGATGTAACACGATCCTCCAGCTGCGCCATACCCGTACGCCAGTTCGGCAGATCTCGGTTCGATGGAGCTCTCGACGGGTTCAGTGCACGGCCGGGCCGGACGGCAGCCGCCCGACGAGCAGCTCCAGGGCGGCGGTGACCGCCCTGTGACGGATTGTGGCACGCTCCCCCGACAGCCGTGGCGAACTGACCAGAGTTCCCCCCGGACCGGCGACGGCGAGGTGCACCGTGCCCACCGGCTGCCCGTCCTGCGGCTCCGGACCGGCCACCCCGGTCGTCGCGAGCCCGTACGTGGCGCCCAGCAGCCGTCGTACGCCCTCGGCCATCTGCCGGGCCACCACGGGGTGGACCGGCCCGTACACGGCCAGCAGGCCCTCGTCGACGCCGAGCACCGAGGCCTTCAGCTCGGTCGCGTACGCGGTGACCGAGCCCCGGAAGGTCGCGGACGCCCCGGGAACGTCCACCAGCGCGGCCGCCAGCAGCCCGCCGGTCAGCGACTCGGCGACCGCCACCGTGCTGCCCTCCCCGCGCAGCGCGGTGTGCGCCCGCACCGCCAGCTCGTAGTCCACCCCGGTCTCCCCCGTCACCGGCCCGCGCGCTCCGCGGCCAGCCCCTCGCGGCGCATCCGAAGCGCCTGCCCGACGTAGTCCAGCGCGGTGCCGATGGTCAGCAGCACCGCCAGCGCCATCAGGACGGCCCGCGCGGTGGCCAGCCAGCCGGTCAGCTCCAGCACGTACATGCCGACGGCGATGCCCTGGGTGAGCGTCTTCAGCTTGCCGCCCCGGCTGGCCGGGATGACCCCGTACCGGATCACCCAGAACCGCATCAGCGTGATGCCGAGCTCGCGGGCCAGGATCACCACCGTGACCCACCACGGCAGGTCGCCCAGCACGGAGAGGCCGATCAGCGCCGCGCCCATGATCGCCTTGTCGGCGATCGGGTCGGCGATCTTGCCGAAGTCGGTGACCAGGCCCTTGCGCCGGGCCAGCTCCCCGTCGAACAGATCGGTGATCATCGCGACGGCGAACGAGGCCCAGGCCACCGCGCGCCACTTGGGGTCGTGTCCCCCGTCGGCGAAGAGCAGCGCCACGAAGACCGGCACCAGCAGCAACCGGAGCATCGTGAGCATGTTCGCGATGTTCCAGATCCCCGGCAACGGGGGCATCGCGGCCTCCGGTCTGTCCGGGTGGGCCGCGGCCGGGGCGCCGGGCCCGTTGGTCATTCCCCGGCTCCCGCGGCCTGGCGGACCCGTGTCTGCTCCAGCGCCTCGGCGACCAGGTCGACGCCCTCGCTGGCGACCACCCGGGCCCGGTAGAACTGGCCGACCTCGGGGTCCTCGACGCCGGTGAGCGTGGTGAGGCCGTCGGTCTCGGGCGCCTGGTGGGCGGCCCGGCCCTCGACCAGATCGCCCTCCACGGACTCGATCAGCACCTCGACCTCGCTGCCGATCCGCTGCTCGGCCCGCTGGGCGGTCAGCTCCTCGGCGAGCCTGGTCAGCCGGTTCAGCCGGTCCGCCACCACGTCCTCGGACAGCTTGCCGTCGTAGGTCGCGGCCTCGGTGCCGTCCTCGTCCGAGTAGCCGAAGACCCCGATCGCGTCCAGGCCGGCGTGGGTGATGAAGCGCTCCAGCTCGGCGAAGTCCTCCTCGGTCTCACCCGGGAAGCCGACGATGAAGTTGGAGCGGGCACCGGCCTGCGGGGCCTTGCCGCGGATGGTGCCGAGCAGCTCCAGGAACTGGTCGGTGCTGCCGAACCGGCGCATCCGGCGCAGCACCGCCGGCGCCGAGTGCTGGAAGGACAGGTCGAAGTAGGGCAGCACGTCGGCGGTGCCGGTCATCGCGTCGATCAGCCCGGGGCGCATCTCGGCGGGCTGCAGGTAGGAGACCCGGACCCGCTCGATGCCGTCGAGCGCGGAGATCTCGCCGAGCAGCGTCTCCAGCAGGCGGATGTCGCCGAGGTCCTTGCCGTACGAGGTGTTGTTCTCGCTGACCAGCACGACCTCGCGGACGCCCTGCTCGGCCAGCCACTGGGCCTCGTGCAGCACGTCGGAGGGGCGGCGGGAGATGAACGAGCCGCGGAAGGCCGGGATGGCGCAGAAGGAGCAGCGCCGGTCGCAGCCGGAGGCGAGCTTGACCGAGGCGACCGGGTTGTCGTCCAGCCGCTTGCGCAGGGTGCGCGGGCCGGAGGCGGGCGCGACGCCCTCCGGAAGGTCGGCGATGGTCTCGGCGGCGCCGTGGCCGGGCAGCGCGATCTCGGCGGCGGCGGCCTGGCGCTCGACCGGGCTCAGCGGCAGCAGCTTGCGGCGGTCGCGCGGGATGTGCGGGGCGTGGTGGCCGCCGGAGAGGATGGTCTGCAGGCGGTCGGAGATGTCCGAGTAGTCGTCGAAGCCGAGCACGCCGTCCGCCTCGGGCAGCGCGTCGGCCAGCTCCTTGCCGTACCGCTCGGCCATACAGCCGACCGCGACGACCGCCTGGGTGCGGCCGTGCCCCTTGAGGTCGTTGGCCTCCAGCAGGGCGTCGACGGAGTCCTTCTTGGCGGCCTCGACGAAGCCGCAGGTGTTGACGACGGCGACGTCGGCTTCGGCGGCGTCGTCGACGAGCAACCAGCCATCGGCCTCCAGTCGCCCGGCGAGTTCCTCGGAGTCCACCTCGTTGCGGGCGCATCCGAGCGTGACAAGGGCGACAGTACGGCGTTCAGGCATAGGGCCAAGATTAACGCGCGGCCCCCGGTGCCGTTCGCCCCGGAGGCCACGCGCCTCGGATTACCAGATCTTCACCGGGCCACCGGGCCCGCGCCGTCAGCCCGCCTGCGGGTCGCCGGGGGTGTACGTGACGTGCACCACCTGGCCGTCCTTGCCCGCCGGACCGAGATCCTTGCCGTTGACGTACACGTGCACGGCACCGGCGTTGCCGATCACCAGCTTGATCTGCTTGGGGTCGGTGAAGGTCTGGTCCTGGCCCTCCGCGATGTTGTTCTGGAACAGCGACTTCCCGTTGCCGTCCAGCGCGGAGACCCAGCTGGTGTCCTTCTCGGCGACCAGCTTCACGGTGACCTTGTCGGCCGGGACGGCGGCGATCGCCGCGGCGCTCGGCGCCGGGGCCGGCGGCTGCACGCTCGGCGAGGCGGCCGGGGCGACCGAGCCGGTGCCGGAACCGCTGGGCAGCGGCGCGCTGGCGGAGCCGGTGGTGGAGCCGCCGGTCTTGCCGCTGACCAGGTTGAAGCCGATCAGGGCGACCACCGCGAAGATCGCGGCGACCATGGCCGCCGTCCAGTTCGGCCGGCTGCGGCCGGGCACCTTGATCGGCCCGCTGTCGATCAGCTGGGTCGGCCGCTTCGCGGCGGGGGCGCCGCCGTGCGCGGCGTCGTACCGCGCCACCAGCCCGTCGCCGTCCACGCCGACGGCCCGGGCGATCAGGCGGATGTGACCGCGCGCGTAGAAGTCACCACCGCAGCGGGCGAAGTCGTCCGCCTCGATGGCGTGGACGATCGGCACCCGGACCCGGGTGGCGGTGCTCACCTGATCCACCGTGAGGCCGGCGTCGATCCGTGCGGTGGACAGCACCCGGCCGATGCTCACGGCATCGGCCGTCGGTTCCGCGCCGTCGGACGGCTGGACGGGCGTCGGGGCGTTCTCGCGGTCGGGGGACTTGCCGATGGTCACGGGGCACGCCTTTCGAGCGGATGGCCACCTGCTGGAGAACAGTCTAGGGGCGTGGACGGTTCGTTTCTCAAGCGGAACAGGCCCGAATGCGCGCGGCCTTCCCGGCCCGGGCCCGGCCGGCCGCTGACCGGCCGTCAGCACGAGGGCCGCCGTTCCCGGAAGCCCGCTTCCGGCCTGTGACGCGGTGTGCGTCCGATCGGTTCCCGCACACCGCGCCTACCCTCCTCCGAACGAGTGAACACCCCTCGGCGGTCGCCACCGTCCCCGGTCCGGAATCAGCCCCGGATGGTGAGGATGACGCCGTCGAGCTCCTCCGGTTTGACCAGCACGTCGCGGGCCTTGGAGCCCTCGCTCGGGCCGACGATGCCGCGCGACTCCATCAGGTCCATCAGCCGGCCGGCCTTGGCGAAGCCGACCCGGAGCTTGCGCTGGAGCATCGAGGTGGAGCCGAACTGGGTGGAGACCACCAGCTCGGCGGCCTGGATCAGCAGGTCCAGATCGTCGCCGATCTCCTCGTCGATCTCCTTCTTCGGCCCGGAGCCGACCGTCACGTCGTCCCGGTAGACGGCCGTCAGCTGGTCCTTGCAGTGCTGGACGATCGCGGCGATCTCCGCCTCGGTGACGAACGCGCCCTGCATGCGGATCGGCTTGCTGGCGCCCATCGGCAGGAAGAGCGCGTCGCCCTTGCCGATCAGCTTCTCCGCGCCGGGCTGGTCCAGGATGACCCGGGAGTCGGCCATCGCGGAGGTCGCGAAGGCCAGCCGGGACGGCACGTTGGCCTTGATCAGGCCGGTGACCACGTCCACCGAGGGCCGCTGGGTGGCCAGCACCAGGTGGATGCCGGCGGCGCGGGCGAGCTGGGTGATGCGGACCACCGAGTCCTCGACGTCACGCGGGGCGACCATCATCAGGTCGGCCAGCTCGTCGACGATCACCAGCAGGTACGGGTACGGCTTCAGCTCCCGCTCGCTGCCGAGCGGCGGGGTGACCTTGCCGGCCTTGACCGCCGCGTTGAAGTCGTCGACGTGCCGGAAGCCGTACGCGGCGAGGTCGTCGTAGCGCAGGTCCATCTCGCGCACCACCCACTGGAGGGCCTCGGCGGCCTTCTTGGGATTGGTGATGATCGGCGTGATCAGGTGCGGGATGCCCTCGTACGCGGTGAGCTCGACCCGCTTGGGGTCGACCAGCACCATCCGGACCTCGTCCGGGGTGGACCGGACGAGCACCGAGGTGATCAGGCAGTTGATGCAGGACGACTTGCCCGCGCCGGTCGCACCGGCGACCAGGATGTGCGGCATCTTGGCGAGGTTGGCCATCACCGTGTGGCCCTCGACGTCCTTGCCCATGCCGACGACCATCGGATGGGTGTCCTCGGCGGCCGTGCGCGAGCGCAGCAGGTCGCCGAGGTTGACCATCTCGCGGTCCCGGTTGGGGATCTCGATGCCGACCGCGGACTTGCCGGGGATCGGGCTGATGATCCGCACGTCCGGGCTGGCCACCGCGTACGCGATGTTCTTGCCGAGCGCGGTGATCCGCTCCACCTTGACGGCGGGGCCGAGCTCGACCTCGTACCGGGTGACCGTCGGACCCCGGGTGAAACCGGTGACCTTGGCGTCCACCTTGAACTCGGCGAAGACCCCGGTGAGCTGGGCCACCACCTCGTCGTTGAGGGCGCTGCGGGCCTTGGCCGGGCCGCCGCGCTCCAGCAGGTCCAGCGAGGGCAGCGCGTAGGTGACGTCGCCGGCGAGCTGGAGCTGTTCCATCCGCACCGGCGCCGGGCCGTGCTCCTCGGGCGCCGGCTGGGCGCCGCTGCGGGCGGCCGGGACGGCGGCCTCCTCCGGCGGGGCGGTGCGGTCCTGGACCTGGTGCATCATGTCCGCCACCGCCGAGGAGGCGGGCACGCCGTAGACCAGCGCGCCGTCCAGGTCGGCGGCCGCGCCGGCGGCGAGATTCCGGGTCGCGTACGGGTCGTCCAGGTCCTTCGCGAACATGTCGGGGACGGCGGCGGCCTCCTGCTCGTCCGGCTGCTTCCGCCGTCGGCGGCGCCGGCGGGCGGCGACCTCGTCCCCCGGGCTGTCACCGTCGGTGTCCACGGTGAAGGGCAGCGCCGAGGGGTCCGCGTCCTCGGGCGGCTCGGTGGACAGCTCACGCTCCGGCGTACGCCCCTCGCCCAGTTCGTCCTGCGGCCCGGGCTCGACCACGCCGAGCCGCACGCCGACGCCGCGCAGCCGCTCGGGGATGCGCTTGACCGGGGTCGCGGTGGTGACCAGCAGGCCGAAGAAGGCCAGCAGCAGGAGCAGCGGTACCGCCAGCGGCGGCCCGGCGGCCGCCATCATCGGGGTGGAGACGGCCCAGCCGACGATGCCGCCGGCCGTCCTTATCCGGGTCGCGCCGCTGCCCATCATGGGCGCGCCGCAGCCGATGTGGACCAGGCCGAGCACGCCGACCACCAGCGCGCTCAGGCCGATCATGATCCGCCCGTTGGCCTCCGGCAGTTCCGGGTGGCGCATCAACCGGATCGCGACCGCCGCCAGCAGGAACGGCACCAGTACGTCCAGCCGGCCGAAGAGCCCGGACACCACGTTGGTGGCCGCCTCACCGAGCCAGCCCTGCGGGCTGAACCAGGTGCCGGCGGCGGTGACCAGCGCGAGCGCGAAGAGCAGCAGGGCCAGTCCGTCCCTGCGGTGCTCCGGGTGCAGGTTCTTGGCGCCGTCGCCGAAACCGCGGAAGATCGCGCCGAGCCCGTTCGCCAGGCCGAGCCAGACGAACCGGACGGCGCGGAAGAGGAAGGGCTGCTGCGGGGGCGGTGCGGGGGCGGGTTTGGCCGCCGCCTTCTTCGCCGGAGCGGGCTTCCTGGCGGCCGTCTTCTTCGCGGGCGGCTTGGCCGGAGCCTTCGCCGCGGCCTTCTTGGACGGTCCCGGACTCGAGTTGCGTGCCGCGCTTCCGGGCGTACGTGTGGCCATGGTTCAGCAGCCTACCGGGGTCGGCCACCTGTGCACATGTGTCCGAGCCGGGGTGCCGGACGTGTCGCAGACACACCGTCACCCTGATCCACTTTCACCCGAAGGAGTGAAAGCAGTCCGGCGGCTACTCGGCGCCGGGGCGCATCGCCTCCAGCGCACGCCGCAGGCCGGCCAGCTTGCGCTCCAGGTGTGCCGCGGTGGCGGCCACGCCCGCGTCCTCGGTGGTGTCCAACTGCTTGCCGAGCGCCTCGGCCTGCTCCTCGACCGAGGCCAGCCGCGCCGACAGCTCGCCCAGCAGCGCGCCGCCGAGGGTCGACTGGCCACCCGCCTCCAGTTGCAGGCGCAACAGCGCGGCCTGCTCCTTCAGCTGGCAGTTCTTCATGTAGAGGTCGACGAAGACGGAGACCTTGGCGCGCAGCACCCACGGGTCAAACGGCTTGGAGATGTAGTCCACCGCACCGGCCGCGTAGCCGCGGAAGGTGTGGTGCGGCCCGTGGTTGATCGCGGTCAGGAAGATGATCGGGATGTCCCGGGTACGCTCGCGCCGCTTGATGTGCGCGGCCGTCTCGAAGCCGTCCATCCCGGGCATCTGGACGTCCAGCAGGATCACCGCGAAATCGTCGGTGAGCAGCGCCTTGAGCGCCTCCTCACCGGACGCCGCGCGCACCAGCGTCTGGTCCAGCGCCGAGAGGATCGCCTCCAGCGCCAGCAGGTTCTCCGGCCGGTCGTCGACCAGGAGGATCTTCGCCTTCTGCATTACGACCCGCCCTCCTGTCGCCTGCCTGCCTGGGGAAGGCACCCGCGTATTGCCCACCACTACCCCGGTCATGCTAGCCGCACCCCCTCGCCCGGCACATCGCTCCGTCGCAGAATGATCCGGAGCGGCGCGCACCCAGTGCACCGGCGCACGCTCAGCAGCGAGTCGCCATGTGGTCACTGTTCGCAACGATCGGTGACCCTACCGGGTTCCCGCCCCTCCCCGCCAGCAACCCGGCCCCCGGGCTGGCGCGAAGACCGGAGCCCGCTCCGGGGTTCACGCCCCCGGGTGGGACCGCGGTCAGTCGCGGTGCAGGCGCTGGTGCATCACCGCGAGCAGGTGGTCGGTCTCGACCGGCTTGGTGATGTGGTCGGTGGCGCCGGCCTCCAACGACTTCTCGCGGTCGCCCTTCATCGCCTTGGCGGTCAGCGCGATGATCGGCAGACCGGCGAACTGGGGCATCCGGCGGATCGCCTCGGTGGTCGCGTAGCCGTCCATCTCCGGCATCATGATGTCCATCAGGACCAGCGCCACGTTCTCGTGCTGCTCCAGCATCTCGATGCCCTCACGGCCGTTCTCGGCGTAGAGCACGGTCAGGCCGTGCTGCTCCAGCACGCTGGTGAGGGCGAAGACGTTGCGGACGTCGTCGTCCACGATCAGCACCTGCTCGCCGTCGAAACGGGTGTCCGACCGGCCGCCGTGGCGGGGCGCCGGGCCGGGCTCCGGCAGGCGGCCGTCGGCGGGCGGCTCCAGGGCCGCGGCCCGGCGGCGTTCGACGGCGCCGCGGCGGCGTTCCTCCGCGAGTTCGCGGACCTCCTGGGCCCAGTGGTCGGCCGGGTTCTCGCCGACCGGCACGGGCATGCCGGCCGACGTCACGGCGACCGAGGCGCGGACCGCCGGGGCGTTCGGCACCGCCTGCTGCGGGGCGGCGGTGCCCGGGGCCTCGGTGCGCAGGGGCAGGTACAGCGTGAAGGTGGACCCCTTGCCGAGCTCGCTCTCGGCGTGGATCTCGCCGCCGAGCAGCCGGGCGATCTCCCGGCTGATGGAGAGCCCGAGGCCGGTGCCGCCGTACTTGCGGCTGGTGGTGCCGTCGGCCTGCTTGAACGCCTCGAAGATCTCCCGCAGCTTGTTGTCGGGGATGCCGATGCCGGTGTCGGAGACCGAGAAGGCGATCAGCTCGTCGTCCGGGCCGGCGATCGCGCCGGCCTCCAGCAGTCGCTCGCGGACGTGCTGCGGGACGTCGGGGCCGGCCGGGCTGATCGAGAAGTCGACGGCGCCGCTGTCGGTGAACTTGACCGCGTTGGAGATCAGGTTGCGCAGCACCTGCTGGAGCCGCTGCTCGTCGGTGTGCAGGGTGACCGGCAGGGCGGGCGAGACCCGGACCGCGAAGTCGAGGTTCTTGTCCAGCGCGACCGGCTGGAAGGTGGCCTCCACGTAGTCGACCAGCTGGACCAGGGCGATCCTGGCCGGGCGGACGTCCATCTTGCCCGCCTCGACCTTGGAGAGGTCCAGGATGTCGTTGATCAGTTGGAGCAGGTCGGATCCGGCGCCGTGGATGGTGTCGGCGAACTCGACCTGCTTGGGCGAGAGGTTGCCCTCGTTGTTGTCGGAGAGCAGCTTGGCGAGGATCAGCAGCGAGTTGAGCGGGGTGCGCAGCTCGTGCGACATGTTGGCGAGGAACTCGCTCTTGTAACGGGAGGCCAGGGCGAGCTGCTCGGCGCGCTCCTCCAGGACCTGCCGGGCTTCCTCGATCTCGCTGTTCTTGATCTCGATGTCACGGTTCTGCTGGGCGAGTTGCTCGGCCTTCTCCTGCAACTCCTCGTTGGTGCGCTCCAGCTCCTCCTGACGCGCCTCCAACTCGGCGGACCGCATCGAGAGTTCGGCGGTCAGCCGCTGGGACTCCAGCAGCAGGCCCTCGGTCTTGGTGTTGACGCTGATGGTGTTGACGGTGACGCCGATCAGGTCGGCGATCTGGTTGAGGAAGTCCAGCGCGACGGTGGTGAAGGAGCTGAAGGTGGCCAGCTCGATCACGCCCAGCAGCCGGCCCTCGAACAGCACCGGAAGCACCACGATGTGGGCCGGTGAGGCCTCGCCGAGGCCCGAGGCGATCTTGAGATACCCGGGAGGCGCCTCCTTGAGGATGATCGGCCGCTTCTCCACCGCCGCCTGGCCGATCAGCGACTCACCGGGCCGGAACGTCGTGGGCATCGCCCGCCGCTGGTAGCCGTAGCTGCCGATCAGACGCATCACGGTGTCGTTCTCGTCGTCGTCCTCGGTGATCAGTTCGGCGGTCCGGCCGGCCGGCTGGGCGAGGAAGAACGCGCCGTGCTGGGCGGAGACCACCGGGGTCAGCTCGGTCATGATCAGCGAGGCGACCGCCTCCAGGTCCCGGCGGCCCTGCAGCAGGCCGGAGATCCGGGCCAGGTTGGTCTTCAGCCAGTCCTGCTCCTGGTTGGTGCGGGTGGTCTCGCGCAGGTTGGCGATCATCTGGTTGATGTTGTCCTTGAGCTCGTCGAGCTCTCCGGCGGCGTCCACGTCGATCCGCAGGCTGAGGTCGCCCCTGGTCACGGCCGTGGCGACCTGCGCGATCGCGCGTACCTGCCGGGTCAGGTTGTTGGCCAGCTCGTTCACCGACTCGGTGAGGTCCTGCCAGGTGCCGTCCACCCCGGGCACCCTGGCCTGGCCGCCGAGCCGCCCGTCGGTGCCCACCTCGCGGGCCACCCGGGTGACCTCGTCGGCGAACGAGCCGAGCTGGTCGACCATGGTGTTGATGCTGGTCTTCAGCTCCAGGATCTCGCCCCGCGCGTCGACGTCGATCTTCTGCGAGAGATCGCCCCGGGCGACCGCCGTGATCACCAGCGCGATGTTGCGGACCTGACCGGTCAGGTTGTTGGCCATCAGGTTGACGTTGTCGGTCAGGTCCTTCCAGATACCGGCCACGCCCGGCACCCCCGCCTGACCGCCCAGGGTGCCGTCGGTCCCCACCTCGCGGGCGACCCGGGTCACCTCCACCGCGAACGCGGAGAGCTGGTCGACCATGGTGTTCAGGGTGCCGGCGAGCGCCGCGACCTCGCCCTGCGCGTCGATGGTGATCTTCTTGGAGAGGTCACCGCGGGCCACCGCGGTGGCGACCTCGGCGATGTTCCGCACCTGGCTGGTCAGATTGGACGCCATGAAGTTGACGTTGTCGGTCAGGTCCTTCCAGATGCCCGACACCCCGCGCACCCTGGCCTGACCGCCCAGGATCCCCTCGGTGCCCACCTCGCGGGCCACCCGGGTGACCTCGTCGGCGAACGCCGAGAGCTGGTCGACCATCGTGTTCACGGTGGTGACCAGCTCCAGGATCTCGCCGCGGGCATCGACGGTGATCTTCTTCGACACGTCCCCGCGGGCCACCGCGGTGGTCACCTCGGCGATGTTGCGGACCTGGCTGGTCAGGTTGTTGGCCATCAGGTTGACGCTGTTCGTCAGGTCCTTCCAGGTGCCGGACACCCCCGGCACATTCGCCTGGCCGCCGAGGATGCCCTCGGTACCGACGTCCCGGGCGACCCTGGTCACCTCGTCCGCGAAGGCCCCCAGCTGGTCCACCATCGTGTTGATGGTGTTCTTCAGCTCCAGGATCTCGCCCCTGGCGTCCACCTGGATCTTCTGCGACAGATCGCCCTTGGCGACCGCGGTCGTCACCTGCGCGATGTTCCGCACCTGATCGGTGAGGTTGTTCGCCATGAAGTTGACGTTGTCGGTCAGGTCCCGCCAGACCCCGGCCGCGCCGGGCACCTGTGCCTGGCCGCCCAGCCGCCCCTCGGTACCCACCTGGCGGGCCACCCTGGTCACCTGTTCGGCGAACCCGGAGAGCTGGTCCACCATGGTGTTGATGGTGTTCTTGAGCTCCAGGATCTCGCCCCTGGCGTCCACCTGGATCTTCTGCGACAGATCGCCGCGCGCCACCGCCGTGGTCACCTGGGCGATATTGCGCACCTGACCGGTCAGGTTGTCGGCCATGAAGTTCACCGAGTCGGTCAGGTCCCGCCAGACCCCGGCGACGCCCGGCACCCGCGCCTGGCCACCCAGCCGGCCCTCGGTCCCCACGTCCCGGGCCACCGTGGTCACCTGCGCGGCAAAGGAGTTGAGCTGGTCGACCATCGTGTTGACGGTGTTCTTCAGCTCCAGCATCTCGCCGGCCACCTCGACCGTGACCTTGCGCGACAGATCGCCCTTGGCCACCGCGGTCGTCACCTGGGCGATGTTGCGCACCTGCGCGGTCAGCCGACCGGCCATGGTGTTGACCGAATCGGCGAGGTCCTTCCAACTGCCCGAGACGCTGCGCACCTTGGCCTGGCCGCCCAGCTTGCCCTCGGTGCCGACCTCGATCGCCACCCGGGTCACCTCGTCGGTGAACTCCGACAGCTGGTCCACCAGCCCGTTGACGGTCCGGCCGATCTTCAGGTACTCGCCGCGCAGCGGGTGGCTCACCCCGTTGCTGTGCAGCGAGCGCAGCTCCATCTTCTGGTCCAGGTCGCCCTCGGCGATCGAGGCCAGCACCCGGCCCACCTCGGCCATCGGCCGGGCCAGATCGTCGATCAGCGCGTTGCAGTTGTCGACCGCCGCCATCCAGGCACCCTCGCCCGCACCGGTCTCCAGCCGCTCGTTCAGCCGGCCCTCCCGGCCCACCGCACGCCGGACCCGGGCCAGCTCACCGGTCAGGTGCTGGTTGCGCTCGGCGACCTCGTTGAACACCGCGGCGATCTCCGCCAGCGGCCCGTCCCCCGGCACCATCAGCCGGCGCCTGAAGTTGCCGTCCCGCATCGCGGTGAGCGCGGCCAGCAGCTTGCGCAACTCGGCCGGCTCGGCTCCCCGGTTGTGGCTCGCTCGCCGGCCGACCGCGCTCCGCGGCGCGGTCCCGGACCGCCCGCCGCGCGGGGCGGGCGGCGTCGTACCGGTTGCGTCCTTGGTGGCCGAACTCAACGGGCCCCTCCCACATCGTGAACTGTCCGGTGACCGTCCGCGCCCGCTCCAGGGCCCGGCTCCGGGCACCGGCCCGGCGCAACAGCGTCCCGGCGACCGCTCACGGCCCACCGGCATCCACACCGACCGTACTGCTCCGACCGGCCGTCGCGGACCCCCCAGTCTGGCAGCACTGGCGGCGGGTATACGGCTGGTTGCGCTCTGTTGGTACCGCACCGGCCGAAACAGGTGGTCAGAATCACCCTCAGGTGCCTGTTTCGACGCCCCGCCCCCACGGGGAACCAACCGGAAAGTAGGGTGGGGCGCTGCACCGGACCACGACCCGACCCAGCGCCGCCGCTCACCCGCCGGCGCGCACGGGGAGTCGGCGCCGCACCCGGACAGCCCAGGCCAGAGCAGAGGAGAAGTGGCAACGTGGTCACCGCGCGCGCAGCCGCCACCTTCGAACCCGTCGGCCGCTCGGCCGGCGCCGCCCGCGGCTTCGTGCGGGACGCGCTACTGGGCTGGGGACTGCCCGAAGTCGTGGACGACGCGGTGGTGCTGGTCAGCGAACTCGTCACCAACGCCGTCGTGCACGCCGGCACCGCCGCCGAGGTCTGCTGTCTCAGGGAGGACGCGAGCGTCCGGATCGAGGTCACCGACCACCACCCCGAACGCGGCCTGCCGTCCTTCGCCGACGTCCCCGTCACCGCCTCCGACCGCTACGCCGACCCCGACGGCGAGGGCGGCCGCGGCCTGCTGATGTGCTCCGCCCTCGCCGAGCGCTGGGGCGTCGAGTACGCGGCCGGCTGCAAGACCGTCTGGTTCCGCCTCGCCCTGCCCGACCAGGTGGCCGGCACCCGCTACGCGGTACCCGCGACCCCCGGCAGCGAGCTGCCCAGCAGCCCGGGCCCGGTGCACGTCGCCGTCGTGCAGCTCGACGACGACGGCTGCGTCCTGGCCTGGAACCCGGACGCCGAGGCCCTCTTCGAGCACCCCGCCGACACCGTGCTCGGCCGTCCCTGGGCCGATCTCGCCGCCTGGCCGCAGTCCCCCGGCATCGGGCTGGGCCTCGCCGAGACGCTCCGCCTGGCCCGCTGGGAGGGCAGCTTCGGCCTGCGCTGCCCGGACGACCGGATCGTCGACGTCTACGGCCTCCAGGTCCGCGTCCGCGACACCGAGGGCGTCCCCTCCACCCTCTGTCTGCTCGTCCTCGAACCCGACCGCGCGGTACTCCGCTCCCCCGCCCGCGCACTGCCCGGCGACAAGAACGACCCCACCGGCGGCCGGCTCGACCTGCTCGCCGGTCCCGTCGTCGCCGACGACCTCGACACCCTGCTCCAGCGCACCGTCGAACGCGCCCGGGACCTGCTCGACGCCGATGCCGCCTACCTGCTGCTCACCAGCGACGACGAGACCGAGTTCGAGGTCCGCGCCGCCGCCGGCCTCACCATCGGCCACCGCCGCCCCATCCGCTTCCCGGTCGAGAGCGGCACCCGTTACGACTCCGCCCGCCTGCCCTCCGTCCACGAGGACCTCAGCACCCGGCCCACCGCGCTGCCGGTCCTCGCCGGCAGCGGCATGCGCTCACTGCTCACCGTCCCGCTCAAGGTCGAGGGCCGGCTGATCGGCTCCCTCGGCATCGCGACCACCGCACCCGGCCGGTACGACAACGAGGACGCGCTGCGTCTGCAGTTCGCCGCCGACCGGGTCGCCCTCGCCGTCGAGAGCACCCGGCTGACCGAGCTCGAACGGCTGCGCCGCGGCTCGCTCTCCTTCCTCGTCGAGGCCTCCGACCTGCTGGCCGGCACCCTGGAGCACGAGCAGACCCTCGCGCTGATGGCCCAGATGGCCGTCCCCACCCTCGCCGCCTGGTGCGCCGTCTACACCAACGGCGACCACGGCGCACCGGCCTCGCTCGCCTTCGTGCTGCACGAGGACGAGGACCGCATCGACCCGCTGCGCGCTCTCCTCGACAAGACCCCCGCCCCGGACTCCGGCCCCACCCACGGCGTCCGCTTCTGGCCCGCCCCGGTCGAGACCGCGCGCGCCAGCGGGCTCACCGACCACCCCGAACTCTCCGGCCTGCTCGGCGAAACGGTGGTCCTGCCGCTCACCGCCCGCAACCGGGTCATCGGGCTGCTCGCCCTCGGCACCCCGGCCGGAGTCCGGTTCCGCCAGGAGATCCTCGAACTCGCCGAGGACCTCTCCCGCCGGGCCGCCCTCGCGCTCGACAACTCCCGGCTGTACTCCGAGCGGACCGCCACCAGCCAGGCCCTGCAGCGCAGCCTGCTGCCACCGGAGCTCCCCGAGATCCCCGGCGTCGAGGTCGACGTCTACTACCAGGCCGCCGGCGAGGGCAACGAGGTCGGCGGCGACTTCTACGACCTCTTCACCATCCGCGAGGGCACCTACGGTTTCGCCATCGGCGATGTCTGCGGCACCGGCCCCGAGGCGGCCTCCGTCACCGGCCTCGCCCGGCACTCGCTACGGCTGCTCGCCCGCGAGGGCCTGGATGCCCCGCAGGTCCTCAGCCGCCTCAACGCGGCCATCCTGGACGAGGGTTCGCGCAGCCGCTTCCTCACCCTGCTGTACGGGGAACTGACGCCCCGACCGGACGGCAGCACCGAGCTCTCACTGGTCTGCGCCGGCCACCCGCTGCCGCTGCGTCTGCGTACCGACGGCCGGGTCGACCGGGCCGCCACCCCGCAGCCGTTGCTCGGCGTCATGGACGAACTCGAGCTCACCGCCGAACACTTGGTGCTCGCCCCCGGCGAGGTCCTGCTCTGCGTCACCGACGGGGTCACCGAACGGCGCGAGGGGCGGCGGATGCTGGGCGACGACGGCCTGGCCGAGGTGCTCACCGGCTGCACCGGGCTGACCGCCGGAGCGGTGGCCCTCCGGGTGCAGCGGGCCGTCGAGCGCTTCGCTCCGGAGCCGCCGTCCGACGACATGGCGATCCTCACCCTGCGGGTGCCGAACCAGCGGGTGGGCTGAGCGAGCCGGTCCGACCGACGGCCGATCGTGAGCGTTCCACAGCTGACAGCGCCACAAATTGTGCGATTCACAAGGGTACAAGCGAGCGGGGCCGGGTACACCGATCTCACCGGGGAACTTCCCGGAGGGGACCTCCGCCGACAGCCCTTCTGCCGGCCCATCACCTGACCGCCGCCGCCCGCACGCTCCCGTCGTGCGCCTTCGGCACGGCGTTCCGCGCGAATCGTCACGCGTCCTGGCACGCGTCCCGTCACGACACGCCTCATCGCACCTCATCGCACTGACTGCGCATGCGCGCGCCCAGAGTGAAAGGAGCCTCCGGTGAGCAATGAAGCTACCGGGGCACAGAACGCCCGTTCCACCGGAGCCGACGCGGGTAACCTCGGCTACCTCGCGCTCGGCCTGACACTGCTCGCCTACGGCCTGCTGTCCACCGGCATCTTCAGTGGCACCGGAGTCAAGGACGCAGCCTCTCTCGCCCACCTCGTCGGCGGTCTCACCCTGTTCATCGCCGGTATCTGGCAGCTCCGGGCCGGTGAGGGCTTCACCGGGACGGCCTTCACCAGCCTCGGCGCCTTCTGGGCCACCTGGTCCGCGGCCGGTGGTGCCGGAAAGAACGCGGCGGGCCTGTTCCTGCTGCTGTGGGCCCTGCTGGCCCTCACCCTGACCGCCGCCGCCTGGCAGTCCGGCCTGTTCAGCCGGCTCGTCTACGGTCTGCTGACGGTCTCGCTGGTGCTCTCCGCGATCGCCACCTTCAGCACCTCCGGTGGTCTCGCCAAGTTCGCCGGCTGGGTCGCCGCGGCCTCCGGGCTCGCCGCCTGGTACTGGGCCACCGCCTCGCTGACCAACAGCGGATGGGGCCGGGCCGCGCTCCCGGTCAAGTAACGGCCTGAACGCCGGTGGGGCCGGACCTCCCTTGTCAGGAGGTCCGGCCCCACCGGCCCGCGCGCGCCCGCTGGGCGCCGTCGTTGGACGCGGGGCCTAGCTTCCGGCCGAGGCCCGCTCGTCTGCCCGCTCGCCCGCCCGGGTGCCCGCCACCACGTCTGCGGCGCCCTCCGCCGTCCTGACCGCCGCACGCCGGGTCCACCAGCGCGCCACGCCGGCCTGGGCCGCGTACGCGAACAGCAGGATCGCGACGGCGACCAGGCCGTCCGCCCAGAAGTGATTGGCCGTGACCACCACGACCGCGACGGTCAGCACCGGGTGCAGCACCATCAGCCAGCGAAGCGGACTCCTTGACACCTTGATCACCGCCACCGCTGCCAGCACGCACCACGCCACGTGCACCGAGGGCATCGCCGAAAGCTGGGCGGCCACCACGACCCCGCCCACCGCGCCCCCGTACACCGACTGTCCGTACTCCGCGGCCACGTCGACGAACCCGTTCTGCGGGAGCATCCGGGGCGGCGCCACCGGGATGAACTGAACGGCGAGGCAGATCGCCGTCGTGATCACCACGGTGTTGCGGACCCACGTATAGCGCGCGCGATGCCGGACGAAGACCCAGAGCAGCACCCCGAGCATCACCGCGAAGTGCATGGCGGCGTAGTAGTAGTTGGCCGTCTTCACCAGCACCGGGTACGGCGTGGCGGCAGCCTGCCAGGAGGCCTCGTCCGGCAGGCCGACCGCCAACTCCGTCCGGTGGATCCAGCTCGCCCGGTCCAGCGCGTGGTCGGCGCTCATCACGGAGAGATGTCCGACCAACTGCCAGAGAGCGAACAGCGCCAGCAACGTGCCGGCTTCCCGCAGCAGCGCCGAAAGCGGGGCCCGCCGAACCCTGGAAGCCGCGTACGCCCCCCCGTAGAGAGCGACCGCGGCGCCCCCGGCGGACTGCCAGGTAAGGGTCAGGTTCTGCAACGGATCGCGCCTCTCCACCGAGCTGGTTTGCTGGGGAGACGTTAACGCAAAAAGACCCCCTCCCAAATGGGAGGGGGTCTTTTTGGAATGATTGTTCGGCGGCGTCCTACTCTCCCACAGGGTCCCCCCTGCAGTACCATCGGCGCTGTGAGGCTTAGCTTCCGGGTTCGGAATGTAA
>NZ_JBIVRD010000030.1:0-111079 GCF_044755565.1 Kitasatospora sp. NPDC092286 | reverse complement strand
AGACCGTCGTCATGGTCACCCACGACCCCGTCGCCGCCGCCTACGCCGACCGCGTCGTCTTCCTCGCCGACGGCCGCATCGTCGACGAACTCGTCCACCCCACCGCCGACACCGTCCTGGACCGCATGCGCCGCTTCGACGCCAAGGGCCGTACGAGCTGACGCTCCGCCGGCAGCCGCCCGTCCCTACGTGACCCCAGGACACCCCATGTATCGCACCGCACTGCGCAATGTGCTGGCCCACAAGGGCCGACTGCTGATGACGGCACTGGCCGTCATGCTGGGCACCGCCTTCGTGGCCGGCACCATGGTCTTCTCCGACACCTTCGGCAAGGCCATGCGGGACAGCAACTCCAAGAGCTACACCGACGTGTCGGTCCAGATCGTCGACCGGGCCGCGGGCTCCTCCGCCAGCGCCCGGGAGAAGAGCGACAAGAGCTCGGCCACCCTGACCGACGCCACGGTCCAGCAGCTCGCCGCGCTCCCCGGCACCGCCCAGGCCCGCGGCGTGGTCAGCGGCTTCACCGGGGTCGCCGACCGCAGCGGCAATCTGATCGGCAAGGCGTGGAGCGCCAAGGGCGCCAACTTCGCCCCCGGCCAGGACGGCAAGGACCCGCGTTACCCGATGGCCGAGGGCCAGGGCCCGAAGACGGCCAAGGAGATCGCGCTCGACCGCAAGACCGCCGACAAGGGCGGCTACAAGGTCGGCGACACCGTCCGGCTCGCCTCCAACGGCCCGGTGATCGAGGCCCGGCTGACCGGCATCTTCACCACCGACGACCCGGTGGTGAACACCGGCGGCACGCTCACCCTGTTCGACCGCGCCAGCGCCCAGCAGCTGCTGCTGGAGCCGGGCCGCTACAGCAGCATCGTGCTCGCCGCCAAGCCCGGCACCACCGAGGACGCGCTGCTCTCCCAGGTCCAGCCGAAGCTCCCGGCCGGCCAGCAGCTCAACGCCGAGACCGGTCAGCAGCTCAAGGACGACGAGCAGAAGATGATCACCAGCGGCACCGAGAGCATGCGCACCATGCTGCTCGCCTTCGCCGGGATCTCACTCTTCGTCGGCATCTTCATCATCGCCAACACCTTCACCATGCTGGTCGCCCAGCGCACCAAGGAGCTCGCGCTGCTGCGGGCGATCGGTGCCAGCCGCAAGCAGGTCACCCGGTCCGTGCTGATCGAGGCCCTGGCGATCGGTGCCCTGTCCGCCGCGGCCGGTCTGGTGGTCGGTGTCGGCATCGGTGCCGGGCTGCAGTCCCTGGTCGGCGCGATGGACAGCGGGATGCCCAGCGGCCCGCTGGTGATCAAGCCGCTCACCGTGGCCGTCACCCTGGTGGTCGGCATCGTGGTGACGGTGCTCTCCGCCCTGCTGCCCGCCATGCGGGCCTCCCGGATCGCCCCGGTGGCCGCGATGAGCAGCGGTGACCAGCCGAGCAGCCAGAAGAGTCTGGTGGTCCGCAACACGATCGGCTCGATCGGCGCCGCCGGCGGCGCCGCGCTGATCGCCTACGGCGCGTCCACCGGCAACGGCGACGGCCGGATGCCGGTCGCGGTCGGCGCCGTGCTGGCCCTGGTCGGCGTCTTCGTCCTGCTGCCGCTGCTCTCCCGCCCGGTCATCGCCCTGATCGGCCCGGTCCTCGGGAAGCTGGCCGGCATGCCCGGCAAGCTCGCCCGGCAGAACGCGGTGCGCAACCCGCGCCGCACCGCGGCCACCGCCGCCGCGCTCACCATCGGCCTGACCCTGGTCAGCGGTCTGACGGTGATCGGCGCCTCGGTCGGCGACGCGATAGACAAGGCCGTCACCAGCTCCCTGAAGGCCGACTACCTGGTCGGGGCCGCCAACGGCATGAGCCTCTCGGACAAGGTCCCGGCCGAGATCGCCAAGACCCCCGGGGTGACCGCCTCCTCGCCGTTCACCACCGTCTACTGGGACCTCAACGGCAAGAACCAGGAGATCACCGGGCTGAACCAGGACTCCTTCGACAAGCTCGTCTCGGTCAAGCTGACCAGCGGCTCCACCGCCGGGCTCGGCCAGGGCCAGATCCTGATCGACGAGGATGTCGCCAAGAACGGCAACCTCACCACCGGCTCGACCGTCAAGATCACCTACCCGGACGAGTCCACCGGCCAGGTCACCGTCGGCGGTGTCTACCAGAAGGGCGGGATGGTCGGCGGGGCCGCACTGGCCAACAGCGAGATCGTCAAGCACGATCCCCAGCCCTACATCAGGAACGTCCTGGTCAAGGGCGCCGACGGCGCCACCGACAAGCTGAAGCAGTCGCTCAAGGACGCCACCGGCGCCAACCCGGTGATCGAGGTCCAGTCCAAGCAGGACGTCCGCGACGAGTTCAGCCAGACCATCACCTTCGCGCTGAACATGATGTACGGACTGCTGGCGATGTCCGTGATCGTCGCGATCCTCGGGGTGATCAACACGCTGGCCATGTCGGTCTTCGAGCGCAAGCGCGAGATCGGGATGCTGCGGGCGATCGGCCTGGACCGCTCCGGCATCAAGCGGATGGTCCGGCTGGAGTCCGTGGTGATCTCGGTCTTCGGCGCCGGCATCGGTGTCCTGCTCGGCTGCTTCATGGCCTGGGCGATCAACGGCACGCTGAAGTCGAGCCTGCAGGGCCTCACCACGGTGCTCCCCTTCGGCCAGCTGCTGCTCTTCCTGGCACTGGCCGGCGTGGTCGGCCTGGTGGCCGCCTTCTGGCCGGCCCGCCGGGCCTCCAAGCTGGACATCCTGGAGAGCATCAAGACCGACTGACCGCCGGCCGGGGAAGGCCGGAAGCCGGGAAGCCGGGAAGCCGGGAACAGGAAAACGGGAAGTCCCCCGCCGGAGGGTTCGGCGGGGGACTTCCCGTACTTCTTGTACTCCGCCCGGTCGCACGGGCCGGCTGAGCACCACGGAGGTCGTGGTCCGGCGGCGTTGCCGGGCGGAGGGCCTCCGACTCATACCCCGACGCTCCCACGCCGGGGTGTCAGTCGCTTACTTGCTGGCGAGTTCCTTGTCCGCGGCCGGCTTGGCCGCCACGGCGGGCTTCGGCGCGGGCGCCGTAGCCTCCTGGAACGCCTCGAACGGCTTCTCCATCTGCGACAGGCCGACGGCCTCGCGCTTCAGGAACACGGCCAGCGTCCAGTCGGTGAAGACGCGGATCTTGCGGTTCATGGTCGGGACCATGGCGCCGTGGTACAGGCGGTGGAACCACCAGGCCGGACGGCCCTTCAGCTTGTACTTGCCGAAGAGGATCGCCACACCCTTGTGCAGGCCGAGACCGGCCACCGCACCGAGGTTCTTGTGCTTGTACTCGGACTGCGGGAAGCCGCGCATCCCGGAGATGACGTTGTCGCCGAGGACGGCGGCCTGACGGACCGCGTGCTGCGCGTTCGGCGGGCACCAGGCGCCCTCGCCGGCGGCGAGGTCCGGCACCTGGGCGTTGTCGCCGGCGGACCAGACGTAGTCGAAGCCCTGGACCTGCAGGGTCGGGGCGGTGTCGACGTGGCCGCGCGGGCCCAGCGGCAGGCCGAAGTTGGCCAGCACCGGGTTCGGCTTCACACCGGCCGTCCACACGATGGTGGAGGCATCGGCCTCGACGCCGTTCTTCAGCACGACGTGCTGGTCGACGCAGGAGTCCATCGAGGTCTCGATGTAGATCTCGATGTTGCGCTCTTCGAGCTTCTCCTTGGTCCACAGACCGAGGTCCGGGCCCATCTCCGGGAGGATGCGGTTGGCCGCCTCCACCAGGATGAAGCGCATGTCGTCACGGCTGACGGTCCGGTAGATCTTGGCGGCGTCGCGCGCCATGTCCTCGATCTCGGCGATCGTCTCGACACCGGCGAAGCCACCGCCGATGACGACGAAGGTCAGCGCCTTGCGGCGGACCGCCTCGTCCGTGGTGGACTCGGCCTTGTCCAGCTGCGCCATGACGTGGTTGCGGAGGCTGATGGCCTCCTCGACCGTCTTCATGCCGATGCCGTGCTCCGCCAGACCCGGGATCGGGAAGGTGCGGGAGACCGAGCCGGTCGCGACGACCAGGTACTCGAAGGGCAGCTCGTACGAGTCGCCGGCCGCCGGCTGGATGGTGGCGACCTTGCGGGCGTGGTCCACACCGGTGACCGCACCGGTGAGCACCTCCGCCTTCTTCAGGGCGCTGCGCAGCGGGGCAACGAGGTTGCGGGGCGCGACGTTGCCGCCGGCCGCCTCGGGGAGGAAGGGCAGGTACGTCATGTACGACCGCGGGTCGACGACCGTGACGGTCGCTTCGCCGTAACGCATCTTCTTGAGGATGCGCATCGCGGCATACAGGCCGACGTAACCACCGCCGACAATGAGGATGCGAGGACGCTCCGTGGTGCTCATATCCGAAAGTATCCAGCACCGTTCGGAGCAGCCTTCGTGAGCCCAGTCACAAGCTTCTGGACACCCTGTGCTACACTTCGCGGCCCATTTCCCGGCTCAGGAGTACAGCCCCACCACCCACCGGAGCCCCGGGAGAGCACGCGCGTTCGAATGACCCGGCTGAGCAGCAACGATCCGTGCCGCGCCTGGGTTCCCGTGCATGATTTCGATTTTCAAACCCCCAGGGGAGCCTCACCTACGATCCAACGGTCGGCACGCCGGACGGACCTTTGGTCCCATATTTCGGACGGAGTGGGCCAACGACTGCGACGAATGACTGGATCGTCATGTGAAGAAATTCACGAACTTTCCCGCACGGCCCCGGGCGCGCCCCGGCCCCGGAGCCCCGATCGGGGCTCCGGGGCCGGAGAGGTAAGGCCCGCGGAAGGTCAGCGGGCAATACTCCAGGCGATGCCGTCCAGGATGTCGTGCTCGCTGACGACCACCTCGGCGGCGCCCGTCCGCTCCATGATCTCCAGCAGCTCCAGCGCGCCGGCCGCGATCACGTCCACCCGGCCGGGGTGCATCGACGGGATGGCCGCGCGCTGGGCGTGGGTGGCGGCCAGCAGCTCGTCGGCGATCCGCGCCACCCGCTCCCTGGTGATCCGCGAGTGGTGGATCACCTCGGAGTCGTACACGGGCAGGTCCTGGGCGATCGCGGAGACCGTGGTGACCGTCCCGGCCAGGCCCACCAGGGTGGCCGCACCGGTCAGCGGGACGGTCTCCTCGGCCTTGTCCAGCTCGGCCGCGATGTGTGCCCGGGCGGCGGAGATCTGCTCCGGCGTCGGCAGCTCGGCGCCGCCGAAGTGCCGCTCGGTCAGCCGGACGCAGCCGATGTCCACCGAGCGGGCCGCCTGCACGTCCCGCGTGCCCAGCACGAACTCGGTGGAGCCGCCACCGAGGTCGAAGACCAGATAGGGCGCCGGGAACTGACCACCGGTGAACTCCTTGGTGGCGCCCACGAAGGAGAGGTGCGCCTCTTCGTCGCCGCTGACCACCTCGGGCTCGACACCCAGGATCCCGCGCACGCCGCTGATGTACTCGTCGCTGTTCTCGGCGTCCCGGGAGGCGCTGGTGGCGACGAAGCGGGTCCGGTCCGGGCCGACGCCGAGCCCGGAGATGACCTCCGCGTACTCGCGGCAGGCCGCGAAGGTGCGGGCCAGCGCGTCCGGGTGCAGCCGCCCTGTCCGGTCCACGCCCTGGCCCAGCCGGTTGATGACCATCCGGCGGTCGAGGTCGGTGATCTCCCCGGTCTCCGGGTCCAGGTCGGCGACCAGTAGCCGGATCGAGTTGGTGCCGCAGTCGATCGCGGCGACCCGGGTGACGCTCATGCGCCGGCCTCCCGGTCGTCCTGGCCGGCCTCCTCGGCGGCGCGCTTCTTCGCGGCGCGCTCCTCGGCCTTCCGCTGCTTGGCGGCGATCACGGCCTCGTGGTCGTGCTCCTTGGCGCGGTTGCGCGCGACCCGCCCACCGGCGGCCTCGACCTCGTCGGCGGAGACGCACGGGCCCTTGGCCCACCAGTCCTCCAGCATGCCGATCGCCTCGTCACCGAGCGGGTTGACGCCCGGTCCGGCCGCCAGCGAGTGGCCGACCAGTACGTGCAGGCACTTCACCCGGTCCGGCATGCCGCCGGCGCTCGGGAAGCCCTCCAGCACCTCGATGGCGTCCCGGCGGGCGATGTAGTCCTCGTGCGCCTTCTGGTAGGCGGCGGCCAGCTCCGGGTCCTCGGCGAGCCGGGCGGTCTGCTCCTTCATCACGCCGTCCGCCTCCAGGGTGCCGATCAGCGAGGCGGCCTTGGGGCAGGTCAGGTAGTACAGGGTCGGGAACGGCGTGCCGTCCGCGAGCCGGGGGGCCGTCTCCACGACGTCCGGGTTGCCGCAGGGGCAGCGGTGTGCGACCGCGCGCAGTCCGCGCGGGACCCGGCCGAGCTGCGCGGCGATGGCCGCGACGTCGGAGTCGGAGACGGTGGGGTGGTTCTCAGTGGTCATGGGGGGAGCTGTCTCCAGCGAGGGCGGGGGCGGGTGGAGAGGGCGGGGCCAGGGCGGCGGTGTCGGCTGTGTCGGCGGCGTCGACCGAGTCCCAGACGCTGGCGTACCAGGGCTTGGCCGCCGTCACCGGGCCGTGGGCCGCGCCCTCGGAGGGGGCGGGCGAGCTGACGGAGGACTTGGTGGCGCCCTGGCCGGCCGGGTCCACCGCGATGTACGGGGTCTCCCCCGGCATCGCGTAGTGCAGCCGGGCGCGGGCCTGCGCCTTGACGTACTCCGGGTCCTGCCAGCGGGCCTTCTCCCGGCGCAGCTGCTCGACCTGCTGCCGGGTGTGCTCGGCCTTCGCCCGCTGGGCGGAGATCTCGGAGCGCTGGGAGATGAACTGGCGGGTCGGGTAGGCGAGGATCGCCACCAGCGAGCAGAGCACCAGGACGAGGACGGTCGCCCGGCTCGTGAACCGGGGACGGGCCGCCAAGCCCGGAATCCTCCAGCCTGCCATCTCCCGATTCCCCTCCTGGTCGCGACGGTGCCCCGCCGTCCACCCTACGGGGTGAACGGCGGGGCACCGGTCAGGCGTGCGCTACCGGACGGCCGAGGGACCGGGCCGGAAGGGCTCAGCCCTCGTGCTTGAAGCGCGGGAAGGCGCCGCGGCCGGCGTACTCGGCGGCGTCGTCGAGGATCTCCTCGATGCGCAGCAGCTGGTTGTACTTGGCGACGCGCTCGGAGCGGGCCGGGGCGCCGGTCTTGATCTGGCCGCAGTTGGTGGCGACGGCCAGGTCGGCGATGGTGACGTCCTCAGTCTCACCGGAGCGGTGCGACATCATGCAGCGGTAGCCGTTGCGCTGGGCCAGCTCGACGGCGTCCAGGGTCTCGGTCAGCGAGCCGATCTGGTTCACCTTCACCAGCAGCGCGTTGGCGGTGGCGGTCTCGATGCCCTTGGCCAGGCGGACCGGGTTGGTGACGAACAGGTCGTCGCCGACCAGCTGGACCTTGTCGCCCAGCTTGACGGTCATGGCCTTCCAGCCGTCCCAGTCCGACTCGTCCAGCGGATCCTCGATGGAGACCAGCGGGTAGGCGGCGACCAGCTCGGCGTAGTACTCGATGAGCTCGTTGGCCGAGAGCGCCTTGCCCTCGAACTGGTAGGCGCCGTCCTCGTGGAACTCGGAGGCGGCGACGTCCAGGGCGAGCGCGATGTCCTTGCCGGGGACGTAGCCGGCCTTCTGGATGGCCTCGACGATGAGGTCCAGGGCCTCGCGGTTGCTGTCCAGGTTCGGCGCGAAGCCGCCCTCGTCACCGAGGCCGGTGGACAGGCCGCGCTCCTTCAGCACGCCCTTGAGGGTGTGGTAGACCTCGACGCCCCAGCGGACGGCCTCGGAGAAGGACTCCGCGCCGATCGGGGCGATCATGAACTCCTGGATGTCGACGTTGGAGTCCGCGTGCGAGCCGCCGTTGAGGATGTTCATCATCGGGACCGGCAGGACGTGCGCGTTCGGGCCGCCCAGGTAGCGGAACAGCGGCAGGTCGCTGGCCTCGGCGGCGGCGTGCGCGACGGCCAGCGAGACGCCCAGGATGGCGTTGGCGCCGAGCGAGGACTTGTCCGGGGTGGCGTCCAGGTCGAGCATGGCCTGGTCGATCAGGCGCTGCTCGGTGGCGTCGTAGCCGACCAGCTCCGGGCCGATCTGCTCGATGACGGCCAGAACGGCCTTCTCCACGCCCTTGCCGAAGTAGCGGTTCTTGTCACCGTCGCGAAGCTCCAGCGCCTCGAAGGCGCCGGTCGAGGCACCCGACGGGACAGCGGCACGGCCGGTGCTGCCGTCGTCGAGGCCGACCTCGACCTCGACCGTGGGGTTCCCACGCGAGTCGAGAATCTCACGGGCTACGACGACATCGATGGACGGCACGAGGCATCTCCTAGCGGAAGCAGGGGTCCGGCTGACGGTGATGATGTCGGCGGGACGATTGCGGAGTCGTTACGACCAGAGCCTAACCGCACGGGCTCTCAGGGCCACGCTGACCTCGGTCCCGTCTCAGCGTGTGGCCTGCCTACCCACCGGTAGTTCACCTGGTTGCCCCATGGACGGGGCCGGAAGCGGGCGAAGGGGGCCGAATCCGGCCCCCTTCGCCCGCTGTCGCCTGTGCGGGACTCAGCCGAGGGTGAGCACCTGGCCGGGGACGATCAGGTTCGGGTTGCCGCCGACGGTGCCGCGGTTGCCGTCGTACAGCGCCTGCCAGCCGCCGGAGACGCCCTGGGCGGCGGCGATGGTGGACAGCGTGTCGCCGGACTGGACGGTGTAGCCGTGACCGCTCTTCGGCGCGGCGGCCGGGGCGCTCTGGGCGGCCGCCGGGCGGAAGTCCTGGCTCGCGGCCTGGCCGGCGTACTGCTGGTAGACGCTCTGGTGGCTGGTCCAGTACCAGGCGCCGTTGTTCTGGTACCAGTACACCTTCGCGTCGGCGTCCCAGCCGGCCTTGCCGGAGAAGCCCGGGGCCTGGGTGTTCTGCTGCGCGGGCTGGGCGGGCTTCGCGGCCGGCTGCGGGGCCTGCTGCTGGACGGGCTTCTGCGCGGGCTTCTGGGCCTGCGGCTGAACCGGCTTCGGCTGGGCCGGCTTCGGCGTGGCGGGCTTGGCGGCGGCGGAGGTGTCGACCGCGGCCGGGGCGCCGCCCTTGGTCAGGCCGGCCTTCTGGGAGCAGACCGGCCAGGCGCCCGGCCCCTGCGAGGCGAGGACCTTCTCCGCGACCGAGATCTGCTGGGCCTTGCTGGCCTGGTTGGCCTGCGCGGCGTAC
Source organism: Kitasatospora sp. NPDC092286 (assembly GCF_044755565.1). Lineage (NCBI taxonomy): Bacteria > Bacillati > Actinomycetota > Actinomycetes > Kitasatosporales > Streptomycetaceae > Kitasatospora > Kitasatospora sp. NPDC092286. The sequence continues at coordinate 101,916 of NZ_JBIVRD010000030.1, read as the reverse complement.
GCGTTGCCGCCGTACGCCTTCCAGGTGCTGGAGGTGAACTGCAGGCCGCCGTAGAAGCCGTTGCCCGTGTTGATGCTCCAGTTGCCGCCGCTCTCGCACTGGGCGACCGCGTCCCAGGTGGAGGCGGGGGCGGCCGAGGCACCGGAGGCGGTGAGGAGCGGCATCGCGAGTCCGACGCCGGCCACACCGGCGACGGCGATGGCCTTCTCGGCCTGGGTACGACGACGGTGACGGCCAGTTCCAACGAACAGCATGAAGATGTCCCTCTCCGCACGCCTGCGAGGTGAGCTGTCGGGTTCGGACCGGGAGGTGGCCCGGCCGCGTCACGCGGAACGTCTCGGCCCGCGCGGGCGGCTTCACCCCAAGCCGTGGGGGACGGCAACAAACCTGGTTCCCCCGCCCCTGCCCAAGGGTTCTGGTCGATTTCCCGTGACGCGGCGGGCAGGATTCGGCGTCCCGCGCACGAGGTCCGCAGCAGCGGACTCCAGGGAGGTTAGACAGATCATCACATCAATCACAAGCTCATATCGCCCACATCACACAGAAATTACGGCCCGTGGTCATGCGCCTACCAACCGAGGTGCTATGTCCGGTTTAATGGTGATTCAGGCCACGTGGAGCGGGTCGACGGCACCCGACTGACGCGCCGGAAACCTCAGTCGACGGTCTCGGACGACGGCCTCTCCGGGGTGAATTCGACCGGCAGTTCACGAAGTCCACGCATGATCAGACCACCGCGCCACCGCAGATTCTCCGGGCTTTCGGCAAGCCGCAGATCGGGCAGCCGGGAGAGCAGCGTGGCCAGTGCGGCCCGGCCCTCCAACCGGGCCAGCGGGGCGCCGATGCAGTAGTGGATGCCGTGCCCGAAGCCGAGGTGCGGGTTGTCCGTCCGGGCCAGGTCGAGGGTGTTCTCGTCGGAGAACCGCGCCGGGTCCCGGTCCGCCGCCGCGAGCACCACCAGCACCGGGTCACCGACCGGGATGTCCACCCCGCCGATGGTCAGCGGGGTGGTGGCGAAGCGCCAGGTGGCCAGCTCCACCGGGCCGTCGTAGCGCAGGAGTTCCTCGATGCCGGTCTCCAGCAGCGCGGTCTCGCCGCGGACGATCGAGTCCTGCAGCAGGGCCCGCTGGCCGGGGTTGCGCAGCAGCGCGTAGGTGCCGTTGCCGATCAGGTTGACGGTCGTCTCGAAGCCGGCGAAGAGCAGGATGAAGGCCATCGCCGCGGCCTCGTTCTCGGTCAGGTGCTCGCCGTGGTCACTGGCCCGGATCAGACCGGAGATCAGGTCGTCGCCGAGGTCGGCCCGCTTGCGGTGGATCAGCTCCAGCAGATACGCCCGCATCTTCCGTACCGCGCGCCCGACGCCACCGCGCTGACCGCCGCCGTGGCGGATCATCATGCCCGCCCAGTCCCGGAAGTCGTCCTGGTCCTCGGACGGCACGCCGAGCAGGTCGCAGATCGCGTAGATGGGCAGCGGGAAGGCGAACTCGTGGATCAGGTCCGCCGAGCCGCGCTCCGCGAAGCCGTCGATCAGCCGGTCGGTGAGCTGCTGCACCCGCGGCTCGAACTCGGCCACCCGGCGCGGCGTGAACGCCTTCGACACCAGCCGGCGCAGCCGGGTGTGGTCCGGCGGGTCGATGTTCAGCAGGTGCGTCATCAGATCGGCCTGCCGCTCCCCCGGAATGCCCACCCGGCCGGTGCGGTGCGCCTGCCCGCTGTGGTGGGCGGGGTTCTTGGAGAGCCTGCCGTCGGCGAGCGCCTGCCGGGCGTCCGCGTACCTGGTCACCAGCCAGGCCTCCACCCCGCTCGGCAGGGTGGTGCGGTGCACCGGCGCGTGCTCGCGCAGCCACGCGTACGCGGGGTACGGGTCGGCGGCGAACTCCCACGTGAAAAGCGGCGGGCGGGCGGAATCGGGCTGAACTGGCATGGGACGACCGTATCCGGTGGGTAAGTCCGGCCCGGCAGGCGTGAGCCTGGTCACCTGAGGGGTAATCCCTGTTGCGGAGGGTCAGGACGTGCCTACGATCCTCCAACGAAAAAATGTGGGCGACGGTGCGGTGCCGTCCACTGGAAGGAGCGCACCATGCGGGTAGCCGGGGCAGTCGTGGTCATCGCCGTACTCGACGGCGGGTCGGGTGCCGACCTCGCCCGCCGCTTCACCTCCGCCGGCGCCTCCGGGGTGCTCGTCGCCGACCTGCGGGTCGGCATCGCCGAGGACCTCGCCGCCGAGCTCGACCGGCCGGGCTGCCCGGTCGTCGGCGTCTGCGGCGACATCCACCGCCCGAGCGACATCGCCGCCCTGGTCGACACCGCCGAGAAGCACCTCGGCCCGATCGACCTGTTCTGTGTGGCCGGTCCGGACGGCGAGCGGATCATCTCGCTCGCCGAGCTGCCCGACCACCTCGACCTGGAACGGCTCGCCGAGCTGCTCGCCCTGGTCGGCGAGGCGATCGGTGAGGTCGTCCCGCCGCAGCGCCGGCCGGTGGAGAGCGTCCAGCCCGTCTGACCCCTGCCGGGACTGCCCGGGCAGCCGGCCGCCCGGGCAGTCCCGGCTACTCGGGCTTCAGCCCCTCGGCCGCGCGCACCGCGTCCCGGTAGCCGCGCGCCGCCGCCCGCAGCGCGGCGTCCACGTCCACCCCCGCGTCGTGCGCCCGCTGCGCCACCGCGAGCAGCAGCCTGCCCGCCGACTCCGCCGTGAGCTCGGCGGGCAGCTCGTACGGCTCGTCCGGCACGCCCGTGAAGCCCGCCCGGCGCGCCCGCGACACCAGCTTCGCCGCGTACGCCAGCGCGGGCAGCCCGGCCGGCACGCCGTCCAGCACCGACTCGCGCTCGGACTTCTCGGCGGCCTTCAGCTGCTCCCAGTTCGCCTCCACCTCGGCGGCGCCCTCGGCCTCGACGTCCCCGAACACATGCGGGTGGCGGTACATCAGCTTCTCGACGATGTCCCCGGCCACGTCGTCCACCGAGAACGGGTCGGTGGGGTGCTCCTCGGCGATCCGGGAGTGGAAGAAGACCTGGAGAAGGACGTCCCCCAGCTCCTCGCGCAGGGTGTCGCGGTCCCCCTCCTCGATCGCCTCGACCAGCTCGTACGCCTCCTCCACCAGGTACTTCACCAGACTGGCGTGGGTCTGCTCGGCGTCCCAGGGGCAGCCGCCGGGCGAGCGGAGGCGGTCCATCACGGAGACCAGGTCGAGCAGCCGGGCGCCCGGCAGGTCGTACGAGCCGGGCAGCACCTCGATCTCCGGCACCTCGCCCGCGTGCTCGACCGCGAGACGCGCCAGCGCGTCGGTCAGGCCAGGGTCGCCGTCCGGGCCGCCCAGCCAGACCGTCGGGCCCGCGCCGGGCGCCGGCTCGGTCAGCAGCCGGGCGAGGGCCGGCGCCGAGCCGGCCGGCACGAGGTCCACCTCGACCCCGGCCTGGCGCACCGCGGCCAGCTGGGGGTGGTCGGCGTCGGCCGCCAGCACGCGCCCGGCCGTGCGCAGCGCCTCCCAGGCGGGCCAGGCCAGCAGGCCGGGGGCCACCCGGTGGGTGGTGGTGAGCAGGATCAGCTTCGCGGGCGGAGGATTCGTCACCCTCCGAACCTACCCGGCCCCGGTGGCCCGCCGCGTCCCGGTTTCGGGCGGCGGTCCGGCGGAGTGGCGGGGCGGGGCGGGGCGGGCCCTACCGGGCCAGCCAGGGCGGGGCGTCGGGGAGCAGCACCGCCCGCTCCGCGTCCCAACCGCCGTAGCGGGGGTTGACCCGCAGGTGGAGCGTGGTGGCGGCATCGGCCAGCGCCCGGCGGACGGTGGCGTCGCCCGCCGGGGTACCGGCGTCCTGCCCGGCCGCGGCGGCGAGGCCGCGGATACCCAGCTGCCGCCGGTAGTAGGCGTCGGCCCCGGCCGCCGGGACGCCGCGCGCGGCCAGCACCCGGGCCAGCGGACCGGCACCGCCGTACCGGCCCTCCTCCGCAGCCCGGACCGCCGCGACCTCGGCGCCGCCGACGGCCAGGCCGCGGTCGGCCACCGCCCGGGCGACCACCGCGTCGAGCACCAGGTCCGCGACGGCCCGCCGCACCAGCCCGTCCGGCTGCTGCCGGACGTCCGTCGACGCACCGCCGGGCGCGGCCCGCAGCTGCGTCACCCGGGCCTCCACCGCGCCGACCGGGATCCGCCGGCCGTCCAGGACCACCGCCGTACCCGCCGTCAGGCCGTCGCTCCCGCAGGCGGCCAGCGCCGAGACGGCGAGCAGGACACCCGCGGCGGCGGTCCGACGGTGCATGGCTGGTCTCCGGGGGTGGCGGCGGGCCCGGCCGGGCGTTTCCCCGAGGGTAGGGCGGCCGTGCGCCCGACGCGCGGACCGTGGCCCGAACGGCTCAGCGGAGCGGGAGCCCGGCTGTCAACCCTGACGATCGTCCAGGGTCCCGTCTGACTTTCGGGCCGGGCCTCCGGCGTCGGCCGCTCCTACCGTCGGTGAGCATGAGGAGAACGGTCAGGACGTACACGACCACGACGGGAACGGCCGCCGCCGACACGGCCAGGACGACGGGTGCGACGGGCGCGACGGGCCCGAGAGTGGCGTCGGCGGTGGCCCTGCTGGGGGCGGGCGCCGGCGTGGTCGGGTGGCTCGCCCCGGCGGGCGGCGGCGAGGAGGCACCGGCCCGGGTGGTCGGCGGCCCGTCCGCCACGGGCTACCGGCGGGTGGTCGAGGCGGTCGCCGACGCACCGCACTGGCTGGGCTCGCTGATGGAGCCCGCCACCGAGGCCGGGCTGCTGGTGCTCGGTCTGCTGCTGGCGCTCCGCTGGTGGACGGCGCGCGGTCGGCGCGCCGCCGGACCGGTCGCGGGGGTCGTGCTCACCGGCCTCGGCACGGTGCTCGCGTACGGCACCAGCGAGGTGCTGAAGCTGATCGTCGACGAGGAGCGGCCCTGCCGTGCGCTGCCCGGGGTGCCGGCCGTCGCCGAGTGCCCGCCGCCGGGCGACTGGTCCTTCCCCAGTAACCACGCGACCCTGGCCGTCGCCCTGGCCACCGGCCTGGTGCTGCTGCGGCCGCGCTGGGCCCTGCTCGTCATACCCGTCGGCGGCGCCACGGCCGCGCTGCGGGTGGCGGCCGGGGTGCACTACCCGCACGACGTGGCCGCCGGGGCCGCCCTGGGCGCCACCGTCACGGCGGCGGTGGTCGTCGCGCTGCTCCCGCTCGCCACCGGGGCGGTGTCCGCGCTGGGCGGCGTGCCGTTGCTGGGGCCGCTGCTGCTGGCGCCGTCAGTCGCGCGGGCCACCCGCGCACGAACCGCCGACGGTCAGGCCGGCCTCGTGCGCGAGGACGGCGGCGGCCGCGCGGTTGGCCACGCCGAGCCGGGCCAGGATGGAGCTCACATGGGCCTTTACGGTGCCTTCCACCACGCCGATCCGGCGGGCGATCTGACCGTTGGACAGCCCGGCGGCGATCAGCGTCAGCACGTCGCGTTCCCGGACGGTCAGCCCGGCCACCTGGTCCCGGGCGGCGGTCCGGCGGTCGGCGGGCCCGCCCGCACCGCCCGCGGCGAGATGGGCGACCACCCGCGCGGCCACCTGGGGTGAGAGGTAGGCGGCGCCGTCCGCCACCGCCCGGACGCCGGCGATCAGTTCCTCCGGCTCGCCGGACTTGATCAGGAAGCCGTTGGCGCCGCCGCCGAGGGCCCGCAGGATGTAGTCGTCCTCGCCGAAGGTCGTCAGGATGACGATCCCGGTGGCGGCGCCGGTCCGGCGGATCTCGGCGGCGGCGGTGAGACCGTCCGCTCCGGGCATCCGGATGTCCAGCACCACGACGTCCGGCCGGTGCCGCCGGACCAGTTCGACGGCGTCCCGGCCGTCCCCGGTCTCGGCGACGATCTCGATGCCCGGGTCGGTGCTGAGCACCGCGCGCACTCCGGCCCGGACCATCGGCTCGTCATCGGCGATCACCACACGAATCGTCACCGCCCGCCTCCCGCGTTCACCGGAGCAGAGCATCGAGCGAGACCAGCACCTGCCCCTGGAAGCAGAGCCGGTACGCGTCGCCCGACCAGTCGACCAACAGATCCGCGGACATCGCGTAGTACTCGCATTCGACTCCCTCTCCCGACGGGGCCGGCGGCACCGCCGCCATGGCGGGCGGCCGGTAGGTGAGCTGACGCTCCGGCAGGACGCCTCGCACGGAGGCCCGGTCCTGACCGACCCGGAGCGACGCGTAGCCGGCCGGGTCCAGCACCGCCTGGCTGGTGACGTGGAAGGCCCATCCTCGCACGGCGAGCACCAGCACCAGGCCGGTCGCCAGCGGCACCAGAACCGCCGCCGCCAGCCCCCGGACCACCCGCCGCCGGGCGCGCCGGAGCTCCCCCGCCGTCTCCGCCGTCCGGGTCTCCGCCACCCGTACGGAGGACGCGGGACCAGGGGCGGAGCCAGGGCTGAGGGCGGAGCCAGGACCGGGGGCGGAGCCAGGACCGGGGGCGGGGGCGGTGTTCGCGGGGCGGACCCGCGGCAGGCTCGCCACCACCTCGAAGCCGCCGTCGGGCCCCGGGCCGTGGGTGAAGACCCCGCCGGCCAGCCGGACCCGCTCGGCGAGTCCGATCAGCCCGCGCCCACCGGTCGCCGGCGCCGGCGCGGCCGGGGACGGCCCGTTGGCCACCCCGACCCGGGCCCCCTGCGCCGAGTACGCCACCTCGACGGTGACCAGCGCCCGCGGTGCGTGCTTGGCCGCGTTGGTCAGCGCCTCCTGCACCACCCGGTAGGCGGCGTGCTCGGCCGCCCTCGGCAGCCCGTCCGGCTCGCCCGTGACGGCCAGCCGGACGTCCAGGCCGGCAGCCGCGGCCTCGACGACCAGTTGCGCGATGGACGCGTCGGCCGGACCACGGGGGGCTCCCCCGTCGTCGTCCCGCAGGACGCCGATGACCTCGCCGAGCCGTTCCACCGCGACCGCGGCGCCCGCCCGGATCTCCTGGGCGGCCTCCCGGTGCGGCGGTGCCAGGCCGGGTGCGAGCTTGAGTGCCCCCGCCCGCAGGGCGATCAGGCTGAGATCGTGGCCGAGCGCGTCGTGCATGTCCTGGGCGATCCGGGCACGTTCCCGCAGCCGGGCCTGCTCCGCCACCAGCCACTGCTCGCGCTCCAGCCGCTCGGCCCGCTCCCACCCGGCCCGCACCAGCTCCTGCGACTGGCGCCAGAACCGCCCCAGCAGCCACGGCCCCATCGCGACGCACACCGAGAGCAGGACGAACCTCGTCCCGAGCACGAACCACCGCGGCACCACCGCCACCGCCACCAGCCCGACGGCGACCAGCCCGGCGAACACCGCGACGGCCGACCGGGCCCGCGCCGTCCGCCGCCCCGCCAGGAACGCGGCCGCCGTCGCGGGCAGCGCCCACCAGAGACTGAACACACTCCACCCGGTCGCCGCCGCCGCCACCGCCAGCAGCCCGCCGTCCAGCCACCCGTCCCACCGCTGTCCACCTGTTCGCACGGAGACGACAGTACGGAAGGGCGGCGCGGGGCGGATCTGTCGAAAGTCATGCCCGCGGGTGCGGGAGACCGGGGGGCCGTCGGCAAGTCCCGGTCACTGGAGGAGGGTGCGCACGCGTGCCCCACCCGCGCAACACGCAACGGCGGCCCCGGGCAGTTCGCCCGGGACCGCCGCCCCCCCGGGGGCAGACCCCCGGCGCCCGCTACTTCTTCGCCCCCGCCAGGTCGTCGAACATCGCCGACAGGAACTCACCGCACCAGCCCAGCAGTTCACGCCCGACCAGCGGCTTGCCGCCGATCCGGCCGGTCGTCGGCCGGGGCACCAGCAACTGCCGGGCGGCGGCCTTGACCTGGCTGCGCGGGTAGAGCCGGTTCAACCGCAGCTGCTGCGACTCGCGCAGCTCCACCGGCCCGAACCGGACGTTGGAACCCTGCAGGGTGATGTCCGAGATGCCGCACCGGCGGGCGTACAGCCGCAGCGCCGCCACCATCAGCAGGTTCTCCACCGCCTCGGGCAGCTTCCCGTAGCGGTCCACGAGTTCGTCGCGGACCTGGGTGATGTCCGCCTCCGAGTTGACCGCCGCGATCGAGCGGTACGCCTGGAGCCGCAACCGCTCGCCCGGCGCGTAGTCGTGCGGCACATGGGCGTCCACCGGCAGCTCGATCTTGACCTCCAGCGGCTCCTCCTCCGGCTCGCCGCCGCCCGCCAGCGACTCGCGGAACTCGGCCACCGCCTCGCCGACCATCCGCATGTAGAGGTCGAAGCCGACCCCCGCGATGTGCCCGGACTGCTCCCCGCCGAGCAGGTTGCCGGCGCCGCGGATCTCCAGGTCCTTCATCGCCACGTACATACCGGCGCCCATCTCGGTGTGCTGGGCGATGGTGGCGAGGCGCTCGTGCGCGGTCTCGGTCAGCGGCTTCTCCGGCGGGTACAGCATGTACGCGTACCCGCGCTCGCGGCCTCGGCCGACCCGGCCGCGCAGCTGGTGCAGCTGCGAGAGCCCGAAGGTGTCGCCGCGCTCCACGATCAGGGTGTTGGCGTTGGAGATGTCGATGCCCGACTCCACGATCGTGGTGGAGACCAGGACGTCGAACTCCTTCTCCCAGAAGTCGACGACGACCTTCTCCAGCTGGGTCTCCCCCATCTGCCCGTGCGCGGTGGCGATCCGCGCCTCGGGGACGAGGTCCTTCAGCCGGGCGGCCGCCTTGTCGATCGACTCCACCCGGTTGTGGATGTAGAACACCTGGCCCTCGCGCAGGAGTTCACGCCGGATCGCGGCCGAGATCTGCTTCTCGTCGTACGGGCCGACGAAGGTCAGCACCGGGTGCCGCTCCTCCGGCGGGGTGGTGATGGTGGACATCTCGCGGATCCCGGTGACGGCCATCTCCAGGGTGCGCGGGATCGGGGTGGCCGACATGGTCAGCACGTCGACGTTGGCGCGCAGCTTCTTCAGCTGCTCCTTGTGCTCGACGCCGAACCGCTGCTCCTCGTCCACGATGACCAGGCCGAGGTCCTTGAAGCGGGTCTCCGAGGAGAACAGCCGGTGGGTGCCGATGACGACGTCCACCGAGCCCTCGAACAGGCCCTCCAGGACGGCCTTCGCCTCGCCGTCGGTCTGGAACCGGGAGAGCGCCTTCACCGTCACCGGGAAGTTCGCGTAGCGCTCGGCGAAGGTGGAGAAGTGCTGCTGCACCAGCAGCGTGGTCGGCACCAGCACCGCCACCTGCTTGCCGTCCTGCACCGCCTTGAACGCCGCCCGCACCGCGATCTCGGTCTTGCCGTAGCCGACGTCGCCGCAGATCAGCCGGTCCATCGGGACGGACTTCTCCATGTCCGCCTTGACCTCGGCGATGGTGGTCAGCTGGTCGGGCGTCTCCGCGTACGGGAAGGCGTCCTCCAGCTCGCGCTGCCACGGGGTGTCCTGGCCGAAGGTGTGGCCGGGGGCGGCCATCCGGGCCGAGTACAGCTTGATCAGGTCGGCGGCGATCTCCTTGACCGCCTTCTTGGCCCGCTGCTTGGTCTTGGCCCAGTCCGCGCCGCCGAGCCGGTGCAGGGTCGGGGCCTCGCCGCCGACGTACTTGGTGACCTGGTCCAGCTGGTCGGTCGGCACGAAGAGCCGGTCGCCGGGGTGGCCGCGCTTGGCCGGCGCGTACTCCAGCACCAGGTACTCGCGGGTCGCGCCCTGCACGGTGCGCTGCACCATCTCGACGTAGCGGCCGACGCCGTGCGCCTCGTGGACGACGTAGTCCCCGGCGGCCAGCGCCAGCGGGTCGATCGCGTTGCGGCGCCGGGACGGCATCCGGCGCATGTCCTTGGTGGAGGACTTCTGGCCGGACAGGTCGGTCTCGGTGATCACGGTCAGCTTGAGCGCCTCGTCGACGAAGCCGTGCTCGATCGAGCCGCAGGAGACATGGACGACGTCCCGGGTGGGCGCCTCGGCGAGGTCGGCGACCAGCCGGGCCGGGATCCCCTCGTTGCCGAGCACCTCGGCGAGCCGGGAGGCCGGGCCGTGCCCCTCCGTGACCATGACGACCCGCCAGTCGGCGGCCAGCCGTTCCTTGGCGTCGGCGATCGCCCGGGCGGTGTCACCCCGGTACGCCTCGACCGCGTGCATGCCGAGGGTCAGCGTGTTGGCGTCGAACTCCAGGACGGAGTCCACCGAGGACTCGCTGGTGGCGAACGGGCTGACCGACCACCAGGGCAGGCCGATCTCCTCGGCGTGCTCGCGCACCTCGGCCAGCGAACGGAGCGAGGCGGCGGAGACGTCGATCGCCTCCAGGTCGATCGGCCGGTCCCCGCCGGCCGCGGCCGCCACCCACGAGGCGTGCAGGAACTCCTGGCTGGTCGCCACCAGGTCGGCCGCCCGGGTGCGGACCCGCTCGGGGTCGCAGACCACGGCGACCGAGCCGAGCGGGAGCACGTCCATCAGCAGTTCCATGTCGTCCACCAGGACGGGTGCCAGCGACTCCATGCCCTCGACCGCGATGCCCTCGGCGATCCTGTCCAGGATCTCGGCCAGCCCGGGGTGCTCGACGGCCAGCGCGGCGGCGCGCGTCCGGACCTCGTCCGTCAGCAGCAGCTCACGACAGGGCGGCGCCCAGAGGCCGAAGTCGGCGATCTCCAGCGAGCGCTGGTCGGCGACCTTGAAGTAGCGGATCTCCTCGACGTCGTCGCCCCAGAACTCCACCCGCAGCGGGTGCTCCTCGGTCGGCGGGAAGACGTCCAGGATGCCGCCGCGCACCGCGAACTCGCCGCGCTTCTCGACCAGTTCGACCCGGGCGTAGGCGGCGGCCGACAGCCGCCGGGCCACCTCCTCCAGGTCGTGCGACTCACCTCGCCGGACCGCCACCGGCTCCAGCTCGGCCAGCCCCTTCACCTGCGGCTGAAGCACCGAGCGGACGGGGGCTACGACGACCTGCACCGGGCCTGCCGCCGGGTCGTCCGCGCGCGGGTGCACGATCCGGCGCAGCACGGCCAGCCGGCGGCCGACGGTGTCCGAGCGCGGCGAGAGCCGTTCGTGCGGCAGCGTCTCCCAGGCCGGGAACTCGGCCACCGCGTCGGGTGGCAGCAGCGAGCGGAGCGAGGCGGCGAGGTCCTCGGCCTCCCGGCCGGTGGCCGTGACGGCCAGCACCGGCCGGCCGCGCTCCCCCGCCGCCTGCGCGGCGAGCGCGCGGGCCAGCGCCGCGACGGCGAACGGTCTGGCGGCGGGCGGGCCGACCAGGTCCAGGTGGCGGCGGCCGCCGGCGGCGGCACCGCTGGCGGTCGCGGCCTCGATCGCCTCGGCGAGGGCCGCGTCCCGCGCGACGACATCGAGCAGTCCGGTCAGGCTCATCTGGAGTCTCTTCTTCGTCCCGTGGCTGGTGCTGCCCCCGGGCGACGAAGGCCCGCCGGGGCAACGCGAACGGCCCGGCACGCCGTGCGGCCGGGGGTCTCCAGCCTACGCCGCGGCGCAGACGCGCACGCGGCGCACGGCCACGGCACGGCCGGGGCGCGGCCGGGGCGCGGACGAACCACCGGCCACCGGGCCGCGCACACGGCTTCGCGATCTGCCACGAACTGGACATACTCCTGTCACTGGCCGTCCATGGAGATCGCGCACCATGGTGAATGTGCCCGCCGCACCCAACCGTGGGGGATGGCTGTGGCGGCACAGTCGCACACCCGATGGGGGTCGGGGGTGCGAGGCCGGGCGACCCTGGGTGGGGGCGCCCGCCCAAGCGCCGGGAACCGTGGCGTCCTTTCCTGGAGGACGCCACGGGTCTCGGCCTCGTCCGCTCCGCGCCGCCGCGCCCGGACCGCCCGCCCGTTTGCCCGAACGCGCACGCCGCCCCGCCACCGCTCCCTACCCTGTTGTGAAGGCCGTGTGGGGACGCTCCGGAGGGGTCTGGGGGCGTCGCGATGGAGGGGGTTCTTCGTCATGCGCGTTGTCATCGCAGGCCAGGGCTATGTGGGGCTGCCGCTGGCGGTCCGCGCGGCCGAAGTGGGGCACCGGGTGGTCGGCTACGACGTGGACGAGCGCCGGATCAAACGGCTGGCGGTCGGCGAGTCGTACGTCGAGGACATCCCCTCCGAGCGGCTGCGCCCGCTGCTGGAGAGCGGCGGCTATCTGCCGTCCGCCGACCCGGCCGACGTGGCGGGCTTCGACATCGCGGTGATCACCGTACCGACGCCGCTGCGCGACGGGGTGCCCGACCTGTCCTGCATCGAGTCCTCGGCCCGGCTGCTCGCCCAGCACCTGCGGCCGGGGGCGACGGTGGTCCTGGAGTCCACCACCTACCCGGGCACCACCGAGGAGCTGCTCGCGCCGCTGCTGGAGGAGGGCTCGGGCCTGACCGCCGGCCGGGACTTCCACCTCGGCTACAGCCCCGAGCGGATCGACCCGGGCAACCCGACCTGGCGGCTGGAGAACACCCCGAAGGTGGTCTCCGGTGTGGACCCGGCGGCCCTGACGGCCGTCGAGGGCTTCTACGGACAGCTGGTCGAGCGGACGGTACCGGTCTCCTCCTGCAAGGAGGCCGAGCTGACCAAGCTGTTGGAGAACACCTTCCGCCATGTGAACATCGCGCTGGTCAACGAACTGGCGATGTTCGCGCACGACCTCGGGATCGACGTCTGGGAGGCGATCGACGCCGCCTCGACCAAGCCGTTCGGCTATCTGCGTTTCACCCCGGGGCCGGGCGTCGGCGGGCACTGCCTGCCGATCGACCCCTGCTATCTGTCCTGGCGGGTGGAGCGGGCACTCGGCCAGTCGTTCCGCTTCGTCGAGCTGGCCAACGACGTCAACAGCCACATGCCCGACTACGTGGTGCGGCGGCTCGCCGAGGCGCTGAACGAGCGGCGGCGCTCGGTGAAGGGGTCGCGGGTGCTGCTGCTCGGGCTCGCCTACAAGAAGAACACCGGGGACGCCCGGGAGACGCCGGCCGCCCGGGTCGCCGAACTGCTGACCAGGATGGGCGCCGAGGTCCGGGCCGCCGACCCGCACGTGGTGGTCGGGGTGCACGTCCCGGAGCCGGTGATCCCCGGCCAGCGGGCCGCCGAGCAGGATCCGCACGGCGATCCGTTCGCCGCCGTCCGCCGGGTGGAGGCGACACCGGAGGAGCTGGCGGCGGCGGACGCGGTGGTGCTGCTCGCCGACCACGACGAGTTCGACTACGAGGCCGTCACCACGCACGCCCGGTACGTGCTGGACTGCCGCCGCCGGCTGTCGGGCGCCGCGGTCGAGGTGCTGTGACCGGGCCGGGAGGGCGACCACGGGATGGTGCCGGGCGTCCGCACCCGCCCGGCACCCCGTGGAGGACAACGGCTCGCGCCGGCTACCAGCGGGAGAGGTTGATGTCGTACATCATCACCTGGTGGCCCTGGTTGCCGTTGAAGTCGTACTGCTCCCAGTTGAAGACCGTCCAGGAGCCGAGCCCGCCGCCGAGGTACGTGATGACCCGGTTGTTACCGGCGTCGATCCGGTCGACGTTGTAGATACGGACCGACATCCACCCGTCGTTCGCGAAGCAGAGCTGGCCGCTGTAGCCGTAGTTGTACACCTTCGCGTAATCGGTGTGGTTACCGCAGTCGATCCGGTTCACGGCGTTCGCATCGGCCACCGGCAGCAGCGCGGCGGCGGTGGCGGCCAGAACGGCGAGCACGCCGATCCTGCTCGCCCTGATATTTCCCGTACGGCGATCCTTGCGGGGATTTGTGCGGCGAATCATGAAACCCCTCCATCGACAGCTGTTGCGACTCCAGAGATTTACATGGAGGCCTGCTACCGAACAGCTGTTTTCCGGCCAAGCCGCAGTACCGCGGGCACCCCCGAAACGAACCCAGGGGGAATGCGCTAGGGTCCGATCAGCCTTGCCGGGCCTGAGGAACGGAGCAGAAGCTTGGCACGTCCACCACATTTGGGACGATTCACCGCCATCGCCCTGGCGGCTGCTTTTTCGACCCTTTCGGCAAGTTGCACCGCTTTCCCCGGAGGCGGTTCGGCGGAATCCTCGCCGACGCCGCCGGCGATCGACTCGCCGAAAGCCCCGGAATCCGGTCGCGGCGGAATGACCGGACTGCCGCTCTCCGCTTATCAGGGCAATGACCAGAGCGCCGTGAAAGAGATTCAGGCCAGGAATGCGCTGGTCGTCTCGTGTATGCGGCGGGCCGGATTCACCGCGTTCGGCGGCGACGGCCTCCAGCCCGCGCAGGCGCCGGACAACGCGACCGCCCTGCCGGCCGGCGCCTGGGGGTATCTGGGGGCCGGGGCCGCTGCCGTGCAGGGATTCCACCCGCCGACGCGGACCGCACCCCGGCCGGTCGGGTCACCGGCCGGATCCGGCGAGGCGTACGACGCCGCCCGGGTGGACTGCGACCGGCAGGCGGCGGAACGGATCGGCTCGCCCCCGGGCAACGGCACCGCACTGGTCAGCCGGCTGTTCGACGAGTCGTTCCGGGCGACCGGCCGCGACGAGCGGGTGGTCGCGGCGACCCGGAACTGGTCCGGCTGCATGGCCGCCGCCGGGTTCCAGGCCGACGACCCGGCGGTCCTGCCCGGACGGTTCCAGGGCGCCCGGGAGATCACCGCGAGCGAGATCGCGACCGCCCGCGCCGACGCCGACTGCACAGCGAGCAGCAACCTCGGCGGCATCTGGTTCGCCGTCCTGGCCGGCTACCAGCGGCAGCTGATCGACCGCAACGCGCAGGCCCTGACCGCCCAGCGGGAGGCGGTCAGGGCCCAGGACGAGAAGCTCATGCGGCTGCTGGCGGGCGACGGCCCCTCGGCCGCGCCCTGAGGCGGGAACCGCCCGGGGTCAGCGCCGGTGGTAGCCCACGGTGTTCGGGCTGCCGTAGTCGCTGCCGTCGTCCACGATCACGATCTTGGGGATGATCCGGGTCTCCTCCTCCGGCCGCCTCTGCTCGCCGCCGGTCGCGCCACCGGAGGGCGCACCGCTCGGCGGCGAGGCCGGCCGCGGCGGCGCCCCGGCGGGCGCGACCGGCCCCGGGGTGACCGGGCCGGGCGGCACCGGCAGCACCGCCGTCGCCGCCTCGGCGGCGGCCGGCCGGACCCCACGGGCGACCCCGACCGCACCGTCCTTGCGCAGATTCGCCACCGCGATCTCGCCGGTGTCCGCCTCGGAGTCCACCTCCGGCGCGTCCCGCGCCCCGGCCCGCGCCGCCTCGGCGGGGTCGAGCGCGCCCACGGCCGCGCCGGTGAGCGAGGCGAGGGTGGCCTTGATGTGGTCCAGGTGCTGCTGCACCGTCTCCTGGCGGGTCTCGAACTCGCGCTGCTCGCGCTCGCTCGCCGCGTTGATCCGCTCGGCCTCGCGCCGGGCCTGCTCGATCAGCTGGTCCGCCCTGGCCTGCGCCTCGGCGTCCGCCTGCTTGATCTGGCCGAGCACGGTCTCCCGGTGCTGCTCGGCCTCCTTGACCCGGCGCTCGGCGGTCGCCGCCACCTGGGCGTCCGCGGCGTCCGCCTTGGCCTCGGCCGCGGCGAACGTCTCGTCGGCGCGGCGGCGCAGCTCGGCCAGCTTGGCCTCGGCCCGCTCGGAGGCCTCCGCCGCCGCGACCCGCACCTTGGCGGCGTGAGCGGTGGCCGCGTCCCGGACGGACCGGATGTCGCGGTCGGCGTCGGCGCGGATCGCCTCGGCCTCGGCCCGGGTGCGCTCGTCGGTGCGCCGGGCGGCCTGGTCGGCCTCCGCGCGGGTGGTCGCGGCGTACTCCTTGGCGGCGTGGGACAGCGCCTGGCCGGCCTCGTAGACGTCGTCCCGGTTGTCCTCGGCGTACCGCTCGGCGGCGTCGCGGACGGCCCTGGCCTCGTTCTCGGCCATCCTGGCCAGCGCCAGGGCCTGCTCGCTGAGCACCTCGTAGTCCGGCTCCGGGGCGTCGGCGGCGGCCTGCCGGATGTCGGCCAGCCGACGCTCCATCTCCCGGATCCCGGCGCCGAGCACGCTCAGCCGTTCCCACGCCTCGTCGCGCTGTGCGGTGAGAGCGGCCAGGGCTCGGTCGACCTGCTCCGGCGCGTAACCGCGCCGGGCAGCGGTGAAGCCGTGCTGGGGGACGGCGTCGCTCATGGGCTCTTCCCCTCGTGTCGCGGGCTGCGGAGCCCATGATCGGACGGATCGGACGGATCGGGAACCGAGTCTGGAACCGAACGTCTTACGGATCGAAACGCGGTGAGGACCGGCCGAATAGACCCATCCTCTTGACCTATTTTGCGCAGATCGTGGCGAAACCCCAATGAGGCAGAGCCGCAGCAGCACGGCGAAGGGGCCGTTCCGGACAGCGGAACGACCCCTTCCACCTGGGTGGACCGGGGGCGGTCCGCTACAGCAGACCGTCCCAGAACTGCTCCAGCAGCACGGCCCACCAGGTGTCCGCCGACTGGAGGGCCGCCGGGTCGACGGCGGCGAGCTGGGCCTGGAAGTCGGTTGTCCAGCGGCCGGCCTGATCGGGCGTCAGCCCGTACCGCAGCCGCCACATCCGGCCCAGCAGGGCCAGCGCGCGGACGAACTCCGGTACACCGCTGTTGACGAACCGGGGCGGCTCGCCGGTTCCGTCGACGTCCACCGCGACCACGTGCGCTGTGCCGTACTGCACACAGAGCTGGCGGCCGTAGTCGTTGCCGAGCACCAGGTAGCCGCCGAAGTCCGGGCCGGCCGGCAGGCCGCGTTCGACCGCCAGCTCGGCGAGCGTCGGGATCGGGCGGCCCTCCTGGGCCTGCGCCCAGAAGAACGGCCCGAACTCGCGCGGCAGGCCCGCCCACATCAGGGTCTGCGCCACCGGCTCGGGCACCCCCTGCCGGGCGACGGCGCGCTGCTCGAAGCGGAACACGTTCGGGCCGAAGGCCTGGCCGAGCTCCTGGGCGAGCTGCTGCGGTGCGAGCGGCGGCAGCGGCGGGACACTTCCCGGGGCGGGCAGCGGCACCCGGAACGGGCGCACCCGCTGGGCGCCGGAGGCCAGCTGGTGCAGCTCGTCCAGGTGGTCGAGCAGCTGGGCCATGCCGGCCTGCCGGGTGTGGTGGTCCCGGCCGTAGTCGGCGGTGTGGGTCAGCCGGACGTTCGGCCAGGAGGCGGCGATCATCCGGTGGCAGTAGCCGCCCGGAAGGTCGCAGGACTCCAGCTCGGTGTAGAGCTCCAGCACCTGCTCCGGCGGAACGTTCAGCCGCCGCAGGTCCTGGAGGATCTTCCACTCGGGGTGCGGGGTGCCGGGCTCGCTGCGGTGGAGCAGCTTCTGCTCGGAACCGTCCGGGCCGCGGTAGCTGAGCGCCGCGAAGTAGCCCGGGCCGACGGCGGGCACGCCGGGCGGCACCGGGGCGCCCTGCGGAGGGCCGGGGACGGGCGCCGGCGGAGCGGCCGGGGCCGCTGCCGGGGCCGGGGCGGCCGGGTAGCCGTAGCCGGACGCGGGCGCGCCGGGCCCCGCGGCGCCGGGTGGCGGCGGCACGGCCGGGCCCCCGGACGGCGGCGTGCCGGGGTCGCCGGGCACGCCCGGGGCGGCACCGGCGGCCGACAGGTCGATCGCGTTCGCGAGCTGGGTGCGCTCGTACGCCGCCCCGGCACCGGGCGCGGCGGGCGGAGCGGCGGGCGCGGCGGGCGGACCGTCGGCGCCGCGCAGGCCCGCCGGGGGCGGGGGCGGCGGGGCGGCGGCCGGGTTGCGTCCGCCGACGGCCGCCACGGGCGTGCCGCCGCCCGGGGTGTGCCGCAGCTCGCCCGGCGGGGGCGGCGGCGGAGCGCCGACCGGGTTACGGCCGGGGACGCCCTGCGGCACGGCGGGCGCGGGCGCGGCGGGCGGTGGCGTCCCGGGCGCGCCGGGGCCTGGTACACCGGGGCCGGGGGCCCCGGGCAGGCCCATCAGCCCGGGCAGGCCGTCCGGCGAGGCCAGCATGGTCGGCGCGTGCTCCACGGCCGGACCGGCGGGCGGTGGCGTCCCGGGCGCGCCGGGGCCTGGTACACCGGGGCCGGGCGCCCCGGGCAGACCCATCAGCCCGGGCAGACCGTCCGGCGAGGCCAGCACCGTCGGCGCGGGCTCCACCGCCGGGCCGGCCGGCGGCGGGGACGGAGGCGTCCCGTAGCCGTCGGCGGGCAGCAGCACCGTGGCCGCCTCGGCACCGGGCCGGCCCGCACCGGGCAGACCGGCGCCGTTGGTGCGCAGGCCCTCGGGCAGCAGCACCGTAGCCGCCTCGGCACCGCCGACCGGCGGAGCGGCAGGCGGAGCTGTGGGCGGAGCTGTGGGCGGCGCGGCGGGATCGGCGGGATCGGCGACGGGGGCCTGCGGCGCCGGGCCGGGCGGCGGGGCGAGCATGGTCGGCGCGTCCCCGGCGGGCCGCTCGGAGGCCGGCGGCGTGGTCAGCACGGCGGGCGCCGGCGGAGCGGCGGCCTGCGGGACCGTTTGCGCGGCGGCGGCCCGCGGGGCGGCGGCCGTCCCCAGCCGCTCCGCCTCCGCCGCGATCGCCGCGGCGCCCGCCTCCTGGAGCCACTGCGGCGGGCTGAGCAGGAAGGACGTCGCCTCGACCGGCCCGGGCGCGGGCTTCGCCGCACCGGCCGGGTTCGCCGCGACCGGCCGCCCGTACACCTCCTCGTACTGCCGGACCACCTCGTTGACCGGCAGCGCGGGCCAGAGCGTGCTGGCCCCGGAGTCCCGGGCGATCACCAGCCGCGCCTCGCCCGCCGAACCGCCGGTCTCACCCGACGCCCGGTCGGCGGGCTGGACCGCCCAGCAGACGAAGCCCAGGTCGAACTCGCGGACCCGCACCTCACGCTGGAGCGGACGCGGCACCCCGCCGTTGATCCACTCCTCGGCGAGCTCCTGTGCCTGCGCGTACGTCACCACGCCCGGTTCACCCCTGTCCCCTTCGTCCCCGCTTGTTCCGCACCTGTCGCGCCCACCGCGTCCATCACGCCGGACACCGCCACCGCCGGGGCCACGTCAGCCCACCGGCACGGCGCGGGCGAACCCGCCGTCCACCATCAGCTCCGCGACCGTCTCCAGCTCCGGCGGGCTGCCGGCCAGCCGGAGCAGGAAGGCGTCGAAGTCCTCACCGCAGGGCAGCAGCAGCCGGGCGACCCGGTCCTCCGGGGCCTCGGCCGCGCCGTTGTCCCGGGCGTCGTCGTAGAGGCAGAACCAGACCGAGCCGACCCGGTCGCCGCGCACCTTGAGCGCCACGATGCCGCCCTGGGCGTAGGCGATGCCGAGGTAGTCCTTGGTGAGGTGGTCGCGCAGGCACTTGTTGGCGTACACGACGTCCTCGGTGCCGTACTCCTCGCTGAGGGTCAGGAACGGCTGGTCGAGCAGCAGTCCGAGCTCCGGGTCCAGCGCCACGCCGACCGGGGCGCGGCCGCCGCCGAGCTTGAGGAAGGTGCGGTACGCGCCGGGCAGCCGGTAGCCGAGGCGTTCCTCGGCGCTCTGCAGCAGGTCCTCGGGGACGCCGATCGGGTCGCCGCCGTCCCGGGCGAGCGAGAAGTGCGCGGGCCGCCGCTCCTGCAGCGGGCGGGTGCCCCGGCGGCTGTGGTCGGCCGAGGAGGTGGCCAGCCCGCCGTGATGCCGCAGCAGCGCCTTGACCTCGACCGGGACGAGTTCCATCCGCCGCCGGCCGGGCGCGGCCCGGCCGACCGCGTGGTGCCAGGTCCAGCCGGGCGGGGTGGCGACGGCGGTCTCCAGGTCGGCCCAGAGCGGGTGGCCCTGGGTGAACAGCGCGGCGTTGGCCGAGACGTAGTCGGTCAGCCGCAGCTCGTCCACGCCGAAGCCGTCCGGCGGGTCGGCGACCTCGGCCGCGGCGGCCGCGTACGGGCCGAAGTCCGGGTAGCCGTGCTCGTCCACCCGGACCCCGGCGGGGTGCCGCTCCGCGCGGACCGGATCCGGGAACTGCACCACCTGACCTGCGTACGCCGCGTTTGGCGCGGCGGCGACGCCGGGCCGACCTGTCGTCATCTGGGAGCCCCCACTGGCTGCTGCAAATTCTCGGTGCGCTTGCTGGACACCAGGGTAGGGGGTCTGCCCCGGCCCCGGACCCCCGCCCGGGAAGACCGGAACGGGGCCGGCGGCCGGTGGTGGCTCAGGCCGCGAGGGCCTTCGCCAGGGCTTCGGCGACGCGTTCCTGCTGGACCTCGGTGATCTGCGGGAACGGCGGCAGGGTGAGCAGTTCGCGGGCGGCCCGCTCGGCCACCGGGAAGGCCCCCTCGCCGTGACCGAGGTGCCGGAAGGCGGGCTGGAGGCGGACCGGGACGGGGTAGTGGACGGCGGCGCCGACGCCGGCGGCCTGGAGCGCGGCGAGGACGGTGTCCCGGTCGCGGCCCGGACCGATCCGCACCGCGTACAGGTGCCGGACGCGCTCGTTGCCGGGCGCCGTCCGCGGCAGGGTGACACCGTCGAGGCCGGCCAGCAGCCGGTGGTAGCGCCCGGCGGGCGTCGTTCCGGGCGGGCGGCCGGCGCGGCTTGGCCCGCAGCACCACGGCCTGGAGGGCGTCCATCCGGGAGTTGAAGCCGAACCGCTCGTGCTCGTACTTGCGGCCCGAGCCGTGGTCGCCGATGAGCCGGACGGCGGCGGCCAGGTCGTCGTCGGTGACGACGGCGCCCGCGTCGCCGTACGCGCCGAGGTTCTTGCCGGGGTGGAAGCCGGTGGCGGAGATCCGGCCGTGGAAGGCGCGGCCGTGCTGCCTGGCGCCCTGGGACTGGGCGGTGTCCTCTCCACCACGGGCAGGCCGTCGGCCGCGTCCAGCAGCGGCGCCGTCGGGGCGAGCCGGCCATTGAGGTGGACGGGCAGCAGCGCGACCGCCCCGGGCCGCGCGTCGGCGGCGCGGGCCGGGTCGATCAGCGGATGGGCGGGGTCGGCGTCGACCAGGACCGGGCGCAGGCCGGCCCGGACCACGGCCTCCGCGGTGGCGACGAAGGTGCTGGCGGGCAGCACCACGCCGCCGCCGGGCGGCAGGCCGAGGGCGCGCAGGGCGAGTTCGAGGGCGTCGGTGCCGTTGGCGGCGCCCACGCGGTGCCGGGTGCCGGAGAAGTCGGCGTACTCCTCCTCGAAGCCGGCCACCTAGGGGCCCTTGAGGTAGCCGCCGGTGGCGAGCACCCGGTCGAAGCCGGGCCGGACCTCCGCCTCGACCTCGGCATGCGCGGCCTTCAGGTCCACCAGTGGGACGGGTGTGCCGGTGGTCATCCTGCTCCCCTTCGGGGTCAGCGCGGCGGGTGAGCAGTTCGGTGGCGGGCAGTTCGGTGGCGGGCAGCGGCACCCGGGCGGCGCCCTTGTACGGGGCCTCCAGGTGGGCGGCCACGATGCCGCGCCGGGCGGGGACGCCGGCCCCGGCGAGCCCGGCGAGCAGTTCGGCGCGGTCGGGGGCGCCGTCCGGCGGCAGCACCCAGCAGGACTGGTAGTTGGTGGTGCCGTGCGGCGGGTCCGCGACCAGCCGGGCGCCGGTGCCGGCCGACGCCTCGTTGGCGGTTTCCGTCATCGCAAGACCCCCCTTGCCCGACGCCGGGACGCCCCCGCCACGGCGGCCTCAACGGCCGTGCCGAGCA
This sequence comes from Kitasatospora sp. NPDC092286, assembly GCF_044755565.1. Taxonomy (NCBI): domain Bacteria; kingdom Bacillati; phylum Actinomycetota; class Actinomycetes; order Kitasatosporales; family Streptomycetaceae; genus Kitasatospora; species Kitasatospora sp. NPDC092286. The sequence continues at coordinate 80,481 of NZ_JBIVRD010000030.1, read as the reverse complement.
AAGGAGTTGCCTTGACCGGCCGGCCATCCCCATGGCCCGGCCACCCCCTCGGCCCGCTGCTGGAACGCTACCGGCCACCGCCGCCGGCCGGGGGTGGATTCGGGTCCACCGGGGACGAGTCGTGACGATGGCGTGCGGATCCGGCCACGATCGCGTGCCCGCCCGGCCGGTCACCCCGCGGGCGGCCCTGACGACCACCCACCTCCGCACCCCGGTTGTGCGGATGGCGGGGATATTTGACAGGCTTGCCCCGGACTGACCCCATCAGCCGTGCCGTCAGCGGAAAACAGGAGGAGGACGACGCATGACCACCGGGGAACCGGACGGCCCGCCCCTGCTGCGCCACCACCGCGACAGTCTGCTGCCCGCCGTCGCCGCCGCCCTGTCGCTGCGCGGCGGCGAGGTGCACACCCTGGCCGGCGACAAGCCCGCCCGGCGCCCGGTGCTGCACCCGCTGGTCGGCGAGTTCCTGGACGGTCTGCCGGTCGAGCACCGCGAACGCTTCACCGGCCGCTGCCCGGAGGCCGTCCTGCTCTCCCAGTACCTCACCACCGTGGACGGCAAGCGCTCCAAGCGCGCCTCCCGCAAGCCGATGAGTCTGCACGAGGCCCGCAAGGCGCTCAAGGGGGCGCGGCTGACCACCGTCCGCATCCGCGAGGAGCACGACCCGGCGCACGGCACCCACGCCCCGCCCTGCCGGTCCTGCGTCCCGCTGCTGGAGCACTTCACCGTGCAGAGCGTCGCCGTCGGCCCGCCCGGCCGCTGACCGCGCCCCGCACGCCCCCCGTCCCCGAGCCCCCGGAGCCCGTCCTGAATCCGCCCAGCCCGCCGCTGCCGCCGCCGGCCACCCTCGGCGCGCCCGCCGGCCGGACCCGCCCCCGTTTCCCCGCCGACGTCGCCGCCGAGCTCAAGGCGGCCGGCTGGCACCCCGGCCGCTGGCAGATCCGGCAGGCCGAGGAGTGGGCCGACGCGCTGGTCGCGTACGGCAGTCCGGCCGGCGTCCAGCACGCGGTGTTCCCGGCCGCGGTCGAGGCCTGGGCCGAGTTCGGCGGCCTCGCCTTCGACCTGGGCGGACCGGGGCGTCAGCTCGCCCGCACCCCGTTCCTGGTGGACCCGCTCTGCGGCCTGCACCAGCCGCGCACCCTCGCCGACCTCGGCCGCGCCCTGGACACCCGGCTCGCCCCGCTCGGCGAGGAGACGTACGGACAGGCGCTGCTCGCCATCGACGAGGAGGGCCGCGTCTACAGCCTGGACCACACCGGCGAGTGGTTTCTCGGACACGGCATTGACCAGGCCGTCTCCACACTGATCCTCGGCACCGTCCCCGAGCGGCTGCGCACCGCCGACGAGACCTGACCACCCCGGCCGTGCCCGGCCGTCAGACCAGCCGCTCGGCCCGGACCACCAGCCGGGACGGCAGCACCGCCTCCACCCGGAACCCGCCGTCCCGCTCCGGACCGGCCGAGAAGGTGCCGCCCAGCGCGACCACCCGCTCGCGCATCCCGACCAGCCCGTTGCCGCCGCTGGGCAGCGCCGCCGCGCCCCGCTCCCCGCCCGGGCAGGCGTTCACCACGCTCACCCGCACCCCGTTCGGCGCGTACGCCAGCAGCACCGCGACCTGCGCGCCGCCCGCGTGCTTGTGCGCGTTGGTCAGCCCTTCCTGCACCACCCGGTACGCGGTCTGCTCGGCCTCGCCGGTGAACTCCTGACGGCTGCCGCTGACGGTCAGCGTCACCGCCATCCCGGCCGCCCGCGACTGGTCGACCAGCCGCGGCAGCCCGGCCAGCGAGTCCGGCTCCGGCGCCTGCTCGTCCGACATCCGCAGCACCCCGAGGATCTCCCGCAGCTCGTTCAGCGCCTGCCGGCCGACCTCGCCCATCAGCTTGGCGCTCTGCGCCGCCTTCTCCGGGTCCTTCGCGACGATCCGCTCCAGCGCCCCGGAGTGCACCACCATCAGCGACACCCGGTGCGCCACCACGTCGTGCATCTCCCGGGCGATCCTGGTCCGTTCCTCCAGCCGGGCCCGGCGGGCCCGCTCCCTGGCCTGCTCGGCCAGCAGGTCCAGCTCCGCCTCCAGACCGTGCGCGCGGTCCTGGAGCGACTCGATCAGCCGTCGCCGCGCGCCCACGTACAGTCCGGTCACCACCGGCGGCACCGTCAGCGCGACCGCCACCAGCACCGACAGCAGCACCTTCCCCCAGAGCGGCGGCTCGGGCATCGCCCCGCCGCCGGGCGTCACCATCGACACGAGCATCACGCCGGACGCCTCGACGAACGCCACCACCGACAGCGCCACCATCCGCAGCCGCCGCGACGGCCACTCCCAGGACTCCGCCATCGTGTACAGCGACATCACCAGCAGCAGCACGCCGAACATGCCGGGCACCGTCACCAGCGCCACCATCACCGGCACCGCCGGCCAGCGCCGCCGCAGCACCAGGGTGGAACCCGCCAGCGCCCCGGCCAGTGCGACCCCCACGATCGCCGGCAGCCCCAGGTCAAGCCGGGGTGCCAGGAAGGTGACCGCGCTGACCGCGCACTCCAGCGCCGCGAGCCCGGCCAGCCCGATGTCCAGGAGAGCGCTGCGCCGACGCTCCCACCACCAGAACGACCTGACCGGCACGCGCTCCCCAGGCGACTTGCTCATGGCCGACAGCCTAAGCCGCAACAGGGTCCTCTCCCCACCCGGATACGCCGCGACACTTCACCGGGGCCTCAAGTGGTCCAGACCACATGGGCTGTGTGTGATCTTGTCCGCCATCCGGCCACCTCGCGGACAGCGACCCTCCCGACACCTATGCTGGTCGCGTCGGACAGCGCGGTCCGCACGCGTCACACGCGCCACACGCGCGCGGAACTGTGACGATGAGCCGTTGCCGAACCCCACCACCACAGGGAGCCAGCCGTGACCGCTCCGGTCCCCACCCCGGCGGACAGCCCCAGCCATGTCGGCGCCGCCGGCCCAGTCGCGGACAACGCCGCCCTGCGCGCGGACATCCGCCGCCTCGGCGACCTGCTCGGCGAGACGCTCGTCCGCCAGGAAGGCCCCCAGCTGCTGGGCCTGGTCGAACAGGTCCGGCTGCTCAGCCGCACCAACGGCGAGGCCACCGCCGAACTGCTCTCCGACATCGACCTGGAGACCGCCGCCAAGCTCGTCCGCGCCTTCTCCACCTACTTCCACCTCGCCAACGTCACCGAGCAGGTGCACCGCGGCCGCGAGTTCGCCACCCGCCGCGCCCGCGAGGGCTCCCTCCTCGCCCAGACCGCCGACCAGCTCGCCGAGGCCGACCCCAAGCACCTCGCCGACACCCTGGCCCACCTGGCGGTCCGCCCGGTCTTCACCGCCCACCCCACCGAGGCCGCCCGCCGCAGCGTCCTCAACAAGCTCCGCCGGATCGGCGAACTCCTCGACCGCGTCCACCGCGACCAGCTCGCCTCCGGTCTCGCCGCCGCCGACCCGGCCCGCACCTCCTCCGCCAAGCGCCAGGCCGACCGGCGCCTCGCCGAGGTCATCGACCTGCTCTGGCAGACCGACGAGCTGCGCATCGCCCGCCCCGAGCCCACCGACGAGGCCCGCAACGCCGTCTACTACCTGGACGAGCTCTACCGCGACGCCGTCCCCGAGGTCCTCGAGGAGCTGCACGAGGAGCTGGCCCGGGTCGGCCTCAGCCTCCCCGACGGCGTCCGCCCGCTCACCTTCGGCACCTGGATCGGCGGCGACCGGGACGGCAACCCCAACGTCACCCCCCAGGTCACCTGGGACGTCCTCAACCTCCAGCACGAGTACGGCATCAAGGACGCCCTCGCCGCCGTCGACGACCTGCGCAACTCCCTCTCCACCTCGGAGCGCCTCGCCGGCGCCTCGGTCGAGCTGCTCGCGTCGCTCAACAACGACCTGCACGCGCTCCCCGAACTCAGCCCCCGCTACAAGCGGATGAACGCCGAGGAGCCCTACCGCCTCAAGGCCACCTGCGTCCGCCTCAAGCTGGAGAACACCCGCGAGCGGCTGTCCCACGGCACCCCGCACATCGACGGCCGCGACTACCTCGGCACCCGCGAGCTCATCGCCGACCTGCGCCTCATCCAGGACTCCCTGCGCGCCCACCGCGGCGAACTCATCGCCGACGGGCGCCTCGCCCGCGCCATCCGCACCATCGAGGCCTTCGGCCTCCAGCTCGCCACCATGGACGTCCGCGAGCACGCCGAGGCCCACCACCACGCGCTCGGCCAGCTCTTCGACCGGCTCGGCGAGGAGGCCTGGCGCTACAACGACATGCCCCGCGAGTACCGGCAGAAGCTGCTCGCCAAGGAGCTCCGCTCGCGCCGCCCGCTGGCCCCCACCCCGGCCCCGCTCGACGCCGCCGGCACCAAGACCCTCGGCGTCTTCAACACCATCCGCGAGGGCTTCGAGCGGTTCGGCGACGAGATCGTCGAGAGCTACATCATCTCCATGTGCCAGGGCGCCGACGACGTCTTCGCCGCCACCGTCCTCGCCCGCGAGGCCGGCCTGATCGACCTCCACGCCGGCATCGCCAAGATCGGCATCGTGCCGCTGCTGGAGACCACCGACGAACTCCGGGAAGCCGACCGCATCCTGGACGAGATGCTCTCCGACCCGTCCTACCGCCTGCTCGTCTCGCTCCGCGGCGACGTCCAGGAGGTCATGCTCGGCTACTCCGACTCCTCCAAGTTCGGCGGCATCACCACCTCCCAGTGGGAGATCCACCGCGCCCAGCGCCGGCTGCGCGACGTCGCCCACCGCTACGGCATCCGGCTGCGCCTCTTCCACGGCCGCGGCGGCACCGTCGGCCGCGGCGGCGGCCCCTCGCACGAGGCCATCCTGGCCCAGCCCTGGGGCACCCTGGAGGGCGAGATCAAGGTCACCGAGCAGGGCGAGGTCATCTCCGACAAGTACCTGCTGCCCTCGCTGGCCCGCGAGAACCTCGAACTGACCATCTCGGCCACCCTCTCCGCCTCCGCGCTGCACACCGCGCCGCGCCAGGCCCCCGAGGAACTGGCCCGCTGGGACGCCGCCATGGACCAGGTCTCCGCGGCCGCCCACACCGCCTACCGCGCCCTCGTCGAGCAGGACGACCTGCCGAAGTACTTCTTCGCCGCCACCCCGGTCGACCAGCTCGCCTCGCTCCACCTCGGCTCCCGCCCGTCCCGCCGCCCCGACTCCGGCGCCGGCCTGGACGGACTGCGGGCCATCCCGTGGGTGTTCGGCTGGACCCAGTCCCGCCAGATCGTCCCCGGCTGGTACGGCGTCGGCTCCGGCCTCGCCGCCGCCCGCGCGGCCGGCCTCGGCGACGTCCTCGACGAGATGTACGGCCAGTGGCACTTCTTCCGCAACTTCCTGTCCAACGTCGCCATGACGCTGGCCAAGACCGACCTGCGGATCGCCCGCCACTACGTCGAGCAGCTCGTCCCCGCCGAGCTGCACCACATCTTCGACCAGATCATCGCCGAGCACGAGCTCACCCTGCGCGAGGTCCTGCGCCTCACCGGCGAGAGCGAACTGCTGGAGCACAACCCCGTGCTGAAGCAGACCTTCACCGTCCGCGACGCCTACCTCGACCCGATCTCCTACCTCCAGGTCGCGCTGCTGCGCCGCCAGCGCGAGGAGGTCGCCGCCGGCCTCACCGAGGACCCGCTGCGCGCCCGCGCGCTGCTGCTCACCGTGAACGGCATCGCCGCCGGTCTGCGCAACACCGGCTGACCGGCCCCGCGACGACGGACGGGCCCCGTGGCATCACCCGATGCCACGGGGCCCGTCCGTCCCCCGCGCGACGCGGGCCCACGGTTCCACCACCGGACGTCGAACACGGTCGAACACGGCGGGGCCGGTGCCCGGAACCCGGACACCGGCCCCGCCGGACACCACGTGCGTTACTCCCCCGGATCGCCCGCACGACGGCGCTTCAGCCAGAGCGCCGCGCCGCCGGCCGCCACGACCAGACCGCCGCCGACCGCCAGCAGGCCCGCGTCACCGCCGACCGAACCGCCCAGCACCGGCCCCAGCTGCGCCGACACCGGCTCCGGGGACACCACACCCGGATCGGGCTCCGCCACCGACTCCGCATGTGCCAGACCGCCACCGGAGAGCAGCACTCCGGCCGCCCCCAGCGCACCGGCCGTACCCACCCGCCGTCCGAGCTGCCTCAGCCGCACCACTCGGACCGGCCGCAATCTCCGCATCGAGAACTCCCCAGGACCCGTTCGCGTACCCTCCCGACGCTATCCGATCGCGCACAGGTTTCTCACACCTATTCAGGTTTGGACGGCCAAGCGTTGTACGACTGTTGCGTACCCGCCCGGCGTGGCGGCCGCCGGGCTGACGCCCGGTCACCGCTCAGGAGTTGTACGTCCCCTGCGCCCGCTCCAGCCCCTCGGACAACAGCGCCTCCACCGCGTCCGCCGAGCGGTCCACGAACCACTCCAGTTCCTTGCGCTCGGTACTGGAGAAGTCCTTCAGCACGAAGTCCGCGACCTCCATCCGCCCCGGCGGACGGCCGATACCGCACCGCACCCGGTGGTAGTCGGGGCCCAGCGACTTGGTGATCGACTTCAGCCCGTTGTGACCGTTGTCGCCGCCCCCCAGCTTCAGCCGCAGCGCCGCGTAGTCGATGTCCAGCTCGTCGTGGACCGCCACCAGCGCCGACGCCGGCACCTTGTAGAAGTCCCGCAGCGCGGTCACCGGACCGCCCGAGAGGTTCATGAACGACATCGGCTTCGCCAGCACCACCCGCCGGCCGCCCAGCCGCCCCTCGGCCACCTGCGCCCGGCTCTTGTGCGCCTTGAACCGCGCGCCCATCCGCTGCGCCAGCAGGTCCACCACCATGAACCCGATGTTGTGCCGGTTCCGGGCGTACTGCTCACCCGGGTTGCCGAGCCCGACCACCAGCCACGGCCCCTCGTACGCGTCCTCGCTCATCCCACGCTCCTCGAACTCGACCCTCGTCGACATCATCCCGGACACACCGCTGCCCCGGCCGCTCCAGTACGGGAGCGGCCGGGGCAGCGGTGTCAGTGACTGGCGGGAGGCTCAGGCCTCGGCGCCGGCCTCGGCCTCCTCGGCCTCCTCCTCGGCCGGGGCGGCCTGGGCGCCGATGACCTGCAGCACGACGGCGTCGGCCTCGACGGCCAGGGTGACGCCGGCCGGCAGGGTGATGTCCTTGGCGTGGATCGAGGCACCGGCCTCCAGGCCCTCGACCGAGACGGTCACGGACTCGGGCAGGTGGGTGGCCTCGGCCTCGATCGGCAGGGCGTTGAGCACGTGCTCCAGCAGGTTGCCGCCGGGGGCCAGCTCGCCCTCGGTGTGCACCGGGATCTCGACGGTGACCTTCTCGCCGCGCTTCACCAGCAGCAGGTCGACGTGCTCGATGGTGCGCTTGATGGCCTCACGCTGGACGGCCTTCGGCAGCACGTACTCGTCCTTGCCCTCGATCGGCACGACCAGCAGGGCGTTCGGGGTCTTCAGCGCCATCATCAGGGCGTGGCTCGGCAGGTTCAGGTGAACCGGGGCGTGGCCGTGGCCGTAGACGACTCCGGGGACGAGGCCGGCGCGGCGGGCACGACGGGCGGCACCCTTGCCGAACTCGGTACGGGTCTCAGCGGCAATGCGGATCTCGGACACGACTGCACTCCTCGTGAAAATGGCGCGGGGGTGCAGGCAACGCGAAAAACCGCCGGGACCACACCCTCAGTACGTTCGGGGGTCACTCGGCGGTGCACGACCTCTGCCGGCCATCGGAAATCCGGCACCGGCAGCGCGTCGATCACGGAGCGGGCACCCGGCAAGCAGGCACACGGCATCCCTCGCCGAGCAGTTTCACGAGTCTAACCGCACCGGCGGCCTCCCGCGAAATCGGCGGCGGCCCCGGCCCGCGAGGGACCGGGGCCGCCTGCGCGGGGCTTCGTCAGTGCACACCCTCGAAGAGGCTGGTGACCGAGCCGTCCTCGAACACCTCGCGGATCGCCGCGGCGATCGACGGGGCGATCGACAGCGTGGTGATCTTGTCGAGCTGGAGCTCGGCCGGCGTCGGCAGCGTGTTGGTGAAGACGAACTCGCTGACCCGCGAGTTCTTCAGGCGGTCCGCCGCCGGACCGGACAGCACGCCGTGCGTGGCCGCCACGATCACGTCCGCGGCACCGTTGTCGAACAGCGCGTCGGCGGCGGCGCAGATCGTGCCGGCCGTGTCGATCATGTCGTCGACCAGGACACAGACCCGGCCCTTGACGTCACCGACCACCTCGGCGGACAGGATGGTGTTCGCCTGCGTCATGTCACGGCGCTTGTGGATGATCGCCAGCGGTGCGCCCAGCCGGTCCGACCACTGGTCCGCGACCTTCACCCGGCCCGCGTCCGGCGACACGATGGTCAGCCGGTCCCGGTCCACCTTCGCGCCCAGGTAGTCCGCCAGCAGCGGCAGCGCGAACAGGTGGTCCACCGGGCCGTCGAAGAAGCCCTGGATCTGCGCCGTGTGCAGGTCCACCGCCATCAGCCGGTCCGCGCCCGCCTGCCGCAGCAGATCGGCGATCAGGCGGGCGGAGATGGGCTCACGGCCCAGGTGCTTCTTGTCCTGGCGGGCGTAGCCGTAGAACGGCAGGATCGCCGTGATGCTCCGCGCGGAGGCCCGCTTCAGAGCGTCGATCATGATCAGCTGTTCCATGATCCACTGGTTGATGGGAGCCGTGTGGCTCTGCATCACAAAGCAGTCCGCACCACGCGCCGAATCCAGGAAGCGGACGTAGATCTCCCCGTTCGCAAAGTCCAGCGCCTTCGTCGGAACCAGTTCGGTCCCCAGCGACGCGGCCACCTCGCTCGCCAGTTCGGGGTGGGCACGGCCGGAGAAGAGCTTCAGTTTCTTCTCACCCGACGTCGTGATCCCGCTCACTGCACCGTCTCCTCGCGTTGCTGACGCTGAACCCGTCCGCACCGCGGACAGGCACAGGCCCGCTCGCGACAGGGGTCGGGGGAATGTCGGTACGCCTTGACACGGGCGGTAAGCCCTATGGCGCACGTATGTCCCCAAGGTTACGCGCCCGCGCAGAAACCGTCCGCCCCGGGACCGGCCCTCGGAGCCCCGCCGGCCTCCTCAGCGCTCGTCGGCCCCGTCCGTCGCGGCGGCCGCGGCCTGCGCCGACGTGGTGCCCGGACGCTTGCGCTCCACCCATCCCGCGATGTTGCGCTGCTGCGCCCGGCTCACCCCCAGGGCGCCCGGCGGAATGTCTGCGGTGATCACCGAGCCGGCCCCGGTGTAGGCGCCGTCGCCGACCGTCACCGGAGCGATGAACATGTTGTCCGAACCCGTGCGGCAGTGGGCCCCGATCACCGTGCGGTGCTTGTTCACCCCGTCGTAGTTCACCGTGACCGAGGCCGCGCCGATGTTGGTGCCCTCACCGATCGTGGCGTCCCCGATGTACGACAGGTGCGGCACCTTGGCGCCCTCGCCCAGCTCCGAGTTCTTCACCTCGACATAGGTGCCGACCTTCGCCTTGCGGGCCAGCTTCGCCCCCGGCCGCAGGTACGCGTACGGCCCCGCGACGGCGAAGTCGCCCACCTCCGCACCGTCCGTCGTGGCGTTGCTCACACGCGCGCCGGCGCCGATCCGGGTGTCCTTGATCGTCGAGTTCGGGCCGACCTCGCAGCCCTCGCCGAGGTGGGTGGAGCCCTGCAGCTGGGTGTTGGGCAGCACCACCGCGTCCGGCTCGTAGGACACCTGCACGTCGAACCAGGTCGTCGCCGGGTCCACCACGGTGACACCCTCGCGCATCGCCCGCTCCAGCAGGCGGTCGTTCAGCAGCCGGCGGGCCTGCGCCAGCTGCACCCGGTCGTTGATGCCCAGGATGTCCCGGTAGTCCGCGGCCACGACCGCGCCCACCCGGTGGCCGGCCGTCCGCAGGATCTCCAGGGTGTCGGTCAGGTACTCCTCGCCCTGCACGTTGTCCGTGGTCACCCGGGAGAGGGCCTCGGCCAGCAGCTTCGCGTCGAAGGCGAAGACCCCGGAGTTGATCTCGCCGATGGCCCGCTGGGCGTCGGAGGCGTCCTTCTCCTCGACGATCGCGGCGACCGCGCCGTCGGCCCCGTCGCGCAGGATCCGCCCGTAGCCGAACGGGTCCGGCACCACGGCCGTCAGCACCGTCACGCCGTTGCCCTGCTCGGCGTGCGCCTCGGCGAGCGAGCGCAGCGTCGCCCCGGTCAGCAGCGGCGCGTCCCCGGTGGTGACGATCACCGTGCCGTCCAGCTCCACCCCGTCCGCGGCCAGCGCCTCCAGCGCCGTCCGGACGGCGTGCCCGGTGCCGTTCTGCTCCTCCTGCACCACGGCCCGCGCCGCCGGGTGGAGCGCCGTGAGGTGCTCCCGCACCTTCTCCCGCATGTGCCCGACCACCACGACCAGCTGCTGCGGCGTCAACTCCTGGGCCGCCGCGACCGCGTGGCCCACCAGCGACCGCCCGCACACCTCGTGCAGCACCTTGGGCAGGCTGTTCGACTTCATCCGGGTCCCGCCACCGGCGGCAAGCACGACAACGGCGGCAGGCGAATTGGCACTCACGGGGGGAGGCTCCTCAGTCGGTTCACAGAGAGGGCAGTGCGGGCCGGGGAGCGGATCCGCACGTCTGCGCCCCGGCGCTTCGAGGATAGTGCGGGGCAGCCCGGCGCAACGCCGGCGCGGGTCTGCCCCGCACCGGCCACACGGCCTCTGAGGTGCTCCCGGAGGAGGATTCGAACCCCCATAAGCTGGACCAAAACCAGCTGTCCTGCCCTTAGACGATCCGGGACGGTACCGTCACCGCGCCCCGGTGCCGCCAGGGCGCGCTCGCCCAAGACTACGGGGTGAACGGCGCCGTAATCCACCTCCATTTCCCGACCGCCGCCCCGCGATCCACCGGTAGGGGTCCGCGCCGCCGGGGACGTTGACGGACAGGCACCCGGGCCCGCCCGCCCCGCCGTCGGGCCGGCCACCCCGGCCCGGACGCGGTGATCCGGTGGGCGATCCGTCCGGACACGGGCCCGGTCCCGGGTTCATCCATCCAGTCGAGTGAATTCACTAAAGCGCCCCCGGGTGCCGTATTTCCTTCGTGGCGGAGCGCAACCTACGATGCCGTAAGTTACGCAAACGTAGCCTCCGCCCCCTCCCCCAAGGGACACCCCATGACCATCCAGGCCGGCGAGGCACACGCCGATACCGCGCTCTCCGCCGACACCGCCCCGACCCTGCTCTCCGCCACCCGCGGCGGGGAGAAACAGGGGCTCGCCGAGCGGATCGCGCTCGGGCTGTTCATCGCCGTCCCCTTCACCGCGCTGCTCGCCGCCGCGCCGGTGGCCTGGGGCTGGGGGCTGGGGTGGACGGACCTCGCGATCGCCACCGCCATGTACTTCCTCACCTGCCACGGCATCACGATCGGTTACCACCGCTACTTCACCCACGGCGCCTTCAAGGCCAACCGGGCCCTGCGGCTGACCCTCGCGGTGGCCGGCAGCCTGGCGATCGAGGGACCGCTGGTGCGCTGGGTGGCGGACCACCGCAAGCACCACCGGTACAGCGACAAGGACGGCGACCCGCACTCGCCCTGGCGCTACGGGGAGAGCATCCCGGCCCTGCTCAAGGGCCTCTGGTGGGCGCACATGGGCTGGCTCTTCGACGAGGAGCAGACCCCGCAGCTGACCTATGCGCCGGATCTGGTCCACGACCCGGCCATAAGGCGGATCTCCCGGCTGTTCTGGCTCTGGACCGCGATCTCGATGCTGCTGCCACCCCTGGTCGGCGGGCTGGTCACGCTCTCCTGGCAGGGTGCCCTGTCCGCGTTCTTCTGGGGCTCGCTGGTTCGGGTGGCACTGCTGCACCACGTCACCTGGTCGATCAACTCGATCTGCCACGCGCTCGGCGAGCGCCCGTTCCGCTCCCGTGACCGCTCCGGCAACGTCTGGTGGCTGGCCGTGCTCTCCTGCGGAGAGTCCTGGCACAACCTGCACCACGCGGACCCGACCTCGGCCCGGCACGGCGTGCTGCGCGGCCAGATCGACTCCTCGGCACGGCTGATCCGCTGGTTCGAGCTGGCCGGGTGGGCCCGCGACGTCCGTTGGCCGGACGCACAGCGGATCGCCGCCCGCCGCGCCGCATGAGGGCTCGCCTGCAGCATGATGTAGGGGTGAACGGGAGCAGCGCAGACAGCACAGGCGGCCACGAGAGCCCGCGGACGGACGCCGCGCCGGGTGCGGCGCAGGCCCGTCCGCGTGCCGCTGCCCCGACGGGTACCACCGCACCGGCGCCCCGCCGCCGGGGCGGCCGGGTGCGGATGACCGGGAAGCAGCGGCGGGAGCAACTGCTGGAGATCGGCCGGTCGGTGTTCGCGGAGCGCGGCTACGACGGCACCTCGGTGGAGGAGATCGCCGAGCGGGCCGGGGTGTCCAAGCCCGTGGTGTACGAGCACTTCGGCGGCAAGGAGGGGCTGTACGCGGTGGTGGTGGACCGCGAGATGCAGCTCCTGCTGGACATGGTGACGGGGGCGTTGACGGGCGGGCACTCGCGGGAGCTGCTGGAGCAGGCGGCGTTCGCGTTGATGGACTACATCGACACCTCCACGGACGGTTTCAAGATCCTGGTCCGGGATTCCCCGGTGGCGCAGTCGACGGGAACGTTCGCGTCGCTGATCAGCGACATCGCGACGCAGGTGGAGGACATTCTCGGGCTGGAGTTCAAGGCGCGGGGCTTCGACGCCCGCCTTGCCCCGATGTACTCGCAGATGCTGGTCGGAATGGTCGCGCTGACCGGGCAGTGGTGGCTGGAGGTCCGCAAGCCGCAGAAGGCGGAGGTGGCGGCGCATCTGGTGAACCTGGCCTGGCACGGCCTGGAGGGGATGGAGCGGCACCCGAAGCTGGTCGGCGAGCGGAAGGCCTGAGCGCCCGGCGGTGGGCGTACCGGCCCCGGAGGTACCGGCGATGCTCAGCGGCGGACGGCCACCGCGAAGATCCGCCGGAACGGGAAGACGGTGCCGTGCGGTCCCGCGGGGTAGGCCTCGCGGAGCAGGGCACCGTACTCGGCGAGGAAGGCGGCCCGTTCGACGGGGTCGGTGAGCCGGGTGAGGACGGGGCGCAGGGCGGTGCCCTTGACCCATTCCAGGACGGGGTCGGCGCCGGTGAGCAGGGTGCTGTAGGTGGTCTCCCAGACGTCGACGGCGCAGCCGGCGTCGGCGAGGGTGGCCAGGTACTCGGCGGGCCGGTGGACGCCCGCGCGGGTGGCGTTGTCGCCGACGGCGTCGCGCCAGCGGGGGTCGCGGCGGAGTTCGGCGAGCAGGGTGTGGCTGGGTGAGCCGAAGTTGCCGGGGACCTGGAAGGCGAGGACGCCGCCGGGCCTGAGGGCGTCGGCCCAGCGCGGAAGCAGCGCGAGGTGCCCGTCCACCCACTGGAGGGTGGCGTTGGACACGATCAGGTCGGGCGCGGCGGTGGCCGGGTCGTAGTCGCGGGCGTCGGCGAGCCGGTAGTCGGCGGTGGGTTCGCCTTCGGTGCGGGCGGTGGCGAGCATCTCGGCGGAGTTGTCGATGCCGGTGATGCGGGCTTCGGGCCAGCGTCGGCGCAGGACGGCGGTGGAGTTGCCGGGGCCGCAGCCGATGTCGAGGATCGTGGCGGCGGGTTCGTGGGGAACGGCGGGGACGCGGGCGAGCAGATCGCGCAGCGGGCGGGTCCGTTCGTCGGCGAAGCGCAGGTACTGTTCCGGGTCCCAGACGGGGGTGCTCATGATCGTCCTCACAAGTATCTCGACATCAAGATATCCAGGCGCAGCCTCCACGCTACATTTCTCGATGTCAAGAGACTTCACATCGACACATCCCCCGATACACTGATCGTCATGGAGGACGAGGTCGACCGCCTGGTCGCAGCATGGCGCCGAGAGCGCCCCGACCTCGACGTGGAACCACTTGAGGTGCTCAGCCGGGTCAGCCGACTCGCCCGGCACCTCGACCGCGCCCGCCGGACCGCCTTCGCCGAGCACGGCCTGGAGCCGTGGGAGTTCGACGTCCTGACCGCGCTGCGCCGGGCCGGCTCCCCGTACCAGCTCTCCCCCGGCCAGCTGCTCACCCAGACCCTGGTCACCTCCGGCACCATGACCAACCGGATCGACCGTCTCACCGGCAAGGGCCTGGTCAAGCGCCTGCCCGACCCGGACGACCGGCGCGGTGTGCTGGTCCGGCTCACCGACGACGGGCGCGACCGGGCCGATCAGGCGCTCGCCGGGCTGCTCGCCCACGAGCGCGAGCTGCTCGCCCAGCTCAGCGCCGGGCAGCAGGGCGAACTCGCCGGGCTGCTGCGGCAGCTGGTCGCCCCGTTCGACAATATCCCGGGCTGAGCGCACCCCCGGCCGGCCCCCGCGCCGGCGGCCGGCTCCGACGATCAGGGTGCGTAGGCCGGTCGGGGGTACGGCGGCGGCGCTGGGACCGTTCCGGTCCGGGTCGTTCCGGGCCGGGTGTGAGCCGTTCCGGACCGTATGCGGGCGTGCGGAAGTACGGTGCGGCGACATCTGCCCCCGGTTTTCCCTGACCTGACGAACCTGAGTCGGTACCGGGGTGTCACGGGGAGCCGGCGCCGGGAGCTGTGGTCGAGGCGACGGATGGTGGGGCGCTGGGGACGGCCGGTTCGGACGGGCTGACGCCCGCCCGGCGGGCGACCGCGACGGCGGCCAGGGTGGAGTGCACCCCGAGCTTGCCGAGGACGTTCTGCATATGGGTGCGGACGGTGTGCGGGGAGAGGTAGAGGCGTTCGGCGACGGCCTGCCGGCCGAGGCCGGCGACCATGCAGCGCAGGATCTGCTTCTCCCGCGGGGTGAGGGTGTCGACGAGGCGTTCGCTCTCGGTGCGGTCCCGTCGCGCGGTGGTGAGCTCCCGGATGACACCGGTGAGCAGGGCGGGCGGCAGGTGGGTCTCGTCGCGCAGGACGCCACGGATGACGGCCAGGAGGCGGGCCAGCGAGCTCTCCTTGGCGACCCAGCCGGTGGCGCCGGCGTGCAGGGCCCGGGCGGCGCGGTGCGGGTCGTCGGCGGTGGCCAGGACGATCGCCTTCAGGCCGGGGTGGTTGCGGCGGATCCGGGCGAGCAGGGTGATGCCGTCGGGCGCCGGGGGGACGGGCCGGTGCGGCTCCTGCCGGTACGGTTCCGGCCGCTGGATCTCCTGGCGGCGGAGCTCGGGCCGGTACGGCTCCTGCCGGTGCGGTTCGGACCGCTGCGGTTCGGCCGGGTGCGGGGCCTGGTGCGGGGGCGACGAGCCGGCCGGCGGTGCGGGTGCGACGGCCGGACGGCGGGGCGCGGGCACGCTGGGCGGCAGGCGCCGCCGCGCGGCATCGGGCGGGTCGGCGCCGGGCTGGCGGGGTTTGCGCGCTCCCCCGAGGACGCCCTCGCCGCCGAGGTCGGCGTCGATCAGGACGACGTGGAAGGCGCGGCCCTCGGTGGCGGCGCGCTCGAGCGCGCGCTCGGCGGCGGCCGCGCTGCCGGCGGCGCCGACCTCGACGTCGGGCTCGGCGGTGAGCGCCGCGGCCAGTGCCTCGGCGAAGATCCGGTGGTCGTCGACCACCAGGACGCGGATCCGCCCCATTGCCACTTCCCCCCTGCTAGACCCGGCCCGCGCCCGGGGCGACGGCCCAGACTCCGGTGCCGCGACCTGGGTACGTCTCCTCGGCCCACCCCCCGGACGGCCGGTCGGGCCCAGGCGCCGGCCCCCACCGGTACCGAATTCAGCGTACGGGGTAGGGGGCGGCCGGGCGGGGGTTTGGTGAAGTTTCGTCAGGAGGTGCGAATTTGCTGCCACTTGGCGCTCGGAAGCGGCCCGGGGCCGGTGGTTGCGGGGGTGTCGGTGCCTGGGGGCGTCAGCCCCCCCCCGCCGCCCCGGCCGCCGGCCGGCGTGGTGGACGGCGGCCGGGGGGCCTGGAAGCCCTCGGCAGGGCGGTTGAGGGCGACGTCGACGATCGTGGCGTCGAGGACGGTCACCAGCGAGCCGAGGGCCACGACCGCGGCGGTGCGCGGGCGGGGTGGGGCGGGTGCCGCGGTGGTGGCGGCGGGTACGGCGGCGCTCATCGGCCCCTTGGACGGTCGGGCTTCGGGGGCCCGGCCCGGGTGCGCGGCTCTTGACGGGTGGTCGGGGCGGGCAGGTCAGACCGCGTACGGGCGGGCGGTGCGGGCGTCCCGCAGGGCGTGCGCCCACCAGGTGAGCTGGTCGAGCATGCCCTTGGCGGCCCCGTTCGGGACGGCCGGGTCGACGGGCTCGCCGTCGTCGCCGAAGACGGCCCAGGCGCCGTGGAAGCTGACGGTGTCCCGGACGGTGACGGCGTGCAGCTCGGCGAAGACCAGCCGGAGCTGCTCGACCGCGCGCAGCCCGCCGCCGAGTCCGCCGTAGGAGACGAAGCCGACCGGCTTGGCCTGCCACTCGGCGCGGTGCCAGTCGATGGCGTCCTTGAGGACGCCGGGGAAGCTGTGGTTGTACTCGGGGGTGACCACCACGAAGGCGTCGGCGGCGGCCAGTCGCGGCGAGAGCGCGGCGAGCCGCCCGGCCTGCTCGGCGGTGGGCTCGTCACCCAGGCGGGGCAGCGGGTGGTCGGCCAGGTCGATGACGTCGAGGTCGAGGTCGTCCCGGCCCCGGGCGGTGCGCAGGAACCAGTCGGCGACGGTGGGCGCGAAGCGGCCCTGCCGGCTGCTGCCGACGATGACGGCGAGCCGGTACGGGGCCGTGGCCGGCGTCTCGGGCGTGGCCTGACGAAGGGTCTCGGGCATTGCGGTCTCCAGGGTTGCGACGTTTCACCGGACGGTCGCCGCCCGGCCGGACGGTACGTCAGGTAAAGTACAACGTGTATGGCAATGAGTAAAACGATGACTGCATCTTTCTCGGAGGAGCCTCGATGACCAGCCAGGACGAGACGACGCCCCGGCCCCGCCGAGGGCTCGCCGAGAAGCGTCAGGCCATCACCCGGGCCGCCCGTACGGTCTTTGGTCGCGACGGCTACACCCGCGCCGGCATCGACGCCATCGCGGCGGAGGCCGGGGTCTCCACCCGGACCATCTACAACCACTTCGCGGGCAAGGAACTGCTCTTCCAGACCGTCGTCCAGGAGAGCGCGGGGCAGGTCAGGGACGCCCACCTGGAGGTCATCGGGCGCACCCTGGCCAAGGTCACCGACCTGGAGGCGGACTTCACCGCCCTCGGCCTGGCCTGGGTGAGCGCGCTCACGGAGTTCGCCGACCACTTCGCGCTGGTCCGGCAGATCAACGCCGAGGCCGGACATCTGCCGAAGGCTCTGCTGGACGCCTGGCAGCAGACCGGGCCGCGCCGGGCCATGGCCGAACTCGGCAACCGGTTCGGCGAGTTGGCCGCTCAGGGCCTCCTGGACGCGCCCGACCCGGCGCGCGCCGCCCAGCACTTCGTGCTGCTGACCGGGACCGAGGTCACCCAGCGCTCGTACTGGGGCGCGCATCCGCTCACCGGGCAGGAGACGACGGAGATCATCACGGCCGGCGTACAGGCGTTCCTGCGCGCCTATGCCGCGCGCCCGGCGCACTGACTGCCACGCACTGACGGCCGCGCGCCGACGACCCGCATACCGACGACCGCACGCCGACGACCGGCGCCCGGACATGCCCGAGGCGCCGCCCCCGACCGGTGGGAGCGGCGCCTCGGACCGGAGCCTTCGAGCCTTACTGGCCGTTCTTCTCCAGGGTGAACTTCCAGGCGTCGGCGACGATGTCGTCCAGGTTCGGACGACGCGGGGTCCAGCCCAGCGCCTGGTGGGCGCGCTCGGCGGAGGCCACCAGCACGGCCGGGTCGCCGGCCCGGCGGCCGGAGGTCACCACCGGGATCTCCCGGCCGGTGACCCGCTTGACCGACTCGATCACCTCGCGCACCGAGAAGCCGCTGCCGTTGCCCAGGTTGCAGATCAGGTGCTCGCCCGGCTTGGCCGCGTCCAGCGCCAGCAGGTGCGCCTCGGCCAGGTCGGCGACGTGGATGTAGTCGCGGATGCAGGTGCCGTCCGCGGTCGGGTAGTCGTCGCCGTACACCGCGATGTGCTCGCGCTGCCCGAGGGCGGCCTGGAAGACCAGCGGGATCAGGTGCGACTCGGGATCGTGCCGCTCGCCGTACGCGCCGTACGCGCCGGCCACGTTGAAGTAGCGCAGCGAGACGGCGGCCAGGCCGTGGGCGACGGCCTCACTGGTGATCAGGTGGTCGACGGCCAGCTTGGTGGCACCGTAGGTGTTGGTCGGCGAGGTGCGGGCGGTCTCGGCGATCGGGACGACCTCCGGCTCGCCGTACACGGCGGCGGTGGAGGAGAACACCAGCTTGCGCACACCGGCCTTGCGCATCGCGGCGACCAGCTCCAGCGAGCCGGCCACGTTGTTGCGCCAGTACTTCTCCGGGTCCGCGACCGACTCGCCGACCTGCGAGGAGGCGGCGAAGTGCAGCACCCCGTCGAAGGAGCCGTCCAGCACCTCGCCGGCGTCCTGAATGCGTCCGGACACGAACTCGGCCCCGGCCGGCACGCCCTCGCGGAAGCCGGTGGAGAGGTCGTCCAGGACGGTCACCTGGTGTCCCGCCTCCAGCAGGTGGGCGGCGACCACACTGCCGACATAGCCGGCGCCACCCGTGACCAGGTACTTACTCATGATGAGACCTCCAGCGGGCGATGGTCCGCCGCCTCGGCGGGCCATCGGTGACGTACGTACGACTGGGGCCTATTCTCCCTGGCCGCCGGGGGTGCTCCGGACCACCCGGGAGCCCTTTCCGGACCATCCGGCCGCGACCGTCCGCCGGGCCCGGCCGCCGCCGGAACCGCCCGCTCAGCCCTGGGCCATCCGCTCCAGCAGCCCGGTCCTGGCCGCGACCGCCGCCGCCTCCAGCCGGGTGCGCGCGCCGAGCTTCATCAGCACCCGCTGGACGTGGGTCCGGGCGGTGCTGGCGGCGATCCGCATCCCGGCCGCGATCGCCGCGGTGTCCTCGCCGTCCGCGATCCGGGCCAGTACCTGGACCTCACGGCGGGTCAGCAGCCGTAGCAGCCGGACGGCTTCGTCGTCCGGCTCGGCGGCCGGTCTCAGCAACTGGTCGAAGGCGCCCCGCAGGACGTCCACCGCGACCGCCGCCTCGCCCGCCCGGGCCCGGGCGATGGCCCGCTCGACCACCTCGATCCGCTCGTCGCTGGGCACGTAGCCCGCCGCCCCGGCCGCGAACGCGCCTGCCACACCGCGCAGTTCACCGACCGGCCCGAGCACGATGACGGCCACCTCGGGCCGCTCCCGGCGGATCCGGCGCAGCCCGTCGAAGGCGCCGGGTTCGGCCGGACCGGTTACCCCGAGCAGACACACCTCGGGTCGACGGCCGGCCACCAGGTCGGCGGCCGCGCCGGCCGGCGAGCCCACCGCGAGCACTCGGTGGCCGCGCAGCTGGAGCGCGGCGGCCAGCGCCTCGGCCAGCAGCCGGTGGTCGTCGACCACCACGAGTCGAACGCCCATGACGCCCTCCAGGTCGGGGTCCGGCCCGCGTCCACGCCCGTTGGGGCGGGCGGCCGATGACGCACCATCACAGCGCATTCCGGGCCCGGCCCGCTAGGCCGCGTCACGCCCCCGTACACCCCGACGCCGGTGCGGGGACACGAAAAAGACCCTCGCCGTTGGGCGAGGGCCTTTCACTTGAGCCCCCATGCGGAATCGAACCGCAGACCTTCTCCTTACCATGGAGACGCTCTACCGACTGAGCTATAGGGGCGAACCGGTCGAACAAGGAAGACATTACACGGCTGGCGGGCCAGAAGGGAAATCGGCTCCGGCCGGCCGCACCGGCCTCAGCCGTCGGCGTGCGCCCGGTCGAACTCCTCGCGGGCGGCGAGCATCAACTCGGTGTGCTCCTCGGCCCAGCGCCCGAGCGGCGCCACCAGCACGGCCAGTTCACGGCCGAGCGGCAACAGGTCGTAGACCACGCGCGGCGGCGTCTCGGGGTGCACCGTACGACGCACCAGGCCGTTCCGCTCCAGGGTGCGCAGCGACTGGGTGAGCATCTTGCGACTGACCCCGTCGACCGCGCGCTGCAGTTCGGAGAAGCGCTGCGGGCCGAGTTCGCCGAGGCTCATCAGGATCAGCATCGACCACTTGTCCGCCAGCTCCGCGAACATGGCCCGGCTCGGACAGAGCTGAGCGAAGACATCGAGCTCATGGGCCCGCTCCGGCCCGGCCGGGGAGCGCTCCTGCGTCGTCATGCCCTCCAGGGTAACGGGGAAGGTCTCCGATCCACCCTTGGTAACCAATAGAGACTTGGTCTATATTGGAGACCTTCGGGAGGCCGGGAACGCCGCCCCTTCCGGCCTGCCCTTCGAGCTTTCTCCCGTGCCCCCATCCCTCCCTCCCAGGAGCGCCCACGCCATGACCGCCATCCGCCCGACCGTCGCCATCGCCTTCCACTCCGGCTACGGCCACACCGCCGTCATCGCCGAGGCCGTGGCCCGCGGCGCCGCCGCCACCGGCGCCGAGGTCGTCTCGGTCGCCGTCGACACCATCACCGACGAGCAGTGGGCCCAGCTGGACGCCGCCGACGCGATCGTCTTCGGCTCACCCACCTACATGGGCACCGCCTCCGGCGCCTTCCACGCCTTCGCCGAGGCCAGCAGCAAGCGCTGGTTCGGCGACGCCTGGCTGGACAAGGTCGCCGCCGGCTTCACCAACTCCGCCTCCAAGAGCGGTGACAAGGCCGGCACCCTGGGCTTCTTCCAGACCCTGGCCTTCCAGCACGGCATGAGCTGGGTCAGCCTCGGCCTCAAGCCCGGCTGGAACTCCAGCACCGGCACCGAGAACGACCTCAACCGCCTCGGCTTCTTCGCCGGTGCCACCGCCTCCACCCCCTCCGACCTCGGCGCCGACGCCGTGCACAAGGCCGACATCGCCACCGCCGAGCACCTCGGCGAGCGGGTCGCCAAGCACACCGCCGTCCTGCTGGCCGGCCGCGCCGCCCTGGCCGCCCAGGCCGCCTGAGCCCGGTCGCCCCACCCGCGTCACGCCGCCGGATCCGCCCCCAGCACGGGCGCCCGGCGGCGTCCGCCGTCCACCCCGACAGCCCCGAGCTCCGCACCGCTGGTCTCCGGCAGCAGCCGCAGACAGAGCAGCGCCACCGCCCCCAGCCCCGCCAGATACCAGCCGACCGGCTCCGCCGTCCCGTACGCCTCGGTCAGCCTGGTCGCGATCAACGGGGTGGTCGCCCCGCCCACCACACCGCCGAGGTTGTACGTCAGCGCCGCCCCCGTGTAGCGCACCCTGGTCGGGAACAGCTCCGGCAGGAACGCCGCCACCGGCCCCAGCAGACACCCCAGCACCACCATCGCCCCCGCCAGGGCCAGGAACATCAGTGGCCTGCGCACCGTCTCCAGCAGCGGGAACAGCACCAGCGACCAGGCCATCGCGAGCCCCGTCGCCATCTGCAGGGTGCGCCGGCGCCCCCACTGGTCACTGCGCCGTGCGCTCACCCAGACCGTCACCCCCTTCCCCGCGGCGCCCACCAGCAGCATCGACAGCAGCAGCGTGCTCGGCACCCCGAGCCCCGTCGTCGCGTACGCCAGCGCGTACGTGGTGGTCAGATAGAACAGCGCGTACCCCACGGTGATCGCGCCGCAGCCGATCAGCACCGTCCGCCAGTGCCCGCGCAACACCTCCACCACCGGCGGTCGGCCCCGCTCCTCCCCTGCCCGGAACAACGGCGTCTCCTCGATCCGCAGCCGGACGAACAGCCCCACCGCCACCAGCACCAACGACGCCAGAAACGGCACCCGCCAGCCCCAGGCGGCGAACGCCCTCTCGTCCAGCACCAGTTGCAGCACCAGGAACACCCCGTTCGCCAGCACGAACCCGCTGACCGGCCCGAGCTGCAGAAACGCCCCGTACCGCCCGCGCCGCCCGGCCGGCGCGTTCTCCGCGATCAGCAGCGCCGCCCCGCCCCACTCCCCGCCCAGCCCCACGCCCTGGCACACCCGCAGCACCACCAGCGCCACCGGCGACCACCACCCCCACACCTCGTACCCCGGCATCAGCCCCACCGCGGCCGTCGACAGCCCCATCAGCAGCAGCGACACCACCAGCATCCGCTTCCGCCCCAGCCGGTCCCCGAAGTGCCCGAACACCACCGCCCCCAGCGGCCGCGCCAGAAACGCCACCGCGTACACCGAGAACGCCGCCAACAGCGCCCCCACCCTGCCCAGTTCGGGAAAGAACACCCCACCGAAGACGAGCGCCGCCGCCGTCCCGTAGAGAAAGAAGTCGTAGAACTCGATCGCCGTACCGATCAGCGCCGCGGCCGCCGCTCGCCGCAACTGGGCCGCCCGCCGGGCTTCCTGCGTATCCATACCGCCACCCTGACGACCCCCCGGCCCCACTGACAGCACCCACCCGGGTGACACCGGCGCACACCCCCACCCCGCACGCCCACCTCACGCACCCACGCGCACATCAGCCCACCGCGCCCCGGCTCCCCCGCCGGCCATCGACATCCACATCCGACGACCGGCTTCCCCTACCGCCACCGCGTGCACGGATCACCGCCCGACCACTGCCTACCGGGCAGCGGCCCGCCTCCGCACCACGAAGAACACCACCCCGGCCACCAGCACCAACCCGACAACCACCGCCACCACCAGCGGCACCACACTCCCGGAGCCGGACACCCCATCAGCCTCCGACCGCACGGCAGGCGACCCCACCGGCGTACTGCCCTCGGTCGGCGCCGCACCCGCCCCAGCCGACGTGGCCGCCGAGGGCGTCTCGGCCTGGGACGGAACCACTGAGGCCGATGCGCCCGAAGGCGCTCCAGCCGACTGCTCCGAAATCGGGTTCACATCCGCCGGCCCCGGATCCCCCGGCTCCGTCAAAGCGACTCGGGGCCGGACGATCCCGTACCCAACAGCGTCATTCCGGCTCGACCCATCCGTCGGCTTACCAGCAGTGTTGACAAGGACACGTGCGATCTGATTACCAGTCCAATCGGGATGCACTGCCCAGACCAGTGCCGCAGACGCAGACACAAGTGCCGTGGCGTCGGACGTGCCATGTCCCTTGCAGTAACCAGAATTCGCGGTACAGGCGTTGTAGATCTCAATTCCTGGTGCGGTTAGATCAACCTGCGGCCCCTGCTCGGATTCTGCCGTGGCGAGTCCGTCTCGGTCCACGGCGCCAACCCCAACAACGCCGGGAAGCGCCGCTGGATACTGCACCGGGTTGCCCGATTGAGCAGAGTTCCCGACACCCGCCACCACCAGAGCACCCTTCGTGCTCGCGTGCGCCACGGCGGCCTTGAGACTCGCGATGTCGTCGGCCGATACCCGCACTGCGGATGTCGCCTGGGAAATACTGATGACCTTGGCGCCCTGATCGGCCGCGTAGACGATCCCCTGGCCGATTTGGTTGAGGAATTCCGCGGAACTCACTCCGGCAGCGTTGTCATTGTTCTTGATTTTGATTGGGAGAACCTTGGCCCCCGGCGCCAGACCATAAGCCCCATTGCCATTCAGCCCTTTTCCGGAGCCCACGACAAGGGCAGCCATCTCAGTGCCATGGCTTTCGGTATAGGCACCGACACCACCCGGGAGCCCGCTGAAGTCCTTACCTGGCAGCAATTGCCCCACCAGGTCTGGGTGGTCCAGCTTGAAGCCACTGTCGATCACCGCGACCGTGACACCTTGGCCTTTGCTGATCTTCCATATGTCCGACACCTTCATGGCATCGAGATGCCACTGCTGCTCACGAATCGAATCGGCCGCTGCGGCAGGAACTGCCGCCGGACCGACGACCACAGCCGTTACCAAGGACGCCACGGCGAAACGTCGCCCACGCACCCGCACGCCAGTCCGCCGCATCACAACTCCCTCGTCAGTCTCCCCGTCAGCCGAGGACCGCGCCCCGGACGGATCTGCCCGGCCACCGGGACGGACCCAATGGCCGGGCAGTTGTTCCACAACTACTCAATCACGCCCGGATTGCTCTGCGGAGTACCGCTGGTCCAGGTCTCCTCGTCCTCGTGCAGGTAGTCGGCCCGCTTGCGACGGTCGCGCTCGTTCTTGCCCGCGCCACCCGCCATGCCGGGGCTCATCATGCCGTTCTGGCCCGAACGGGCTCCGCCCTCGGCTCCCGCGGCGGCGCCGGCCCGATTGCGCAGGCCGGTGCCGCCGGGCGTGAACTCACCACCGACAACCGGGCCCTTGCGCCCGCCGACGGTGCCGCCGCTGGTCGAGGTCAGACCGCGCCCGCGCGCGCTGCCGCCCGAGCCGCCGGCACCGTGGCCGCCCATGCCCGGGTGCATACCGCCACCCATACCGCCCGCGCCCCCCATGCCACCGGCCGCTGCGGACCGACCCGCCTGGGCCTCGCGCGCACCGAAGACCGTTCCACCACCGGTCGGCCCCGGGGCCCCGCCCTTCGCAGGCAGAGCGCCCCCACCGAAACTGCCGGCTCGGCTCGAAATCGAACCACCGCCGCCGCCCTTCGCCGGGACCGACCCGCCTCCGCCGGGTCCAAAGCCTCCGAGAGGAAGCGAACCACCGCCCGGATACCCACCGTCTGCGCCCGGGCCGCCAGGGAAACCGGGGCTGCCACCCGGACCGCTCGGAGGCAGGCTGCCGCCACCACCCGGCACGACCGGACCGGTCTGCCCAGGCAAAGTCGGCACGGACGGCAGGCTGTTGAGGTCGGTGCCAGGACGGTCGGTCGGGTACCAGGGCTGCGGCGACGGCCCGGGGACACCGGGGTCGTGCGGCAGCGACGACGGCCCGTGGTGCGGCGGAACCGAGTCGATGTGACCCGACCCGTCGGACCCCTGTGGGCCCGACGCAGGCAGGTGAGGGGGAACCGACCCGCCGCTGTAGCCGCCGCCGGACGGGGTGTAGCTCCCGCCACCGCCACTACTGCTGCCGCCCGTACGAGGAGTGCGAACGGTGCCGCCGGAGCCGGTACTGCCGCCACCGCCGGGAGAGACCTCCTGGCTTCCGCCAATACCGCTGCCGTCGCCTGGCGTCCCCGGCAGGGTCGGCAGCTTCAGCCCGTTCAGTTTGGTCGTCGCCGCCTCGTACGCCTGCCCCAGCTTCTCCATCTGGTGGATGGCCTCCTGGTGCGCCGCCTCGACCCGCTTCTGAGCCGCCTGTGCCTCCGTCGCGGTGACCCAGTTGTGGTTGACCCGCTTCATGATGTCGTCGACGGACGGGGTCGTAGTGGCGCTCCCGAAGCCGTACACAGCCTGCTGAGTGGGCGTCACGTTCGGGCATGGCTGAGTGTTGCGCTTGTCGACCGTCGCGATGTCGGTCTTCGGCACCTCGGGTACGCCGGTCTTGGCGGTGCTGAGCGCCTCGCCGGCCTGGACCATGGCCTCGCCGGCGCCCTTCGAGTACTCGCTGATCATGGCGGCAGACTTGTTCAGGTCGCCAGCCCAGGTCTTGAAGTTGTCGGCGGCCGGCCCCTCCCACTGGATCTGGCCGAGGTGGGCGGCCAGAGCCCGGCTCAGGTCGTCCAGGACCCGACTCGCGGCCTTGAGCTGGTTGCCCCGGCTCGTGACCTTGGACGGATCGGTGTTGGCGACCATGGCCTTGAGATTGCCGTGCTCGAACCCTTCGAATTTCGTTCCGCCTGCCATCACTTACTCCCCGTTTTGCTGAGACTCTCTCCCCGGCCCACCATCAGTACGTACCGCCAACGCCACCCTGCTCCGGCGCCGGCCCGTTCGGTCCGGCCGCCGGGGTGTAGCTGCCGGCGTTCTTGGCGACGGTCTTCGCGGCGGCGGTCTGGTGCTCCTCGTTGGTCCCGTAGTTGCCCGCCGTCCGGGCCACCGCTTCGCTCATCTTCGCGATCTGATCGGCGAAGTCCTTCGAGAGCTGGGCGATCGCCGCGTGCGTCTTCTCGTAGGCCGCCATCAGGTCGGAGGACTCGGTGAACCCCGTCCCGAAGTTCCCCGGTGTCAGCTTCTGTTCCTGGATCTTGTGCTGTGCCGCGTCCGAGCCCTCCAGGGACGCCAGCAGCGCGTCGACCTTCTTCTTGAAGTTCGTCAGCGTGTCCAGCTCGATCTTGACGTCATTGGACCCGAACGCCGTCACCAGGGCGCTGGCGCTGACGTCGGTCTGGACCTGGCTGACCACTCTGCCGATCCAACTGTCATTGAGCGACCACGGCTTCACCTCGCCGTTGGGCCCGTCCGCCCAGCCCGCGCCGCCCGGTCCAGCCTCGCCAGCCACCGCAATCCACCTCTCCCCCGCGCGCGGGGGCGCCCCCTGGGCCGCCGCACCGCGACACACCGTCAACTTCTCGGTCGTACCGTCCTGCTCGGCGAACCGACCGTCCCGTGGGACGGTCGTCGCCCCGGCCATCGTAGTCATCACCTCTGTCGCACCGGCAGGGCCCATGGCACGACCGGGCGCGATCGGTACGAACTTGACACGCGCCCCGGGCCGGGGGCTCGACCCGGGCCCGGACCACCCCGGGAATGCCGGGCGCCGGCCGGTAGACTGGCCGGGCCCGGTTCGACCGGGTACGACCTCATCTGCCGCGCAATGTCGCACAGCAGCGACCCCCGCCATCGTTCACCCGCACGGGGCGGGCCCAGCAGCGGAACGGACGTGATCACGTGCCTCCCGGGCAGCCCAGCACCCCCGGCCCCAGCACCCCCGGCCCGAGCCCCCGCCGGAGCGCCCCCTGGTGGGCCCGCGCCGCCCGCCCCGCCCGGCCGCCGCTTCCGCTGGCGCTGATGCTGCGCGCGGCGGTCGGCATGGCCGTCCCGCTGACGGCCGGCCTGCTCGCCCACCGCCTGGACCTCGGCGTCTTCGCCGGCCTCGGGGCGATGCACGCGACCATGAACGACCGCATCGAGCCGACCCGCCTGCGCGCCCCCAGGATCGCCTCCGCCGTCCTCGCCTCCGCGCTCGGCATGCTGATCGGGATGTCGCTCCAGGAGTTCCGGGCCGGCGCACTCACCCTCGGCGCGGCACTCACCGTGACGGCCTTCGCCTCCGGCGCGCTGAGCGCCACCGGGCCGCGCGGGTCCGCGGCCGGGATGCTCCTGCTGGTCTCCGCGGCGCTGGGCAGTGGCATGCCGATGGCCCGCCCCTGGTGGGCGGCGCCGCCGATGATGCTGGTGGGGGCGGCGTTCGTGGTCCTGCTCGGTCTGCCGCACCGGAGCTACCGCCGTCCTCGCGGGGATCCGCGCAACCGCGCCCTCGCGGCCGCGTACGACGCGCTCGGGCGCACCCTGGCCGACCTCGGCACACCGCGGGGCGCGGCCTCCCGCCAGGTTCTGACGGCCCGTCTGAACCAGCTCCAGGATCTTCTCCCCCCGCCCCACCCCCGGGTCCCCGAGTCCCCCCGCACCGTCCGGCTCCGCCGGATGTACGAGGCCGCGCTGGCCGCCACCGAGGCGGCGAGCGGGCTGCTCTGGGCCAGGCGGCCCGTCCCGCCGGAGGTCGCCGCGGTCCCCGGCCTGCTGGCCCGCGCGGTGGAGCGCGGCGGCGGCGAGGTGGCGGTGCCCGACTGGCAGCCCGACACGCCGTCCCGGCAGGCCCTGGACGTGGCGCTGCGCGCCGCCGCCGAGACCGTCGCCGGCCGGGAGGCCGTGCTCGGCACCGCGCCGCCCCCGCCGCCCGACCCCTGGCGGCTGCGGGTCCGGCTGCTCTCCCGCGGCTCGGTCCGGTACGGCCTGCGGGTGGCGCTGTGCATCGCGGTCGGCTCGGCGGCCACCGCGGCCTACCCGCTCAGCAAGAGCTACTGGGTGCCGATGACGATCGCGTTCGTCCTCAAGCCGGATCTCGGCTCGGTCTTCCTGCGCGCGGTCAGCCGCTCGATCGGCACCGTGCTGGGGGTGGCGGTGACGGCGGCCGTCCTCTCGCTCACCACCGACGAGTGGGCGCTGACCGCGATCGCCGCGTTCTGCGTGGCCCTGCTGCCGTACGCCACGGCGGCGCACTACGGCCTGAACACCGTCGTCATGACGCCGATGGCGCTGATCCTGCTGCAGCTCGGCGGGCAGAGCAGCGCGGCCGAGTTCTGGCCCAGGGTGCTGGACACCTCGCTGGCCAGTGCCATCGTGCTGCTCTTCGGCTATCTGCTCTGGCCGGAGCGCACGCGCCACCGGATCGAGCCCCGTCTGGTGGCCGCGACGACCGCCCTCCAGGCCTACCTCTCCTCGGTGGCGGGGCTCACCCGGGACGCACCGGCGGACGGGCCCGCCCGCCCCGGTCCGCGGCAGCCCGTCGCCGAGGTCTGGTTGCGCCGCACCGCCTACCGCGCGCTGGCGGAAGCCCACCGGGAGGTGCAGCAGGGGCTCACCGAGCCGCCGCCCACCGGCCGGCTGGCCGAGCAGTGGCTGCCGGCGACGGTCGCGCTGGAGCGCCTCAGCGGCGCGGTGGCGGCGTACGCGGCGCAGATCCGCTACGGCGGACGGGTGCCCGACCCGGCCGAGGTGGCCCGGGTCCGGCAGGCGCTGGACGAGCTCACCGCGGCCGCCCGGGAGCACCGCCCGCCGGCCGGTCCCGCGGTCCGCCCGACCAGGCCGCACGACCCGACGCGCAGCGCGCTGGGCCGTGCGGCGGACGAGCTGGAGACCCTGCTGGGCAGCGGCTGAACCGGGTCAGACCTGCTCGGCCAGCTCCAGCCAGCCCATCTCCAGCTCCTCCTTCTCGCCCCGGACGGCGCGCAGTTGCGCGTCCAGCTCCGCGACCTTGGAGAAGTCGGCGGCGTGCTCGGCGAGTTGGGCGTGCAGCTTGGCCTCCTTCTCGTCCAGCTTGGCGATCTGCCGCTCCAGCTTCTGCATCTCCTTCTTGGCCGCCCGCACGTCCCCGGCCGACATCGCCGGGGCCCCGGCCGGCGCTCCGGCGGAGTCCGCGGCGGCGGCGGACGAAGCGGCGGAGGCGGCAGAGGCGGCGGCCGCCGCCATCCGCGCCCGCCGCTCCAGGTACTCGTCGACGCCGTTCGGCAGCATCCGCAGCTTCTTGTCGCCGAGCAGCGCGTGCACCACGTCGGTCGTCCGCTCGATGAAGAACCGGTCGTGGCTGATCACGACCATGGAGCCGGGCCAGCCGTCGAGCAGGTCCTCCAGCTGGTTGAGCGTCTCGATGTCGAGGTCGTTGGTCGGCTCGTCCAGGAACAGCACGTTCGGCTCGTCCATCAGCAGCCGCAGCAGCTGGAGCCGGCGCCGCTCGCCACCGGAGAGGTCACCGACCGGCGTCCACTGCTTGTCCTTGCCGAAGCCGAACTGCTCGCAGAGCTGCCCGGCGCTCATCTCCCGGCCCTTGCCGAGGTCGACGCGGCTGCGCACCTGCTCGACCGCCTGCAGCACCCGGGTCGTCGGCTCCAGTTCGGCGACCTCCTGGGAGAGGTAGGCCAGCCGCACCGTCTTGCCGACCTTGATCACACCGGAGGCGGGCTGCACGTCGCCCTCGGAGGCGTAGGCGTCCCGCATCGCGCGCAGCAGCGAGGTCTTGCCGGCGCCGTTGACCCCGAGCAGGCCGATCCGGTCGCCGGGGCCGAGCTGCCAGGTGAGGTTCTCCAGCAGCAGCTTGGGGCCGGCCTTGACGGTGACGTCCTCCAGCTCGAAGACCGTCCGGCCCAGCCGGGCGTTGGCGAACTTCATCAGCTCGCTCTTGTCGCGCGGGTCCGGCACGTCGGCGATCAGGGCGTTGGCGGCCTCGATCCGGTAACGCGGCTTGGAGGTCCGGGCGGGGGCGCCGCGGCGCAGCCAGGCGAGCTCCTTGCGGGCCAGGTTCTGGCGCTTCTGCTCCTCGACGGCCTCGATCCGGGAGCGCTCGGCGCGGGCGAAGACGTAGTCGGAGTAGCCGCCCTCGTACTCGTGCACCGAGCCGTGCTGGACGTCCCACATCCGGGTGCAGACCTGGTCGAGGAACCAGCGGTCGTGGGTGACGCAGACGAGCGCGGAGCGGCGGCCCTGGAGGTGCTTGGCGAGCCAGGCGATGCCCTCGACGTCGAGGTGGTTGGTGGGCTCGTCGAGGACGATCAGGTCCGGCGCGCCGAGGAGCAGCTTGGCGAGGGCGATCCGGCGGCGCTCGCCGCCGGAGAGCGGGCCGATGACGGTGTCCAGGCCGTCGGCGAAGCCGGGCAGGTCGAGGCCGCCGAAGAGGCCTTCGATGATGTCTCGGATCCGGGCGTCGCCGAGCCACTCGTGGTCGGCCCGGTCGGCGATCACCTCGTGCCGGATGGTGGCCTGGGGGTCGAGCGAGTCGTGCTGGGTGAGGACGGCCAGCTGGAGCCCGCCGGAGTGGGTGATCCGCCCGCCGTCCGGCTCCTCCAGCTTGGCGAGCATCCGGATCAGGGTGGTCTTGCCGTCCCCGTTGCGTCCGACGACGCCGATCCGGTCCCCTTCGCTGACGCCGAGGCTGACCCCGTCCAGAAGGGCGCGGGTGCCGTAGACCTTCGTGACGGACTCGATGGTGGCGAGGTTGACGGCCACGTGTGCTGCGCTCCTGGGTTCGGCGGTCTCGGGGCTGGCCCGAAATCTCGGGGTGGACCCCGATCCTTCCCAGCCTAATGCGCCGACACGGGCCCCCTGCCCCGCCGGACGCCGGGCCCCTGCCCGGCACCGGTCACGCCCGTACCGGGCCGCCCCGACACGCCGCCCGCCCCACCCCGACGAGCCGCCCGGAACGGCCCTGGGCTCCCGTTACGCCGGGACGCCCGCCCCCGCCACCGGCCCGTAGGTGGCGTGCGCCGTACGGCACGCACCGGACGCGCGCAGGGCCTCGGCGACGGCGGCCGCCGAGTCGGCGTCCTTGGTGAGGAAGGCGCAGGTCGGGCCGGAGCCGGAGACCAGGGCGCCGATCGCACCGGCCTCGGTGCCGGCCCGCAGGGTGTCGGCGAGCGCGGGGCGCAGCGAGAGGGCGGCCTGCTGGAGGTCGTTGGCGAGCGCGGCGGCCAGGGCGACGGCGTCGCCGTCGGCGAGGGCGGCGAGCAGCGCGGGGTCGGCGTCGGGGGTGGGCACCTCGGTGTCGGTGGAGCCGGTGCCGGCCTCGTCGCGGAGGCGGTCGCACTCGCGGAAGACGGCGGGGGTGGAGAGCCCGCCGTCGGCGACGGCGAAGACCCAGTGGAACGTCCCGCCGACGGGCAGCGGCTCCAGGATCTCGCCGCGTCCCCGGCCGAGGGCGACGCCGCCGACCAGTGCGAACGGTACGTCGGAGCCGAGTTCGGCGGCGAGTTCCAGCAGGGTCTCGAAGGGGGTCCGCAGGCCCCAGAGGGCGTCGCAGGCGACCAGCGCCGCAGCGCCGTCGGCGCTGCCGCCGGCCATGCCGCCGGCCACCGGGATGGCCTTGGCGATGTGCAGGCGGACGTCGGGGGCGGCCAGTCCGTGGTGGGCGGCGAGCAGCCGGGCGGCGCGGGCGGCGAGGTTGCTGTCGTCGAGCGGGACGGCGGCCGCGTCGGGGCCGGAGCAGCTGAGGGTGACGCCCTCGCCGGGGGTGGCCGCAGTGGCCGTCACCTCGTCGCCGAGGGCGACGGCGAAGAAGACGTTCGCCAGGTCGTGGTAGCCGTCGGCCCGCAGTCCGCCGACCCCCAGCTGGACGTTGACCTTGGCGGGGACCCGTACCGTGATCACTGCTGCTCCGTCTTCTCCGACTGATCGGCCTGATCGGCCTGCTCCGTCCGGCCCGCCGCACCCGCCGATCCCGCCGGCTTCTGCTCGGCGATGGCGGCGAACTGCTCCACCGTCAGCATCTCGCCGCGCAGCTTGTGGTCGATCCCGGCGGCGGCGAGCGCCTGTTCGGCCGCGGCCGGGGAGCCGGCCCAGCCGGCCAGCGCGGCGCGCAGGGTCTTGCGTCGCTGGGCGAACGCGGCGTCGACGACCGCGAAGACCTCCTCGCGGCTGGCGGTGGTGCGCGGCGGGTCGCGGCGGATCAGCGAGACCAGCCCGGAGTCGACGTTGGGCGCGGGCCAGAACACGTTGCGCCCGATGGCGCCGGCCCGCTTCACCTCCGCGTACCAGTTGGCCTTGACCGACGGGACGCCG
Organism: Kitasatospora sp. NPDC092286; assembly: GCF_044755565.1. NCBI lineage: Bacteria > Bacillati > Actinomycetota > Actinomycetes > Kitasatosporales > Streptomycetaceae > Kitasatospora > Kitasatospora sp. NPDC092286. Next base: position 48,495 of record NZ_JBIVRD010000030.1, on the reverse strand, counting down.
TACACCTTGTTCCCCGGCTTGGCCGCGAGCCGGTCGGCGACCTCGCTCTGCACCATCACCAGGGTGCGTTCGATGCTGGGGAAGGTGGCGAGCATGTGCAGCAGCACCGGCACGGCCACGTTGTAGGGCAGGTTGGCGACCAGCGCGGTCGGCGCCGGGCCGGGCAGCTCGGTGACGTCCATCGCGTCGCTGAACACGAGGTCGAAGGCGTCGGCCTTGCCGGGCAGCCGGGCGGCGACGGTGTCCGGCAGGTGGCGCGCCAGGACGGGGTCGATCTCGACGGCGGTGACGTGCTCGGCGACCTCCAGCAGCGCCAGCGTCAGCGACCCGAGTCCGGGCCCGACCTCGACCACCGCGTCCTCGCCCGTCACGTCCGCGGCCCGGACGATCCGCCGCACGGTGTTGGCGTCGGTGACGAAGTTCTGCCCGCGCTGCTTGGTCGGCTTCACGCCGAACGCGGCCGCCAGCTCCCGGATGTCGGCGCCGCCCAGCAGGGCGGCCCCTCCGGCCGGGGGCTGCGGGAGGCTGTCAGGGGTGGGATCGGTGGTGCTCACGCGCCAAGGATACGGGCGCGGCGGGCGCTCAGAGTTCGACGACCGCCGCGAGGTCGATCTCCACGGGGTACGGCCACGGAGGTGCGCAGCACCCCTTCGTGCCGGGCGACGGGCAGATAGACGCCCTTCTCCTCGTCCCGGTGGAACTCATGGACGACGGCTCGGCGGCCATCGCCACCTCCCCCACCGCACTCATGCCAACCAGCCTTACAGCGCCACGAGAGTGCCGAACCGTTTCCCCTGAACCGAACATTCGTGCGACCCGCTCAGTAGCCGAAGGCCCTGGCCGTGTTCGCCGCGATCGCCGTCGCGAGTTCGTCCTCGTGCAGGCCGAGCGTCCCGGCCATCGAGCGGACCGTGACCGGGATCAGGTACGGCGCGTTGGGCCGGCCCCGGTAGGGGTGGGGGGTGAGGAAGGGCGCGTCGGTCTCGACCAGGACGCGGTCGAGCGGGGTGGCGACGAGGGCGTCCCGCAGCGGCTGGTTGGCCTTGAAGGTGACCGGGCCGGCGAAGGAGAGGTACCAGCCGTGCTCGGCGCAGATCCTGGCCATCGCGGCGTCGCCGGAGTAGCAGTGGAAGACCGTCCGCTCGGGGGCGCCCTCCTCCAGCAGGACGGCGATGACGTCCTCGTGGGCGTCCCGGTCGTGGATCACCAGGGCCTTGCCGTGCCGCTTGGCCATCGCGATGTGGCGGCGGAACGACTCCTTCTGGATCTCCACGCCCTCCGGGCCGGTGCGGAAGTAGTCGAGGCCGGTCTCGCCGACCGCGACGACCTGCGGCAGCGCGGCGAGCGCGTCGATCTCGGCGAGGGCCGCGTCGAGCGCGGCCTGCCCGCCGGCCGGGCGCTGCTGCCCGGACCAGCCGTCGGGGTCGCCGAGGTAGATCCGGGGCGCCTCGTTGGGGTGCAGGGCGACGGCCGCGTGCACCTGCCCGAACTCGGCCGCGAGGTCGGCGGCCCAGCGGGAGCCGGGCACGTCGCAGCCCACCTGGACGACGGTGGCGACCCCCACCGAGGCGGCCTTGGCGAGGCCCTCGGCGGGGGTGCCGGACTGCATGTCCAGGTGGGTGTGCGAGTCGGCCACCGCCACCGCCAGCGGGGCGGGCAGCGGCGGTGGGGTCGACCGGTCGTCCGTCTTGGCCATCAGGAGGCGGACTTCTCTTCCAGGCGGGGGAACAGGATGTCGCCCTTGGTGACGGTGGCGCCGACGGGCAGCCGGCCCCAGTCCGCGACGGTGGCGACGGTCTGGCCGGCCAGCTCGCCGAGGCCCGCGTCGGCCGCGCCCAGCGAGGCCCAGAGCTTCTCGGCGGTGCTCGGCATCACCGGGTTGAGCAGGACGGCGGTGGCCCGCAGCGCCTCGGCGGCGGTGTAGAGGATGGTCGCGAGGCGCGCCCGGCCCTCCGCCGAGTCGTCCTTGGCGACCTTCCAGGGCTCCTGCTCGGTGAGGTAGCCGTTGACCTGCTTGACGAACTCGAAGATCGCCGCGAGGCCGCCGGCGAAGTCCAGCTCCTCACCGATCTTCCGGTCGGCGGTCGCCGCGGCGGCGGTGAGCCCGTCCGCGACGGCCTGCTCGGCGTCGCCGTGGGCGGCCGAGGCCGGCAGCACGCCGTCGAAGTACTTGCCGACCATGGCGGCGACCCGCGAGGCGAGGTTGCCGAAGTCGTTGGCGAGCTCGGAGGTGTACCGGGCGGTGAAGTCCTCCCAGGAGAAGGAGCCGTCCGTACCGAACGGGATCGCCCGCAGGAAGTAGTAGCGGTACGCGTCCACGCCGAAGTGCGAGGTCAGGTCGGTGGGCGCGATGCCGGTCAGGTTGGACTTGGACATCTTCTCGCCGCCGACCATCAGCCAGCCGTTGGCGACGATCCGCTTGGGCAGCGGCAGCCCGGCGGCCATCAGCATGGCCGGCCAGATCACCGCGTGGAAGCGCAGGATGTCCTTGCCCACCAGGTGGACGGAGGCGGGCCACAGCTCGGCGAACCGCTCCGGGTCGGCGCCGTAGCCGGCCGCGGTGATGTAGTTCTGCAGCGCGTCCACCCAGACGTACAGGACGTGCTTCTCGTCCCAGGGCAGCGGCACGCCCCAGTTGAAGGTGGAGCGGGAGATCGAGAGGTCCTGCAGCCCCTGCTCGACGAAGCGCAGCACCTCGTTGCGGGCCGACTCGGGGGCGATGAAGCCGGGGTTCTCGGCGTAGAACTCCAGCAGCTTCGGGCCGTACGCGGAGAGGCGGAAGAAGTAGTTCTCCTCCTCCAGCCACTCGACCGGCTTCTTGTGGATCGGGCAGAGCTTCTCGCCCTCGGCGGCGCCGTCCAGCAGTTCGGCGGGGAGCTTGTACTCCTCGCAGCCGACGCAGTACGGGCCGGAGTAGCCGCCCTTGTAGATCTCGCCCTTGTCGTACAGGTCCTGGACGAACTCCTGCACCCGGTCGGTGTGGCGCTGCTGGGTGGTGCGGATGAAGTCGTCGTTGGCGATCTCCAGGTGCTCCCAGAGCGGCTTCCACGCCTCCTCGACCAGCTTGTCGCACCACTCCTGCGGGCTGACGCCGTTGGCCTCGGCGGTGCGCAGGATCTTCTGGCCGTGCTCGTCGGTGCCGGTCAGGTACCAGACCTTCTCGCCGCGCTGACGGTGCCAGCGGGTGAGGACGTCGCCCGCCACGGTGGTGTACGCGTGGCCCAGGTGCGGGCGATCGTTGACGTAGTAGATCGGGGTGGAAACGTAGTACGCCGGGGTCGGGGTCCCGGTGGTGCTGTGGTCTGCAGTGGCCGCCATGGTCGGAAATCTTAGTCGCGTGCGGGGGCCGCCCTCGACCGGTCGGTCGAGGGCGGCCCGGCACCGTCGGCCGCTCACGCCGCTGGACGGTCGCCGCCCGCCGCGGAGGGGGTCGCGGTCGCGGTCGGCGCCGTCGCCGCGGTCAGCCCAGCAGCCGCGACCAGAACCGCGCCCACCGGCCCTGCGGGCGGACGGTGTCGGTGGCCGCCGGGGCCCCGGCCGGCTCGGCGTGCGCGGGGTAGCCGGGGGCGTGCTGCCAGTGCCGTTCGGCGCTGGCCACCCGGCCCTCGCGCATGATCCGGACGGTGTGGCCACCACAGCCCGGGCAGGTCGGCTTGAGCAGCGGGGACGGCACCCGGACACCGTTGGCGTGGTACTCGAACACGACGTGCCCGTCCCGGGCGGGGTGGTGCTCGATGTCGTACGCCTGCTCCCAGCCGTACCCGCAGCTCAGGCACGCGAAGGAGTAGGCCTCCCGAACGGTCTCCACGGGAGTGTGCGGCCGGCCCGCCGGGCCGGGGTCGCTCAGCGCGTTACCACCGAGGGGGCTACCGATCGTCTCGCTCATAGCCGTCTCCCAGCGCCCGCCGGGCGCTCGCCCGGCTGGGTCTTTCCTTCCCAGGAAATGCCCGGACCGCCCCGGCCGATACCCGTCTTGTGAAGACTTGGACGCTGGTTGGGAATCCCTATACGAAAGGAGGGATCCTGTACGAAAAGCGCGCCCAAAGCTTCAGCTCAACGAGTGTTTACCGGGGCCTCCTCTCCAAGGTACGCGCCCTCCCGGCCCCGGGCACTCCCGGTTTCCACCCGTTTTCCGGGGCCCGCTCCGGGCCCCGTTCCCGGCGTTCCCGGCGCGGGTTCCGGCCCGGCTACCCGGCCTTCCCGGCCGGCTTCCCCGCCTCGTTCTTGGCGGCGACCACCGCGTCGAACACCTCCCGCTTGGGCAGCGCGAGCTCCGCCGCGACCGCCGCGATGGCCTCCTTGCGGCGCTCCCCCGCCTCCTCCCGGACGGCCACCCGGCGGGCCAGTTCGGCCGGGCCCAGCTCCTGCGGCGCGGCCGGCGGGGCGCCCGAGACCACCACGGTGATCTCGCCCCTGACGCCCTCGGCGGCCCAGGCCGCCAGCTCGCCGAGCGGTCCTCGCCTGACCTCCTCGTAGGTCTTGGTCAGCTCGCGGCAGACCGCGGCCGGCCGCTCGGCCCCGAACGCCTCGGCCATCGCGGCCAGCGCCTCGGCGATCCGGTGCGGGGCCTCGAAGAAGACCATGGTGCGCGGCTCGGCGGCGACCGAGGCGAGCTGGCGGGCCCGGTCCCCGGTCTTGCGCGGCAGGAAGCCCTCGAAGGTGAAGCGGTCCACCGGGAGGCCGGACAGCGCGAGCGCGGTGAGCACCGCGGACGGCCCGGGCACCGCGGTCACCTTCACGTCGGCGGCCACGGCGGCGGCCACCAGCCGGTAGCCGGGGTCGGAGACGGACGGCATCCCGGCGTCGGTCACCAGCAGCACCCGGGCGCCGCCGAGCAGCGCCTCGACCAGTTCGGGGGTCCGCCCGACCTCGTTGCCCTCGAAGTAGGAGACCACCCGCCCGGCCGGGGTCACCCCGAGCGCCTGGGTGAGCCGGCGCAGCCGCCGGGTGTCCTCGGCCGCGATCACATCCGCGGCGGCCAGCTCGGTGAGCAGCCGGGGCGGGGCGTCCGAGACGTCGCCGATGGGGGTGCCTGCGAGAACGAGTACTCCTGTCACGCCCCCATCCTTTCAGCTTCCGGCCGCCGGGCGCTTTTGGTGACGATTCGGGCAGCTTCGGAGGGAGCCGTTCCCCGGCCGGCGACCGCCCCTACGATGTGGCGGATGAACGGCGACACGGCGGCGCAGACGCCTACTGGTACAGACCACACCGCGCAGGGTGGCGTTGGCGTGCCGGTCCTGACGGACCAGCCGTCCCCCGCCGTCCCCGGCCCCCGCGAGCCCGGACCGGACCGGCCCGGTCCGCCGCGCCCGGCCTGGCTGCGCGGCCTGGTCCGGCACGGCTACACGCCCGCGCCCGCGGTCCCGCTGGCCGAGCGGCTGGTGCCGCCGATGCCGGACGGCCCGGGGGTGACGCCCGACCGGGTCGCGCCCTCCCCGCTGCTGCTGCGGCTCGGGATAGCCCTGCCGGACCGGCTCTGGTCCTGGCTCTGCCGCTGGGCGGGCTGGCTGGGCCCGCTGGCGGTGGCGCTGTTCGGCGGGCTGCTGCGGTTCACCGGCCTCGGCCAGCCGCACGCGATCATCTTCGACGAGACGTACTACGCCAAGGACGCCTACGCGCTCTGGCACGGCGGCTACGAGATCAGCTGGCCGGAGGGCGCCAACGAACAGATCATGACGCCGGGGGCGGCGGTGCCGTACCAGGCCGTCGCCAGCTATGTGGTCCATCCGCCGGTCGGCAAGTGGATCATCGGCGCGGGCGAGCAGCTCTTCGGGATGAACCCGTTCGGCTGGCGGTTCTCGGTGGCGTTGCTGGGCACGCTCTCCATCCTGATGGTGGCCCGGATCGCCCGTCGGCTGTTCCGTTCGACCCTGCTGGGCTGCGTGGCCGGGCTGCTGCTGGCGGTGGACGGTCTGCACTTCGTGCTCAGCCGGGCGGCGCTGCTGGACCTGATCGTGATGTTCTGGATCCTCGCCGCGTTCGGCTTCCTGCTGCTGGACCGCGACCGCACCCGGGCCCGGATCGCCGAGCGCCTCGGCGGCGTGGCGGACCCGGCGCTGGCCGGGCGGCTGAACCTGGGCTGGCGGCCGTACCGGATCGCGGCCGGCGTCTGTGTGGGGCTGACCTGCGCCACCAAGTGGAGCGGCCTCTACGTGGCGGCCGCGTTCGGCGTGCTGACGGTGCTCTGGGACGTGGGCGCGCGCCGGCTGGCCGGGGCGGGCCGGCCGCACCTGGCGACGCTGGTCCGGGACGTGGTGCCGGCCTTCGTCTCGGTGGTCGTGGTCTCGGTGGTCGTCTACATCACCTCCTGGTGGGGCTGGTTCGCCAGCAGCAACGCACCCGGCAAGGGCGGCTGGGGCCGGGACTGGGCGGTCGGCCGGGACGGTGCGACCTGGATCCCGGAGGGCCTGCGCGCGCTGTGGCACTACCACTCCACGGTGTACGAGTTCCACACCCACCTGAGCGACCCGCACACCTACCAGTCCAACCCGTGGAGCTGGCTGGTGCTGGGCCGGCCGGTCTCCTTCTTCTACGAGTCCCCGAAGCAGGGCCAGAGCGGCTGCACCGCGAGCGAGTGCGCCCGCGAGGTGCTGGGCATCGGCACCCCGCTGCTCTGGTGGGCGGGCGTGGTGGCCCTGGTCTACTGCCTGTGGCGCTGGGCGGCCCGCCGGGACTGGCGGGCCGGCGCGGTGCTCTGCGGCCTGGCCGCGGGCTATCTGCCCTGGTTCGCCTACCAGCAGCGGACGATCTTCCTGTTCTACGCGGTGGCCTTCGTGCCGTTCCTGGTGCTCGCGGTGACCATGATGGTCGGCGCGCTGATCGGGCCCCCCGGCGCCTCCCGGGACCGCCGGGTCATCGGCTCCGCGGCGGCCGGCCTGCTGGTCCTGCTGATCATGTGGAACTTCCTCTTCTTCTACCCCCTCTACACGGGGCAGGCGATCCCGATGGAGGACTGGCGCCGGCGGATGTGGTTCACCAGCTGGATCTGAGCGCGGGACCGGTACCGGCGTGGTACGCGACACGTACCAGATCCGTCACAAGACCCGGTCATTTCGTCGGCGTACGGAGTCCGTCTGCCTACGCTGAACCCGGAACCCGTATCCGGCCACCGTCGGCTGCGACCTGTCGCCAGACCCCAGGGGGATCAGCACCATGCGCAGAGGCGCGAAGATCGGCATCATCACCGGCGTGTCCGTCGCCATGCTGGCGGGCGGCGGCTACGGGGCGTACAGCCTCATCGGCGGCTCCGACGACGCCGACGCGCCGAAGGCCAAGAAGGCCCGCACCGTGGTCGCCGAGCCGCCCACGGCGGAGCAGGCCTCGGCCGGTGCCAAGGACTTCCTGGACGCCTGGGCCGCCGGTGACATCTCCAAGGCGGCCGGGCTGACCGACGACCCGGCGGCCGCGACCACCGCGCTGAACTCCTTCAAGGACCAGGTCAAGCCGAGCGGGCTGACCCTGACCCCGGCCGGTCCGGCCACCCCGGCCGCCTTCGCGTCCGCCACCGGCACCCCCGCGCCGACCGCCGCCAAGCCCTCCGCCTCCGGCACGCCCTCGGCGACCGGCACCGCGGCGGGCACCGAGTCGCCGTCCGCCGCCGCGGGCCCCGCCGGCGTGCTGATGGGCTTCAAGGCCCGGGCCGAGTTCGAGGGCACCAGCCGGGCCTGGGACTACAACGGCTTCCTCAGTGTCGTGAAGATGAGCGACAACACCCCGGCCGTGCACTGGGCGCCGACGGTGATCCACCCGCACCTGGGCCCGGGCGAGGTGATCGCCACCCAGCCGGTCTTCGCCCCGCCGTCCACCGTGGTGGACCGCAACGGCAAGGCGCTCCAGGGCGCCTCGATCACCCCGGCGCTGCTGAGCGCCCTGCAGGACAGCGCCCGCAAGATCCTCCAGGCCGACCCGACCAAGGACCAGAGCGACGCGGGCAGCGGCGTGGTGATCACCGACGCGGCCGGCAAGGGCGCCTCGGACAAGCTGTTCACCATCGTCGAGCCCAAGCCCGCCAAGCCGTTCAAGGTGACCATCGACAACGCGGCGCAGGCCGCGGCCGAGAAGGCGATGAGCGACCTCGCCGGCAAGTCGGGCTCGATCGTCGCGATCGAGCCGAGCACCGGTCAGGTGCTGGCCTTCGCCAACGCGCCCGCCAGCGGCCAGAACCGGGCCTTCACCGGCCTGCTGGCCCCCGGCTCCACGATGAAGATCCTCACCTCGGCCGCCCTGCTGGAGGCCGGCGTCAACCCCGACACCGTGGTGCCCTGCCCGGCGAAGAGCAGCAACCCGCAGGCGATCCCGAACTCCTTCGAGGACGTCTACCCGAACAACACCCTCAAGCAGGACTTCATGATCTCCTGCAACACCGCCTTCATCAATCAGGGCCTGGCCAGCCTCAAGCCGGGCGCCCTCACCTCCACCGCCAAGGACGTCTTCGGCATCGGCCTGGAGTGGAAGACCGGCCTGCCCAACACCGACGGCCGGGTGCCGGACGCGGGCGGCAACAAGGACGAGCAGGCCATGCAGTACATCGGCCAGGGCAAGGTCCAGATGAACCCGCTGGCCATCGCCTCGGTCACGGCCACCGTGCAGAGCGGCGAGTTCAGGCAGCCGATCCTGGTCGCCGACCTGCCCCAGCAGAAGGCCGCCCGCAACCTCTCCCCCGACGCCGCCGGCAAGCTGCGCGACATGATGGCCGCCACCGCCAAGGACGGCACCGCCAAGGCCGCCATGGCCGGGATCTCGGACAACGCGGGCGCCAAGACCGGCTCCGCCGAGGTGGCCGGCATGGCCACCACCAACAGCTGGTTCACCGCCTACCGGGGCAACATCGCCGTCGCCGCCGAGGTCCAGGGCGGCGGCCACGGTGTCGACGCGGCCGGGCCGGCCGTGGCCGCCGTGATCAAGGCGGCCGGCAACCGCTGACGCGGCCCACGGGCCCGTCCGGTCCCCGTCCCGGTCCCGGTGTGCTCAGCTCCGGGGCAGGACGGGGTCCGGGCGGGCCAGCAGACAGTTCACCGGGACGGGTCTGCGCCCGCTCAGCCGCCGGGCCGCCAGCCGGGGCCAGATCAGCAGCACCACCGGCAGCGCCAGGTACCCGAAGCGCCCGGCCGGCGCCAGCATGAAGGCGATCGCCAGCCCGCCCGCCAGCAGGTCGGCGGCGGCGATCGCGGAGACCGGCGGCCGGGCCAGCAGCCAGATCGTCACCCCGGCCCCGCCCACCGTCATCAGCGCCAGCGAGACGGTGTGCCCGGTCGGCCCCAGCCCGGCGAGCACCTTGCCGGGCAGCGGGCTGCCCGCCGGGGTGTGGATCGCGGTCAGCCCCAGCGGGAACCGCACCACCTGCTCGCGCAGCGCGTCCGCCCTGGCCAGGACGGACGGGAGGATCACCACCAGGCCCGCGCCGAGCGCGGTGAGCCCGGCCCGGGCGGCCGGCCGCCGCCCGTACAGCCGCCAGAGCAGCAGGACGGCCACCGGCAGCGCCGGCCACGCCGTCCACTTCAGGGTGCAGGCCAGGGCGAGCACCAGCCCGGCGGCGATGGTGCGGTCCCGCTCGGCCAGCGCCATGGCGAGGCAGCAGACCCCGATCAGCGGCAGGTCCACCCCGCCGACCACCAGCGCCAGCGCGATCAGCGGTGAGGCGGTGAGCGCGGCCAGCGGCAGCAGTGGGGCGCGGTCCCGGGACGGCCGCAGCAGCCGCCAGCTGGCCAGCAGGCAGCCCAGGAAGGCCAGCGCGAACCAGATCCGGGCGTCCCCGGCCAGCCGCGCCGCCGGACTGCCGTTGCCGAACAGGGCGCGGGGCATCCCGAACAGCGTCATCGCGGGCAGGTACGGGTCGTAGTCGGTGACCACCGCCGGGTGCGGCAGGTACGGGCTGCCGGTGGTGAGCAGCAGGTGCGCGGAGCGTTCGACCACCATCACCTCGGACTGGTGGCGGCCCTGGAGGGCCAGCAGCACCAGCGGCACCAGGACCGCCCCCAGCAGGGCGGCCACGGCGGCGGCACGGGCGGCGAACCGCCGGGGCAGGACCAGGCAGAACAGCCCGGCGACCGCGTACGCGGGGGCCGCGACGGTGCCCCAGAGCCGCTGGTTGGGCAGGTTCGAGACGAGGGGGAAGGCGGCGGCCCACCCCGCGGCGATCGCGCAGCCGAGCACCTGGACGCGGCGCAGGGAGGCGAGCCGGGCCGGGTTCAGCCGATCGGGCGGCGGGGCGGGGGCGCTCCCGCCGCGCTGGCGGGGGAACGGTCCGGGGGCCAGGCCGCGGCGCAGGCGTCCGTACCTGACCGACGGTCCGGCCGGTGCGGGCGGGGCCGGCGTGCCGCTACGGCCGGTGAAGCGGCCGCGCGGGCGGGAGGTGCCGGGCGTGCGGGTGCTCACCATGGTGGAAGGTTATGGGTGGGGGTGGCACCCTGTCGCCATGTCGGCGCGGGGTGTGTCCACCGGGGCGAAAGGGACCGCCGGGGTGTCATGGCGTCCGGCGGTCCCCTCCTCGTGCCCCTACTCGTGGTTCTGCGGCCTCAGCCGGTCGCGCGGTCGGCGAGGGCGGTCTGCTCCGGCCGGTTCAGCCTGGAGTGCTTGACGCTGTACCCGAAGTACACGACCAGGGCGACGGCCAGGGCGATCGCACCGGCCCGGTAGGTGTCGGCGTGCAGGCCGGTGATCAGGTAGACGCAGAAGCCGACGCTGAGCAGCGGGACGACCGGGTAGCCGGGGACCTTGAAGCCACGCGGCAGGTCCGGCTGGGTACGGCGCAGGATGATCACGCCGATCGAGACGACCGAGAAGGCGATCAGCGTGCCCAGGCTGGTGATGTCGGCCAGGACGCGCAGCGGCACGAAGGCGGCGAGCGCGCCGACGCCGAGGCCGACCACGAGGGTGTTCCAGACCGGGGTGCCGGTGCGCGGGGAGAGCTGGGCGAAGCGCTTCGGCAGCATGCCGTCGCGGCCCATCGAGTACAGGATGCGGGTCTGGCCGTAGATCACCACCAGGGTGATGCTGAAGATCGAGACGATCGCGCCGATCGCGAAGACCACCGCGGGCCAGCTCTGGCCGGTGATGTCCTGCAGGATCTGGGCGAGGCCGGCCTCCTGGCCCTCGAACTTCTGCCAGGGCTGGGCGCCGATGCCGGCCAGGGCGACCAGGATGTACAGCAGGGTGACCACGACCAGCGAGATGATGATCGCCAACGGCAGGGTGCGGCGCGGGTTCTTGACCTCCTCACCGGCGGTGGACACGGCGTCCAGGCCGATGAACGAGAAGAAGATGCTGGAGGCCGCGACCTGGACGCCGCCGATGCCCAGCGGCATGAACGGGGTCAGGTTGCCGGAGTGGAAGCCGGTCAGGCCGATCCCGACGAAGAGCAGCAGGATGAGGATCTTGATGCCCACCATGGCCGCGTTGACCTTCACCGACTCGCTGACGCCGCGCACCAGCAGGAGGCAGACCATCGCGACCAGGATGAGCGCCGGCAGGTTGAACCAGTGGCCGCCGCCGGGCGCGCCGGACAACTGGGCGGGGATCTGCCAGCCGACGGTCAGGTCGAGGAACTTGTTCAGGTACTCGGCCCAGCTCACCGCGATGGCGGAGGCGGAGACGCCGTACTCCATCAGCAGGCAGATGCCGACGCCGAACGCGACGCCCTCGCCGAGAGTGGCGTAGGCGTACGAGTACGAGGAGCCGGAGACCGGGATCGCGGAGGCCATCTCGGCGTAGCAGAGCGCGGTCAGGCCCGCGGTGACCGCGGCGATCACGAAGGACAGGATGACGGCCGGGCCGGCCGACGGAACGGCCGTGCTGAGCACGAAGAAGATGCCGGTGCCGATGGTGGCGCCGATGCCGATCGAGGACAGCTGCCAGAGGCCGATGGAACGCCGCAGGTGGATGCCGGAGCGTCCGCCCTCCTCGGGCGCACCGGCGGGGAGGGCGTCCCGGCCCTCGCTCTCGGCGATCAGGGTGGCGACGGGCTTGCGTCGCAGAAGACGCGCGCCAAGGGTGTTGCTGGTCAAAACGCGGATCCTTCTAGGCGGGGGAGGGTGTCCTAGGAGCCGGTCACTCGATCTGCCGTGGGGTGACATCAGGGACCAACCGAACAAAGATGGGACAGTACCCCCCGAAAGCACCAGTGTCGCAAACGAACAGTCTCGTCGCGCGCATTGGACGAATCGTCGTGCCGGACTGCGCAAACCGGACACTTCGCAGACGGCGGATCTGCCACCGAGCAGCTAAGCGGCAGGTCGGCCGGGGTGCGAAGGCCCTCAGCCGGCCAGGACGGCCTGCATCACCGAGCGGGCGATCGGCGCCGCGAGTCCGCCGCCGGTGACATCGGTGGCGTCACTGTCCGCGATCACCACGGCGACCGCCACCGGCGCCACCTGGTCCGAGCCGGCCGGCCTGGCCCAGGAGATGAACCAGGCGTACGGCGTCCCGCTGTTGTCCACCCCGTGCTGGGCGGTACCGGTCTTGCCGCCGACCACCGCCCCGGCGATCCGGGCGTTGCGCCCGGTGCCGCTCTCCACCACGTCGGTCATCAGCCGCTGCACCTGCGCGGCCACCGCCGGGCTCATCGCCTGCTTGTACCGGGTGGGCCGGCTCAGCCGCACCGTGGTGCCGTCGTTCCTGGTCAGTTTCTCCACAAGCTGTGGACGCATCACCGTGCCGTTGTCGGCGACCCCGGCCGCGACCATCGCCATCACCAGCGGGGTGGCCGCGGTGTCGAACTGGCCGATGGCGGAGAGCGCGACCTGGGACTGGTTCATCTCGGTGTCGAAGTTGGAGCGGGCCGACCGGACCGGGATGTCCAGCCTGGGGTCGTTGAAGCCGAAGTTCTCGGCCATCGCCGTCATCCGGTCCAGGCCGGTCGACACCCCGAGGTGGCCCAGCACGCTGTTGCAGCTGTAGACCATCGCGGTGTCCAGCGACAGCCCGGCCCGGTCGCACGCCGAGGTGTCGTTGACCAGCGGGGTGGTGGTGCCCGGCAGGACGTACGGGTAGGGCGTGTCGGTCGGCGCGTCGATGTCGGTGACCACCCCGTTCGCCAGCGCGGCCGCCGCCGTGACCACCTTGAAGGTCGACCCGGGCGGGTAGGTCTGGCGCAGCGCCCGGTTGAGCATCGGCTGGTCGGTGTCGGCCTGGAGCCGGTTCCAGGCCACCTGGTCGGCGGCGGTGGAGCCGGCGAAGCTCCCCGGGTCGTACGAGGGGGTGCTGGCCAGGGCCAGGATCCGGCCGGTGGCGGGCTCGATCGCGGCGACCGCGCCCTTCTGGCTGCCGAGGCCGCGCATCGCGGCCTCCTGGGCGGCCCGGTTGATGGTCGTGTAGACGTCCCCGCCCGGGTTCTGCCGGCGCGCGACGGCGTCCCAGACCGCCCAGCTCGCCAGCCGGCCGTCGGTGCCGGAGAGCAGGTCGTCCTCGGTCCCCTCCAGCTGGGTGTTGCCGTACGCCTGCGAGGAGTACCCGGTGACGGCCGCGTACAGCGGGCCGTCGGTGTAGGTGCGCTTGTAGTCGTAGCGGCCGCCGGTGGGCGTGGAGCCGGTGACGGTGTCGGAGCCGACCAGGATGTTGCCGCGCGGCTGGGAGTAGCGCTCGATGGTGAGCCGCTGGTTGGCGGCGTTGTGGTCGAGTTCGTCGGCCCGGAACACCTGGATCCGGGTGGCCTGGGCGCAGAGCGCCACGATCAGCAGCAGGCAGAAGGTGCCCGCCCGGCGGCCGGTGACGGAGATCCCCGGCAGGCCCTGGGGCCCGTTCCCGGCGCTCTTCGGACGGGTGCGACCGGACATCAGACCTCCTCCGGGGCCGGGCGGCGGGCGATGTCGCTCATCCGCACCAGCAGGGCGACGATGATCCAGTTGGTGACCACCGAGGAACCGCCCTGGGCGACGAACGGCAGGGTCATCCCGGTCAGCGGGATGAGGTCGAGCACCCCGCCGGCCACCACGAACACCTGGAGGCCGACGATCGCGGCCAGCCCGATCGCCAGCAGCCGCCCGAACGGGTCGCGCAGCGCGATGCCGGTGCGGAAGCCCCGGGAGACCAGCAGCGCGTACAGCAGGAACACCGCGATCAGACCGGTCAGCCCCAGTTCCTCGCCGATGGTGGCGAGGATGAAGTCGGACTTGGCGGCGAAGCCGATCAGGACGGAGTGCCCGTTGCCGAGGCCGGTGCCCAGTTCGCCGCCCCAGGCGAACGCGAACAGCGACTGGGCGATCTGGTTGGCGCCCCGCCCCGCGGTGATCGAGCCGAGCGGGTCCAGCCAGTCGGCGACCCGGCTGTGCACGTGTGGCGAGAGCCAGCCGACCCCGACCGCCGCCACCGCGGCCAGGAACAGCCCGATGGCGATCCACCCGCTGCGCGCGGTGGCCACGTACAGCATCACCACGAAGAGGCCGAAGAAGAGCAGCGAGGTGCCGAGGTCGGTCTCCAGCACGAGGATGCCGACGAAGGCCGCCCAGATCAGCAGGACCGGTCCGAGCACCCGTCCGGGCGGCAGCCGGAACCTCCACACCCGGCGGCCGGTGAGCGCCAGCGCGTCCCGGTGCACCGCCAGGTAGGCGGCGAAGAAGACCGCCAGCAGGATCTTGGCGAACTCCCCCGGCTGGAAGGAGAGCGGTCCGACGGTGATCCAGATCCGCGAGCCGTACACCGGTGGGAAGAAGATCGGCAGTACCAGCAGCACCAGGGCCACCAGCGCCCCGATGTACGCGTAGCGCTGCAGCCGTCTGTGGTCGCGCAGCAGCAGCACCACCGCGATGAACAGCGCCACCCCGAGCGTCGACCAGAGCAGTTGGGTGGGCGCCGCGCCGGCGCCGGGGGTGGCCCGGTCGAGGCGGTAGATGACGACCAGTCCGATCCCGTTGAGCAGGACGGCGATCGGCAGCAGCAGCGGATCCGCGTACGGCGCCCGCCGGCGGACCACGACGTGCGCCAGCAGGGCGAGCACGCCGAGCGCGGCGCCGTACTCGCCCGCGTCGGCGGGCACCGTGCCGTCGATGTTGACCCCGACCTCGGCGTAGCCGAAGACGGCGATCAGTACGGCGGCCAGGACCAGCGCGAGTTCGGTGGTGCGCCGGGTCCGCGCCGTCCGGCGCGGCCGGCCGGCGGTTCTCGTCGCGGCGGAGGGTGTCACCACGGACCGTCCTGCGTAGGGGTGTCCTGCGGGGGTGTTTCTGCCGGGATGGCGATCGGGGCGGACGGGCGGCGGGCCCGTCCGCCCCGACGTGAGCGGCTGGTCAGGTCAGGCCGGTACGGCTCAGGCGGACGCCGGCGCGGGCGGGGCGGGCGGCGCGGCCGGGGCGGCGGCCGCCCGGGACGCCTCGACGGTCGCCTTCAGCTCGGCCTCTGCGGCGGCCGAGAGCGAGGTCTGGATGATCTGGCCGCCGTACCGGGCCAGCGCCGGAACGACCTTGTCCGCGGTGGCCTTGCGGACCAGCAGGAACACCGCGGCGGTGCCCGGCTGGAGGTGCCGTCCGACCTCGCGCATGAAGTCGTCGTCGACCCCGATGTCGGTGGAGGCGCCGACCGCCGCTCCGGCGGCGCCGCCGACCGCCGCGCCGAGGAACGGCATGAAGAACAGCAGGCCGATGACGCCGCCCCAGAGCGCGCCCGAGGCCGCGCCCGCTCCGGTGGTACTGACCTGCTGGTGCAGCTTGATCCTGCCGTCGTCGCGGCGCTCCACCACGACCGCGTCCTCCAGGTCGATCAGCTTCTGCGTCTGCAGCCCGACCGCTTCGTCGCGCACCGCCCGGGCGGTGGCCAGATCCGGGTAGGCGATCGCGAAGAGGTTGCTCACGTGCTGATCCTTCCAATCAGTCGGACATGCCGGCCGGGTCCGGACGCCGGTGCGGCGGCGCCCATGCCCTGTTCTGCACCCTAACGAGTGCTATCCCCATGTATCGGCTCTTCCATCCGGTGTGTCCTGTTATTGGCGGCGCCCCGCCATGCTCACTCCGGGCGGCGCCCCGCCAGGGCCAGCAGCCCGGCGGCCAGCAGCAGTTCGGCCCACGGGTAGCCGAGCCGCCCGGTCCGGACCGCGGCGACCAGCCCGCGCACCGCCGAGTTCGCGGGCGAGGCGGCCACCACAGAAGGTCGGCCAGCCCCGGCAGGACCGGCGTGAAGCTCCGCGCCGGGCGCTCGATCTCCCATCGGCGAGCGGGAGTTCACGCCGGATCCGCACCGCACGCACACCTCCCCTCGTTGGCCATGGCGAACTGATGATCCCTAGGATCGGCGGGTGACTACCGGACGACGACCGAAGGCCAGGCTCGGCAGCCTGCTGGCCGCCCTGGCGATAACAGGCGGTGCGCTGCTCAGCGGCCTGCCCGCCCATGCCGACGAACCATCAGCCGGCTCCGCCGGCAAGGAAGCCCCCCGGGTCGACCTCGTGCTGGACGTCAGCGGCTCCATGCGGACCGCCGACATCCAGGGCAAGAGCCGCATCGCGGTGGCCCAGCAGTCCCTGAACGAGGTGATCGACGCGCTGCCCGCGGAGACCGAGTTCGGCATCCGCACCCTCGGCGCCAACTACCCCGGCGACGACAAGAACCAGGGCTGCCAGGACAGCAAGCAGCTCTTCCCGGTCGGCAAGACCAACAAGGTCGAGGCCAAGACCGCCGTCGCCACCCTGCGCCCGACCGGCTGGACCCCGATCGGCCTGGCCCTGCGCGGCGCCGCCCAGGACCTCGGCAAGGGCGAGACCACCCGCCGGGTGGTGCTGATCACCGACGGCGAGGACACCTGCACCCCGCCCGACCCCTGCGACGTCGCCCGCGAACTCGCCGCCCAGGGCATCCACCTGGTGGTGGACACCCTCGGTCTGGCCCACGACGACAAGACCCGCCAGCAGCTGCTCTGCATCGCCAACGCCACCGGCGGCACCTACACCGACGTCCGCACCCAGGAGCAGCTCACCGACAAGGTGAAGCAGCTGGTCGACCGCTCCAACGACACCTACACCGTGACGCCCACCAAGACGGCGGGCACCGACAAGTGCGAGAACGCCCCGGTGCTCTCCCCCGGCGTCTACAGCGACCGGGAGAAGTTCTCCGAGCACCGCGTCTACCGCGTCCCGGTGAAGGCCGGCCAGGAGCTGCGCGCCTCGGTCAGCGTCTCGCTCGACCGCGCGGTCGCCCGTGACTACGGCGTCCTCCTCCAGGCCACCAGCACGGCCGGGCAGGAACTGGTCCGCGGCACCGACGCCGGCAACGGCCGGACGGACGTCATCTCCACCGGCCTGCGCTGGTCCACCAACGACTCCAAGGGCTACGTCACCGCGTCGCCGTCCAGCTCCGCGAGCGCCAAGCCGGAGACCACCGTCTGCCTGGTCGTCAGCAACTCGCTCGCGGCCCAGCCCGGCGTCCAGGCCGACCCCGGCATGCCGCTGGAGCTGACGGTCGACCTGGCCAGCGCCTCGTCCGCCCCGGACGGCCCGGCGATGGGTCTCGGCCGCGGCTGGATCCTGCTGCTGGTGCTCACCCTCGCCGGTCTGCTGGCCGGCCTGGTGTTCGGCTGGATCGCACGCTGGCGGATCGCTGTCTGGCGGGAGAACTGACCATGCCCATCTCGACACTTCGCGGCGCCTTCCGCGGCGCGCTCGCCGCGCTCGCCCTGTTCCCGGCCCTCGCGGTCGCGGCCCCGGCCGCCTCCGCCGCCTCGCCGTCCCCCTCGGCGAGCGAGAGCGGGACGCCGGCCCCGGCCACCAAGGCGGGGACGTCCTTCCTGACCGCCATCAACCTCGCCCCCGGCCAGGACGCCAACGTGGCCGCCTCCACCGGCGACTACCTGTACTGGGCGTTCGGCGCCTCCGAGGGCCAGACCGCGACGGTCGGCCTGACCGTCAACCTGGCCCCCACGCCCGACCGGCACGGGCCGCAGACCTGGAGCGTCGAGGTGTTCGACGGGCTGCGCCGCCGCCAGTCCTGCACCGCCGGCACCCAGAACGCCACCGGTGAGACGACCACCACCTCGCTCGCCCTGAGCTGCACCCTGCGCGAGGTCCGCTCCTGGGCCGAGCCGTGGTCCGGCGACCCGCTGCCGGGCACCTACTACGTCCGGCTCTCGCTCTCCGACGCCCCGCAGCCGGACCTCGGCCTCGCCGCCTCGGTCCAGTTGCACGTCAGCGCCAAGGGCGACGCGGACAACGCCCAGCCCGAGGGCGGCGAGCTGAAGGCCCCGCTGGTGCCCCCGGTCGGTGGCGGCGCCGCCACCACGAAGGCCGCCGCACCGGAGGAGCCCGAGGAGCACTGGTACACCGGCTGGTTCTCCGGCTGGAACAGCCGCTGGTTCTGGACCGTCGGCGGCGGCATCCTGGCCGCCCTGGCGGGCGTCGCGGGCTACACCCTCACCCGCCACCCGCGCGGGTACCGCCCCGCCCGCTACGGGGCCGTCCCGCCCCAGTCCGGCGCCCCGCAGCCGGACCCGTACGCCGGCTCCGGCCGCCCCTGACAGCCCCGCCCCGAGGGCCGGCCGGACCACCTCCGGCCGGCCCTCGGCCGTCCCGCCCTAGCTGACCCCCGGTCACCCACCGCCGCACCCCAGACAACGCAGAAGTCCCGCCCGATCTGATGATCGGACGGGACTTCTTGTTGGGTGGAGCTGAGGGGATTCGAACCCCTGACCCCCTCGATGCGAACGAGGTGCGCTACCGGACTGCGCCACAGCCCCAACGAGAAGAAACTCTAGCACCTTTCGGAGGGGGTCCGTGACCACCCCCCTGGACGCGCTCCTGGTCGGGGGCGGGGCGGCTCACTCGTTGGCGGCGCGGGGGCGGGTCTCGGGGGTGGGGGCCTCGGCGTACTGGTCGAACAGCGGGGTGTTGTTGCGGGACTCCGCCGGGCGGCCGGCGGTCCAGGTTCCGGGGGCCGACAGGTCGAGGCCACGGCTGACCCGGGGAGCCACCGGGGCGGTGACATAGGTCGGCAGCGGGACGGGCACCGGCTCCCACGAGTCCGGACCGGCCGCACCGCGTTCGCGCATGCCGTCCACCCACTCCTCGTGCTCGGTCGCCTCCGCCTCCGCCAGGGCCGAGGCCGAGCCGGACGGACGCGCCTCCGCCGGGACCTGGTCGGCCTCGGTGGCGAGCCGCAGGTGCGAACGGCCGCGCCCGGCCCGGCCCTCGGGGGCGGGTACGGGCGCCGGGGCGGGCGCCTCGGCGCCCTCGGTCTGCCGGGCCTCGGCGCGCTGCCGCTCGCGCTTGCGCAGCCGCTCGGCGGCCTGGGCGGCCCGGGCCCGGTCGAGCTTCACCTCGTACCGCTGGCGCTCCAGCTTGCGCAGGTGGCCGATGTAGAGGGTGAGGAGGATCGCCGGCACGGCCGGGACCCAGAGGAAGGCGAGACCGGCCACCGCCGCGACGACCGCGCCGAGGGCGAAGGCCATGAAGAGGACGGTGACCATCCGGCGCCGGCGGGCCAGCAGCCGCGCCCGGCGCTCGGCGGCCTGGGCGGGCGGGCGCTCGGACGCCGGCTCCGCCGCGGGTTTCTCCTCGGCCCCCTCCTCGGTCCTTCCGTCGGCCCCGCTTCCGGGATCGCTGGAGGCGGCCTCGTCCCGTACGGGAGGACCGTCGTCATTGCTCTGCTCGTCGTCACGCGGTTCGTCACCCAGGGTCCGGGACGCCCGCCGCTCCAGCGCCGAACGCCCGGCCAGCAGGCGGATGGCGGTACTGAAACGCTCCGTGGGGCGCGCCTCGTTGAGCTCGTCCTGCCTGCGGAGCCACATTGGCACCAGATAGGCGGCCCAGGCCCCTACGATGACGGCGTAGATAAGGCCGCTACTGCTCACGTTTCACACCGTACGGGCGCCGGGGAAGGCCCGGCAGCAATTTGACACGGCGTGTCGTGCGATCAAGCTGATTCTCCGACTATTTTGCCGCTATTTGTGCCTGTCCGTCGCCACGGCGATGCCATATTGATATTTTTTTCGAACATATATTCAATTACCTGACTCGCGGCCCGAACTGATCGCCCGCCACCGCTCCAGCATCCCCTCGGGGACCTCCTCGGCGGTGAGCGCGTACACCAGGTGGTCCCGCCAGTCACCGTCGATGTGCAGATAGCGGGGCCGCATTCCCTCCGAACGGAACCCGAGCTTTTCCACCACCCGGCGGCTCGGGCCGTTCTCCGGCCGGATGCAGACCTCGATCCGGTGCAGCCCCAGGGTGCCGAGGCAGTGGTCCACCGAGAGCGCCACGGCGGTCGGCATGATGCCCCGGCCGGCCACCGCCTCGTCGATCCAGTAGCCGACGTTGGCCGAGCACATCGAGCCCCAGGTGATCCCGCCGACGGTCAGCTGGCCGACCAGCTGCCCCTTGTAGAGGACCACGAAGGGCAGCATCCGGCCCGCCGAGGCCTCGCCGCGCAGGAAGCGGACCATCTGCCGGTACGTCGGGCGCGGACCGGCGCTCCGGCCGGCCGCGCCGGGCGGCACGGTGGCCTCCCAGCGCCGCAGCCAGTCCCGGTTGCGGAGGCTGACCTCCTGCCAGTCGCGCTGGTCGCGGGCCCGGATCGGGCGCAGCGTGACCTCCCCCTCGTGGAGCTCCACCGGCCAGCCGGCGTTCAGTGCGCCCTCCCGGCGGCAGGTGTGTCGGGCCGGGGGTGGTCCCCGCCGCCGAGCTGGTCGACGGCGTGCGCGAGCAGCGGCTCCAGGACCACCAGGCCGTCCTTCACACCGCCGGTGGAACCCGGCAGGTTGACGATCAGGGTGCGTCCGGCGAGGCCGGCCAGCCCGCGGGAGAGCGCCGAGGCCGGGACCTTCTCCCGCCCGTATGCCCGGATGGCCTCGGCGATGCCGGGGACCGGCCGGTCGACGACCCGGGCGGTCATCTCGGGGGTGAGGTCGGTGGGCGAGATGCCGGTGCCGCCGGTGGTCAGCACCACGTCGTAGCCGGCCGCGACGGCCTCGCGCAGCGCCGCCTCGACCGGTTCGCCGTCCGGGACGACCCGGGGGCCGTCGGCGGTGAAGCCCATCGCGCGCAGGCCGGCCACCAGCAGCGGGCCGCCCCTGTCCTCGTAGACGCCGGCCGAGGCGCGGTTGGAGACGGTGACGGCGAGGGCCCTCATTCCGCGGTCTCCGGGGCGAACCAGTCGCCGCTCTTGCCGCCGGTCTTGCCGAGCACCCGGATGTTCTCGATGGCGGCGGCCTTGTCCACGGCCTTGACCATGTCGATCACGGTCAGGCCGGCCACCGCGACGGCGGTCAGCGCCTCCATCTCGACGCCGGTGCGGTCGGCGGTCCGCACGGTGGCGGTGATCTCGACCGCCTCGTCGGTGACCGTGAGGTCCACCTGGACGCCGGAGACCGCGATCGGGTGGCAGAGCGGGATCAGTTCCGGGGTCTTCTTGGCGCCCATGATCCCGGCGATCCGGGCCACCGCGAGCGCGTCGCCCTTGGGGACGCCCTCGCCGCGCAGCAGCTCGACCACCCGGGGGGCGACCCGGACCCGGCCGGCGGCGACGGCGGTGCGCACGGTGGCCGTCTTCTCGGAGACGTCGACCATCCGGGCCGCGCCCTGGTCGTCGACGTGGGTGAGGCGGTCGCCGGGGGGTGAGGTGGTCACGGGTGGCTCCAGGGGGACGCGCAGGTCGAATACCGCGCTACGGTACCCCTCCCCCAGGCCGGTGCGTGGGACGGGCCATGCCGGTGCGCGGGACGGCCCGGGGCAGGTGGGAGGCTCAGCCGCCCAGCAGCACGACGTCGACCTCGCTGCCGGCCGGCAGCTCGACGGCGTCCTCCTCCACGGTGATCAGGCAGTCCGCCCTGGCCAGCGCGCCGACCAGGTGCGATCCCGCCCCGCCGACCGGCTCGACCATGCCGTCGGCGGCCGAGTAGCGGCCGCGCAGGAACTGCCGCCGCCCGGCGGGTGAGCGCAGTGTCACCGGGCAGACGGCCCGGACCACCGGACGGTGCACGTCGGCGGCGCCGAGCATGGTGCGGATCACCGGGCGGACGAACAGCTCGAAGGAGATGTACGCGCTGACCGGGTTGCCGGGCAGGGCGAGCAGCGGCACGCCGGCCCCGGCGCCGATCCGGCCGAAGCCCTGCGGCTTGCCGGGCTGCATCCGCAGCCGGCGGAAGTCGACCCCGCCGTAGGACTCGAAGACCTCCTTGACCACGTCGTACGCGCCGACGCTGACGCCGCCGCTGGTGACGATGAGGTCGGCCCGGCCGAGCTGGTCCTCCAGGACGGCGCGCAGCAGGGCCGCGTCGTCCGGCACGCCGCCGACCCGGTAGGCGATGGCTCCGGCGTCCCGGGCCGCGGCGGTGAGGGTGAAGCTGTTGGAGTCGGGGATCTGGCCGGGTCCGACCGGCTCGCCGGGCTGGACCAGCTCGCTGCCGGTGGAGAGCACCACGACCCGGGGCCGGGGGCGGACCTTCACGGTGGCCCGGCCGATCGCGGCGAGCAGGCCGAGCTGGGCGGGACCGAGCCGGGTGCCCGCGTCCAGGACGCGCGCACCGGTGGCGACGTCGCTGCCGCGGCGGCGGATGTGGGCGCCCTCGGCGACCGGGCGCAGCACCCGGACCTCCTCGTCGGCGACGGGCGCGGTCATCGCGTCGGCGGCGCGGCCGGTGCCGGTGCCGCCGTCGGTCCACTCGACCGGGGCGACGGCCTCGGCGCCGGGCGGCACCGGGGCGCCGGTCATGATCCGGGCGGCCTGTCCGGGGCCGACCCGGGGCAGGGCGCCGGCGCCGGCGGCGATGTCGCCGACCACGGTGAGCGCCGAGGGGTACTCGGCGGTGGCGCCCACGGTGTCGGCGGTGCGGACGGCGTAGCCGTCCATCGAGCTGTTGTCGAAGGGCGGCAGGTCGCCGTCGGCGATCACGTCCTCGTCGAGCCGGCAGCCCTGGGCGTCGAGCAGCTGGAGCTCGATCGCGGGCAGCGGGGCGACGGCCGCCAGGACGTCGGCGAGGTGCTCGTCGACCGTCCAGAGCCGGTCCGGGCGGGCGTCCGGTGCCGGGTCCGCGGATTCGTCGCAGCAGGCTGCGGCGGGGCTGGTGCTCTCCGTGGACCCGGTCATCGGCTCACTCACTCTCTGTCGGTGTGTCAGTCCTGCATCTCGGAGGCGACGAACTCACGGAGCCAGGAGCGGAACTCCGGGCCCAGGTCGTCACGCTCGGACGCCAGCCGGACGATGGCGCGCAGGTAGTCCGCGCGGTCGCCGGTGTCGTAGCGACGGCCCTTGAAGAGCACGCCGTGGACCTGGCCGCCGGTCTCCGGGTCACGGGTGGTCAGCTCGCGCAGGGCGTCGGTGAGCTGGATCTCGCCGCCGCGGCCGGGCTCGGTCTCCCGCAGCACGTCGAAGACCGAGGGGTCGAGGACGTAGCGGCCGATGACCGCGTAGTTCGACGGGGCGTCGGCGGTGTCGGGCTTCTCGACCAGGTCGGTCACCTGGAAGACGTCCTCGCCGAAGCCGTTCGCCTTGACGGCCGCGCAGCCGTACAGGTGGATCTGGGCGGGGTCGACCTCCATCAGGGCGACGACCGAGCCGCCGAGCTCCTGCTGGACCTCGATCATGCGGGCGAGCAGCGGGTCGCGCGGGTCGATGAGGTCGTCACCGAGCAGGACGGCGAAGGGCTGGCCGGCGACGTGCTGCTCGGCGACCGAGACGGCGTGGCCGAGGCCCTTGGGGTCGCCCTGGCGGACGTAGTGCATGTTCGCCAGGTCGACGGACTCGCGCACGCGGCGCAGCCGGTCCTGGTCGCCCTTGCGGGCGAGCAGCTCCTCCAGCTCGTAGGCGCGGTCGAAGTGGTCCTCGAGGGCGCGCTTGTTCCGGCCGGTGACCATCAGTATGTCGGACAGCCCGGCGGAGGCCGCCTCCTCGACGACGTACTGGATCGCCGGCTTGTCGACGACGGGCAGCATCTCCTTCGGCGTGGCCTTGGTGGCCGGGAGGAAGCGGGTGCCCAGTCCGGCCGCGGGTACCACGGCCTTGGTTACCGGAATTCGGGTGTTGGTCGTCGTCATGCGTTTACCTTACTAAGGCACGTTTTCGCCTGGCCGAGCGCGGTCGAACGGCTATGGCAGCACGTCGCGGGGCCCGGCCACAGTGGCATGCGTATGGGAAGTGACGGGGGAGGCGAGGGGGTCCCCTCCGACACAGGGCGACAGACTACCGGGCTTTCCCGAACGATCAGGTTCGGTCACGGAGCCGTTGTCCGACCGTGGGGAGACCACTGCGCGCCAGCAGTCGCCGCCCGCCGCGCGGGCCTCGGCGAGGGCCCCGTCGGCGGCTCTGAGCAGGACGGCGGTGTGGGTGCCGTGCTCGGGCAGGACGGCCACCCCGACGGCGGCGGTGAGCCCGTTGCCGTGCGGGGGGCGGCCCTCGCGCGGGCCGGAGGACCAGTCCAGCAGCAGGTGGCGGCGGACCGACCAGACCAGGCGTTCGGCGACCTGTGCGGCGCCCTCGGCCCCGGTGTCCGGCAGGACGATCAGGAACTCCTCCCCGCTGTACCGGCCGAGGGTGTCCGAGCGGCGGATCTCCATGCCGAGGCGCTGGGCGAGGTCCCGCAGTATCGCGTTGGCCCGGCCCCGGCCGTGCTCGGCGATGACCGCGTCGAAGCCCGCGATCTCCAGCAGCAGGACGGCCAGCGGGCGCGGCCCGCCCTGCTGGTCGGTCTGCTCGCCGCGGCGGGCCCGGCCGATCTCCCGGTCCAGGGTGAGCTGGAGGTGCCGGTAGTTCCACACCCCGGTGAGCGGGTCGCAGGAGGCGGTGCGTTCCAGCTCGGCGCAGCGGGCCTCCAGTTCGCCGACCCGTTCGCGCAGCCCGGCCTCGCGGACGGCGGCGGCGCCGTCCCCCCGGCGCAGCCGCAGCCCGAGCACGGTGGTGCCGGCCAGCGCGGGGACGCTGAGCGCGGCCAGGGCCTGGACCAGCAGCGGGGTGGACATCGGGGCGCCTTCCGCGTGTCAGGCTCTGAGCGTCACGGACCCAGAGCTGTGGAGGATCGCATGCACAACGAGAAGAGCGCGCTGAGGACACGGCTGCTGTCCGAGCGGCGTGCCCTGTCACCGCGGGCCCGGGAGGCGGCCGCGGACGCCCTGGCCGGGCACGCCGGGGAGCTGGCCGGGCCGGGTGCCACGGTGGCCGCGTATGTGTCGGTCGGGGCCGAGCCGGGCACCCGGCCGCTGCTGGACGCGCTGCGGGCGCGCGGGGTGCGGGTGCTGCTGCCGGTGCTGCTGGCCGACAACGACCTGGACTGGGCGGAGTACGAGGGGGCGGAGGCGCTCGCGCCGGCCGGGCGCGGGCTGGTGGAGCCGGTCGGCGCCCGGCTCGGCCCGGAGGCCGTCACCGGGGCGTCGCTGGTGCTGCTGCCCGGCCTGGCGGTGGACCGCCGGGGGCTGCGGCTGGGCCGGGGCGGCGGCTCGTACGACCGGGTGCTGGCCCGGCTGGGCCGTGCGGGGGCCCGGCCGCTGCTGGCCGTGCTGCTGTACGAGCACGAGCTGCTGGAGCGGGTGCCGGCCGAACCGCACGATCTGCCGGTGGACGTCGCGCTCACTCCGGCCGGGCCGCACCGGCTGGCGCGGTAGCGGGCGGGTGCCGGGCGAACGGGCGGCCGGGTGCCCGGCGGGCCGGAAACGACGGCGGCCCCGCCCGGGGTGGGCGGGGCCGCCGTGGCGGGGCGGGGTCAGCCGGTGGTGAGCACCAGCTTGTTCTTGGTCGCCTTCTCGACCGCGTCCGGCGAGTAGGCCCAGGTCAGCAGCTTGCCCTTGAGCCAGAGGTCGGTCTGGTCGTTGTAGTTGGGGTGGAAGGCGTGCCCGGAGGCGCCGCCGACGTTGACCCACCGCGAGGCGTCGAGGTCGCTCAGGTCGACGACCATCCGCATCGAGGGGATCCAGTCCACCTCGTACCCGGCGGCCGCGTTCCAGCCGGCCGCGTCGACCGCCGCCGAGCCGCCGGAGAGGCGGTACGGGCCGCGGTTGAGCAGCCGGTGGACCGCCCCGGAGGCGAGCGAGGAGTCGTCGGTGCCCAGGGTCTGCTCGCGCAGCGTCAGCTTGTGCAGGCGGCCCCAGCTCCAGGTGGAGACGTCCTTGCTGAGCAGCGCGGTGAGGTCCTGGCGGGCGTTCTTCATCGCCTCGGCGAGCAGGTGGTCAAGGCCCTTCTGCTCGTGGTGCTGCGAGTCGATGTACGTCCACCAGCTGCTGTCGGGCTTCTCCAGCTGCTGGCGCACCACCTCGGTCCAGCGGTCGCCGCCGTCCGGCTGGGCCTTGCCCGGGTCGCGGGTGCCGCACTCGGTGACGATGGGGGCGCTGGTGCCGGTGTCGGGCTTGGTCGGATCCGCCTGCTGACGCACCAGCAGACAGTTGCCCTTGGCCCGCAGGTCGGCCGGGAACTTCTGGCCGAAGGAGAGGCTGAGCAGCTGGCGCCAGACGCCGTTGTAGTAGGCGGCGGCCGCCGAGTCGGCGTCCTGGTGGTAGTTCCAGTCCTTCAGCAGGTCCTGCGCCTCACGCACGTACGGGTCGTCGATCGGCACCTTGAGCAGCAGCGGGACCAGCGTCTTGGCCAGGATGCTGGTGTTGTCGAGCTGCATCTCCTGCATGTCGTCCGGGGAGATCTTGCCGTTGTTCTTGAGCTTGGACTCGATCTGGTCGGTGATCTCCTTGGCCCGGGTGCCGTACTCCCAGTCCTTGGTCAGCAGGTACTTGTACGACGGATCGACCACGGCCTGGTTGGCGGTGACGATGTAGCCGGACGACGGGTTGATGCTGTACGGCAGGGCGCTGAAGGGGACCGAGCCCTTCCACTGGTAGGCCGAGTCCCAGCCGGGCGCCGGGTTGCTGCCGTCGCCCTTGCCGCGGATCGGGATGTTGCCCGGGGCCTGGTAGCCGATGTCCTTGGAGTCGGCGAAGATCAGGTTCTGGGCGGGGACGGCGAAGTCCTTGGCCGCGGCCCGGAACTCCTCCCAGTTCTTGGCGCGGTCCAGCTCGAAGACGGCGTCCATGGTCTTGCCGGGGCTGAGCGCCGTCCACTGCAGGGCGACGCCGTAGCCGCTGGTGGAGCGGTCCGGGGCGGCGCTGCCGTTCGGGGCGTACTTGCCGACGTTCTGCTGCTCGGTGCTCTGGTCGGAGATCAGCGGGGCACCGGTCTGGGTGGTGCGGACGGTGATGGTGCGGTCCTCGCCGCCGGCCACCTTGATGGTCTCCTTGCGCAGCTCGAACTTCACGTCCTTGCCGTCGACCTGGTAGGTGTCCGGGCCGGTGACCTTCTCCAGGAAGAGGTCGGTGACGTCGGCGCCGAGGTTGGTGAAGCCCCAGGCGATGTCCTTGTTGTGGCCGATCACCACGCCCGGCATGCCGGCGAAGGTGAAGCCCGAGACGTCGTACTGGCAGGTCGGCGAGACGGTGCGGCAGTGCAGGCCCATCTGGTACCAGACCGAGGGCAGGCCGGGGCCGAGGTGCGGGTCGTTGGCCAGCAGCGGCTTTCCGGTGGTGGTGTGGGTACCGGCGACCACCCAGGAGTTGGAGCCGATGCCCTGGCCCTGACGGCCGAGCATCTGCGGCATCGCGTCTATCCGGTCGGTGACGTCCTTGAGCATCGCCTTGGTGGCGGCCGCGCCCTGGGCGGTGGTCCCGGCACCGGCCTGGCTGGAGCCGTCGGCCGGGCGGTAGCTGTCGCCGACGACGGTGCCGGTCTTCACGATCGTGCCGTTGCGGGCGTACGGGTACTCCGGGTACAGCTCGGCGATCTTCTCCGGACTGAAGTCCTGGGCGAGCAGCGAGCGGTCGATCTCCTCCTGGAGGTTCCCGGAGAGGTTCCAGGCCATCGCCTTGAGCCAGGCGACCGAGTCGACGGGCGTCCACTGCTCGGGCTTGTAGCCGCTGTTGACGACGCCGAGCAGGGTGTACTCCAGCGAGGCGCTCTGGCCGCCGGGATGCTCGGCGAGCCAGGCGTTGACGCCGTCCGCGTACGCCTGGAGGTTCTTCTTGGTGTCCGCCGAGAGCTGGGTGTCGTACTCCTTCTGCGCCACCTGGCGCCAGCCCATGGTGCGGATGAAGGAGTCGGTCTCGACCTGGCCGTCGCCGAACATCTCGGAGAGCCGGCCGGCGGTGATGTGCCGTCGGACGTCCATCTCCCAGAACCGGTCCTGGGCCTGCACATAGCCCTGGGCACGGAAGAGGTCCGCGGAGGTGTCGGCGTAGAGCTGCGGGATGCCGTTGGCGTCCCGCTTGACGTCGACCGGCGCGCTCAGGCCCGCCACCTTGACGCTGCCGTCGACCTCCGGGAAGGACGCGCGGACCGCGGCCACCCCCCGGTAGCCGCCGTAGCCGGCGCCGGCCACCAGCAGCATTACCAGCACGATCACGATCAGACGGGCGCGCCGGAACTTCTTCGAGCGGGGCATCTGGGTCCTTGCGGTCCTCGACTGGGGGGCGGGCGGGCGTGTCCAGGGCACTCGGCCATGGCAGGGCACCACATTAGGCCGAGTCGGCTGGCGGGCGTGCACGGGGGACGCTCACCGTGGGATCGGAGGAGGTCAACTGGGAAGCCCCGGACGCCCGATGAAGGCCTGTGTGAGAAGCGAAACTAAAGATATGGCAAAATGTTAGACTGAGTAACGATCCGCAAGGGGAGCATCGACCCTTGCCGGTCGGCTCCCCCTTCGGCCTCACCGCCGTCAGACACCCCGCCCGCCCCCAGCCCGCTCGAGGTGCCCCTGCGTGAATGTCGACCACCTGAACCAGCTGCTCCTCGAGTTCTCCGTGATCCTGCTGGTCGCGGTGGTTGCCGTGCGCATCTCGACCCGATCAGGGCTACCAAGCCTGCTGATCTATCTCGGGATCGGCGTCGCCCTCGGCCAGAACGGCCTCGGCGTCTCCTTCAACAACGCCGCGCTGACCCAGGTGCTCGGCTACGCCGCCCTGGTGGTGATCCTGGCCGAGGGCGGTCTCAAGACGAGCTGGCGCGAGGTCAAACCGGTGATGCCGGCGGCCACCGTGCTCGCCACCGTCGGCGTCGGGGTGAGCGTCTTCGTCACCGCCGCGGGCGCGCACTGGCTGGTCGGCCTGGACTGGCGCACCTCCATGCTGCTCGGCGCGATCGTCTCCTCCACCGACGCCGCCGCCGTCTTCTCGGTCCTGCGGATGGTGCCGCTGCCCCACCGGCTGACCGGCCTGCTGGAAGCCGAGTCGGGCTTCAACGACGCGCCCGTGGTCATCCTGGTCGTCGCCTTCGCCACCACCGGCGAGCTGGACTCCTGGTACGTCCTGATCGGCACGATCGCCGCCGAGCTGGCGATCGGCGCGGCGGTCGGCCTCGCGATCGGCAAGCTCGGCGCGTACGGCATCAAGCACGTCGCCCTGCCGTCCTCCGGCCTCTACCCCATCGCCGTCATGGCACTGACCGTGCTCGCCTACGCCGGCGGTGCCCTGCTGCACGGCTCCGGCTTCCTCGCCGTCTACATAAGCGCCGTGATCCTCGGCAACGCCAAACTGCCGCACGGCCCGGCCGTCCGCGGCTTCGCCGACGGCCTGGCGTGGATCGGCCAGATCGGCATGTTCGTGCTGCTCGGCCTGCTCTGCACCCCCGGGACGATGGGCTCCGCCGTGGTGCCCGCGCTGGTGATAGGCACCGTGCTGGTCTTCCTGGCCCGGCCGCTGTCGGTGATGCTCACGCTGACCCCGTTCCGGCTGCCCGGCCGCGAGCAGGCGCTGCTGAGCTGGGCCGGACTGCGCGGGGCGGTGCCCATCGTGCTGGCCACCATCCCGATGGTGGCGGGCACGCCCAGGGCCCAGGACGTGTTCAACATCGTCTTCATCCTGGTCGTGGTCTTCACCCTGCTCCAGGGCCCGACCCTGCCCTGGGTCGCCAAGCGGCTGCGGATCTCCGAGGGCTCGATGGGCCAGGACCTGGGCATCGAGTCCGCGCCGCTGGAGAAGCTGCACGGCCACCTGCTGTCGGTGGCGCTCTCCCCCGCCTCCCGGATGTCCGGCGTGGAGATCGGCGAGCTGCGGCTGCCGGCCGGCGCGGCGGTGACCCTGGTGGTGCGCGAGGGGAACAGCTTCGTGCCCGACAAGGCGACCGTGCTGCGCGGCGGCGACGAGCTGCTGGTGGTCACCACGGACGAGGTCGGCGAGGCGGCGGAGCGGCGGCTGCGGGCCGTGGACAAGGGCGGCAAGCTCGCGGGGTGGCTGAACGGGCGGGGTGACTGAACGGGCGGGTGGCCGGCCGGGCGGTCCCGGGCGGTGGGCGCGGGGGCTTCTCCCCGCGTTCACCGCTGTTCACCGGCCCGGCGCCTTCATCCGGCGGGACAGTTTTGGATCTGCCCTGTAAAGTGGGGGTCAGCGCGCTATCTACGCGCGTATACGTATGATGGTTGATACACACCCAGCATCTGCCTGATGCAGAGTTGGCGCGACCGCTCGGCGGCCGCGGCCCGGCCCTCGGCGCACCGCGCCGGCCCGGCCCGGTAACTACCCCGGTCGACGCGCGAGAGGACGACTCTCGGCGCCGTCGGGGCCGTCCCATGTCCCTTCCGCGCTACCAGGCAGCAGGAAGGACCGACCGTGACGGCCCGCCGAACGGTCGACAACACCGCGGACACCCGCGCCGCCCTGGACACCGCGGACGCCCGTACCGCCCCGGACACCGGTGCCGGCGCGCCCGCCCGGATCGGGTACGGCGCGCTGCTGCGCACGCCCGGCGTCTGGACGTTCCTGGCGCCCGCGTTCGCCGCGCGGCTCCCCTACGCGATGCTCAGCCTGGGCATCGTGCTGCTGGTCCTCGACACCCACGGCTCGTACGGCACGGCCGGCAGCGTCGCGGCGGTCTCGGCCGTCGCCCAGGCCCTCATCGGCCCGCAGACCGGCCGGCTGGCCGACCGCTACGGCCAGGCGGCCGTACTGGTCCCGACCGTGCTGGTGCACGCGCTCTCGGTCGGCGCGCTGATCGCGCTGGCGCTCGGCCACGCCCCGGTCTGGAGCCTGTTCCTCGCCGCCGCCCCGGCCGGCGCCAGCGTGCCGCAGGTCGGCGCGATGGTCCGGGCCCGCTGGGTCGCCAAGCTCTCCGCGGACGGCGCGCCCGCCGCCAAGCTGAACACCGCCTTCGCCTTCGAGTCGGTGACGGACGAGTTCACCTTCGTGATCGGTCCGGTGCTGGCCGGCGCCATCGCCACCTCGGTCAGCCCGTCCGCCGGGCTGATCGGCGAGGCCGCGCTGACCGTGGCCGGCGGGCTGGCCTTCGCCGCCCAGCGCCGCACCGCCCCGGCCCGGCACCCGCACCAGCCCGGCGTCCGTCGTGCCTCCGCGCTCGCCTCCCCGGGCGTCCGGCTGCTGGCCGGCGTGTTCCTGGGGGTCGGCTCCGTCTTCGGCGCCATGCAGGTCTCGGTGACCGCCTTCGCCGACTCGGTGGGACGGCACGGGGCCGGTGGCATCGTGTACGGGGTCTTCGCCGGCGGTTCGATGCTGGCCGGTGTGCTGTACGGTCTGGTCGCCTGGCGCAGGGCCGCGAGGCACCGGCTGCTCGCCAGTTACGCGCTGCTGGTGCTCGGCTGCTCGACGCTCTGGGCGATGCCCGACCTGGTCGCGCTGACGGCCGCCGGGCTGGTCTGCGGCCTCGCCATCGCCCCGACGCTGATCACCGGGTACACCCTGGTCGAGACGCTGGTCGCGGACGGCGCCAAGACCGAGGCCTTCACCTGGCTGACCGGTGCCATCGGCCTCGGTCTGGCGACCGGGTCCACGGTGGCCGGGCAGCTGATCGACGGGTGGGGCCCGTCGGCCGGGTTCCTGGTGACGGTGGCCGGTGCCGGGCTGGGCCTGGTGACGCTGATCGCGTTGCGGCACCTGCTGGTCGCGCCGGGCGTGGCCGGTTCGGCGAACTCGGCGGGCACGCCGGACTCGGCGGGCGCGGTCGGTTCGGTGGACTCGCCGGGCGTGGAGGCGTCCGGGCGGACCGCGACGGCGCAGCTGGTGGGCGCGGTCAAGGGCTGAGCCGACCGGTCCGGGCGGTGGTCCGCGGTCGCGCCCCGGCTCATCTCACACCGGAGTCGCTGGACTGATCCAGCGGAATGCCGCATCATTGACCATCGTTAGCACTCATCAGGCGAGAGTGCCAGGAGGAAGACAAGTGCCCACGTACCAGTACCAGTGCACCGAGTGCGGCAACGGCCTGGAGGCGGTGCAGAAGTTCACCGACGAGGCACTGACCACGTGCCCCGACTGCCAGGGGCGGCTCCGCAAGGTCTTCTCGGCCGTGGGCGTGGTCTTCAAGGGCTCGGGCTTCTACCGGACCGACAGCCGTTCGTCCTCCAGCAGTTCGGTGGGCGCCGCTTCGTCGTCCCCGGCGGGGGGCTCGTCCTCGGTGTCGTCCGGCGCGTCGTCCCCGTCGACCGCTGCTTCGAACGGCTCGGCCCCCGCGGCGAGCCCGGCTCCCGCGGCGAAGTCGGCCGGCTGAGCCGGAGCGGCTCAGGCCGGGTACCGCCGAACCTCTGGCACCCCGGCCGATCCAGGCATTCGAAAGGTCCGTTGACCCGTTTTTTGGCGGAGTCGGCGGGCCTTTCGCATTCCCGTCGCATTCCCGGAAACGGGCAGGCTCACCCGTGTGGGTGTACGAAGTTATCCACAACCCCGGGTTTTCCACAGGATCCGAAAGAGGGGTTCCGTCCGCTGTGGGCGCGGCGCAGAGTGTGGGTCACAAGAGACCGGCCCGGTTGGGGCCGGCGCCCTGCGACCAC
Organism: Kitasatospora sp. NPDC092286; assembly: GCF_044755565.1. Taxonomy (NCBI): domain Bacteria; kingdom Bacillati; phylum Actinomycetota; class Actinomycetes; order Kitasatosporales; family Streptomycetaceae; genus Kitasatospora; species Kitasatospora sp. NPDC092286. The sequence goes on along the minus strand of NZ_JBIVRD010000030.1, from coordinate 15,852 downwards.
CGGTGGTGCCCGATGACGACCCCGAGCTTCACGCTCCCCCTCCCCCTCACTCTCCCGCTCTCGTCCCCGCTGCCCCGCGCCCCGCAGTCGGCTCCGGCCCGGAGGTACACCGCTCCGCCGCCCGCGCCGGCCGTCCCGCCGCAGCGGGAGGTGCCCCGGTTTCCGCCGATCCGGCGCGGCGCCGGCGGGTGGCACCGGCTGTGGCACCCCGTACGGCGGCGGGGCGGGGTGCCGGTTCTGGTCCTGCTCGCCGTGGTCACCGCGCTCGCCAGTGGACCGGCGCGAGCGGCGCTCTGGCCACCGGGAGCCGCGGCCCTGCACCAAACGGGTTGCCAATTGGGAAAGGAGGAAGATCACCCGTAACCGGACAACGACTTCGTCGTTCACGCGACATGAAAGGCTTCAAGGAATTCCTGCTGCGTGGAAATGTCGTCGACCTCGCCGTCGCCGTTGTCATCGGTGCGGCTTTCACCAACATCGTCAACGCCTTCGTCAAGGGCGTAATCAATCCGATCGTCGGTGTTTTCGGAGCCAAGGATCTGGCGTCCTACAGTTCCTGCCTCAAGGGTCCCTGTGCGGTCAGCGCGACCGGCGAGGTCACCTCCGGCGTCTTCATCCTGTGGGGCTCCGTGCTCAGCGCGGCCCTGCAGTTCCTGATCACCGCGGCCGTCGTCTACTTCTGCCTGATCCTGCCCATGACCAGGTTCGCCGCCAAGCGCAAGAGCCTCGCCGAGACGCAGATCGAAGCCGAGGCCAAGGAGGTCGTCCTGCTCACCGAGATCCGCGACGCGCTGGTCACGCGGGAGCGCTGACCGCCCCCGCCGACGGCGGACCCGTCGACCCCTTCAGTCCCCGTGGTGCGGCGGGCGCTGGCTCAGGTACCAGTCCAGCCCCCGTCCGCCACCGCCCCCGGAGCCTGCTCCCGGGCGGTCGCCCCAGCCGGCGTCGGTGTCGTCCCGGGACTGCTGGTCCAGCGGGTCCCGGAAGACCAGCCGGGCCTTCGGCGCCTTCTTGTCCTCGTTCCCGCCCTTGGCGCTCTCGGCGCTCTCGGCACCCCGTACCGAATCCTGCTCGCTCACCGACCCGCCTCCGTTGTTCACTGTCGTCCCGATCCCCTGCCGCTTCTACCCGTACCCCCACCTGCCCCTACAGCCTAGAAGCTCGCCGAGCCGCCGCCGTCGGGAGAGAACGGGCCTTGGTGCGGAGCGCTCCGCAGCACGGCCCGCCACGACGGTCACGGCACGCACAGCACACCCGCACGCGGCCTGCCGGCCGCTCCCCTCGGGCTGGGAGATCAGGCAGCTCAGGCAGCCTCGAAGCCCGAGTGGTCGGCGATCCGCTTCAGCTCGGCCAGCGCGTGCTTCTCGATCTGGCGGATCCGCTCACGGGTCAGCCCGTGCTGCTTGCCCACCTCGGTCAGGGTGCGCTCGCGGCCGTCCTCCATCCCGTACCGCGACCGGATGATCGATGCCGTACGGTCGTCCAGCCGCCCGATCAGACCGTCCAGTTCCTCACGGCGGAGCATGACCATCACGGCGTCCTCGGGGGAGGTCGCTCCGGTGTCCTCGACGAGGTCGCCGAACTGGGTCTCACCCTCGTCGTCGACCGACATATTGAGGCTGACCGGGTCCCGGGCCCAGTCCAGCACGTCCTTGATCCGCGCCTCGGTGGTGTCCAGCTCGGCCGCGATCTCGGCCGGCTCGGCCTCGCGGCCCAGCTCCTTGGACTTCTCCCGCTGCACCCGCCGGATCCGGCCCAGCTCCTCGACCAGGTGGACGGGCAGCCGGATGGTGCGCGACTGGTCGGCGATCGACCGGGTGATCGCCTGCCGGATCCACCAGGTGGCATAGGTGGAGAACTTGAACCCCTTGGCGTAGTCGAACTTCTCCACCGCCCGCACCAGGCCCGCGTTGCCCTCCTGGATGAGGTCCAGCAGGGGAAGGCCACTGCGCGGGTAACGGCGCGCCACAGCGACCACGAGACGGAGATTGGACCGGATGAAGACGTCCTTGGCGCGCTCGGCGTCCTCGGCTATCGCCTCCAGCTCCTTGCGCTTCACGCCTTTCGGCAGTTCGCCCGCTTCCAGCAGGTGCTGGGCGTACACACCGGCCTCGATCCGCAGCGAGAGCTCGACCTCCTCGGCGGCATCGAGCAGGGGCGTCCTGGCGATCTCGTCGAGGTACATACCGACCAGGTCGCGGTCGGCCTCAAGGTTGGTCGGGCGGGCCGCGCGAGTCCGGTCGGCCCTGTCGCGAACGACGGCACGGGTGGCCATGCTTGCTCCCTTTGCTGGTATTGCCGGGGTCTGCCTGCCTGCCCCGAGAGGGCAAGAAATGCGGGCCCCGCAGGGCTCACACGTAACGATCTAACGAACAGATTCCGGACAACATTCCCAAGTCGCTCAGATTCTTCCAGCGATGCAGTATCCTGCCGATTTTCACCCCGGTTTTGGACGGAGGGTGACCGCCCCGACACATCGGGTGCCAATCGGGCGGCCGATTCGGAACAGACACCCCGTTGCGGCACACCGCTTCGCAACTCCTCCACATCGTGAACCCATGGGCCGCCGCCCACGTTCCCGCACCGTCCGGCCAACATTGCCGCCGGACCCGACGGCGAGCGCCTTCGCTTTCACCGGCGCACACACCCCGGCGTGCGCAAGTTCTCCGCACAAAAGATGCAAAATCGCTATCACCCCGCTGCCCGATCGGCCCGGCGCACTGGGAAGGTGTCAGCCATGCACCTGACCAACAGCGCATCCACCATCACCCCGCGTGACCGTCGCCTGCTCCGGTATTCGGCACTCGCGGTCGGCTGTGCCGCGTTGTTCGGCGTCCTGGCGGCCCTGGTGCAGACCGGCTGGCACCCGCTCAGCGCCCTCGACCACGGCTGGATCGACCGGATGCACCGCTACGCCCGGGAGCACACCGCCGGAACGGCCGCGGTGCAGACGCTCTCCGACATCGGCGGCACGATCACCATGCGTACGCTGCTGGGCATCGCCGCCCTCTGGCTCTGGCTGATCGGCGCGCGTGTGCTGGCCGGCTGGGTGGTCGCGCAGACCCTGGTCGGCTGGGGTGGCCAGTGGCTGCTGAAGCTCTCCTTCGACCGTCAGCGGCCGCACTTCAGCGACCCCGTCTCACACGCCGGCGGCCCGGCCTTCCCGTCCGGTCACGCGATGGCCTCCGCGACCACCTGCGCCGTCCTGGTCGGGCTGCTCTGGCCCCGGGTCGGGCGCGGCGGGCGCATCGCCGCCTGCGCCGTCGCCGCGGTGACCGTGCTGACGATCGGCTGGACGAGGACCGCCCTCGGGGTGCACTGGCCGAGCGACGTCCTCGGTGGCTGGCTGGCCGCCGGAATCGTGCTGGGTACGGTCACCACCGTCATCGAGCTCTGGCGCCCCGGCGCCCTGGCCCGGGACGTCCGACGGGTCAACTGGCGGACCAGACCCCGGGTCCAGCGCGTCCTCGTCTCCCCGGCCGGCCCCGCCCCGGGTGGCCCGGCCCTCGACGGCACCCTCGGCAGCACTCTCGGCAATGCCTACGACAACGCCCTCGACGAGGGCACCGGCCACCCGGACAGCGCGGTCCGCTGACGCGCCTGCCGCGTGGCCGCTCCGGACGGCGGCCACGCGCTCGGCTGTCCTCGTCGGCCGGCCGTCAGACCGCCCGCATCGCGGCCACGACGGTCATCCGGCCGACCCGCCGAGCCGGCAGGACGGCGGCGGCGAGCCCGGTCAGCACCGTCAGCACCAGCGCCGCCAGCACCAGCAGGACCGGCGGGCCACCGGTCGTCCCCAGCGTGGAGGTGACCGACCGCGCGGCCGCCCAGCCGTAGGCCAGCCCGAGGCCGGTACCGACCAGCGCGCCCGCCGTCGAGAGCAGCACCGCCTCCAGGGTCAGCATCCGGCGCAGCTGCTGCCGGGACATCCCGATCGCCCGCAGCATGCCGATCTCCCGGGCACGCTCGCTGATGCTGAGCATCAGGGTGGCCGCGACACCGAGCCCGGCGATCAGGACCGAGAAGCCGAGCAGCGCCATGGTGATCAGCATCATCCGGTCGAGCAGCGAACGCATGGTCTCGGCCTGGGCAGCCGTGTCGACGACGTCGACGTGCGGATATCCGCCCAGCGCCCGGTCCATCGCCCGGCGGGCGGTGAGCCGGTCGGTGCCTTCGGCGGGACTGATCCACACCGTGGTGACGGCCGCACCGGGGGCGAGCCGCTCCATGGTCGCCGGGGTCACGAACAGCGCGGCCCCGGTCTGGAGCGTGAACGGCAGGGCGCTGCGCCCGGGTTCGACCCGCAGGGTGGTGCCGGGCTGTCCCACCGCCCCCGCGACCTGGTGCGCACCGGCCGCACCGGTGCCCGCCGGACCGTCCCCGAAGCCGGTCAGCGCGGCGCCGTCGGCCAGCGCGCGGGCCCGGTCGACGCCGTCGGCGGTCGCGTTGAGCCGGGCCGGGTCGGCGCCGGCCACGAGCAGACTGCGGCCGTCGACCTCCAGGGTGGCCGAGCGGACGGGTGTGACGATCAGTCCGGGCTCCGCACCGAGCGCGGTGACCGCCCCGGCGGGCAGCGGAGTACCACCGGTGGCGGTGGCCGAGAAGACACCGGGCTGGCGGGCGGAGAACGCCGGCACCAGGGAGTTGGAGGTGATCTCCAGCGCGGTGACGGCGCTGACCATCACCGTCACACCGAGCAGCAACGCCGACCCGGTGGCCCCGGTCCGGGCCGGGTTGAGCCGCAACTGCTGCGTGGCGAGCCGCCCCGCCGTGCCGCAGAGCCGTCGGGCCGGTGCCCCCAGCGCGGCGACGACCGCGGGCAGCAGTCGGTGGCAGAGCCGCAGCACGCCGAAGAAGCTGCTGATCGCACCGAGGGTGACGGCGAGCAGCGACAACGGCGGTCCGGCCACCACCCCGGCCGCCAGCAGACCGACGCCCGCCACCAGCAGCAGCACGGACAGCGCGGCGGCGCGCAGCCGGGCCGTACCGCTGCCGGCGCTGTGCGCGCCGCCGAGCGCGGCGATCGGCGGCACCGCCGCGGCGGCCTTCGCCGGGCCGCGTACGGCGAGAACGGTGAGTGCGACGCCGAACAGCCCGGCCAGCACACAGGTGAGCGGGGACGGCATGAGCGAGAGGTGCACCGGTCCGAGGTCGACGGTGCCGGCCAGCGCCGTCCCGACCGCGCACAACCCGGTGCCGAGCAGCACTCCGGCGGCCGACGCGCCCGCGCCGAGCAACAGGCCCTGACGACGGATCAGTCGCCGGATCTGGGCACGGTCGGCGCCGACACACCGCAACAGGGCGAGCTGACGGGTCCGCTGCGCCAGCACGACGGCGAAGGTGTTGCTGACCACCATGCGCGCGACGGCGAGGGCGATCAGCACGAACGACAGCGCGGCTATCAGCACCACCCCGTAGAGCGTGCGGCTCTGCTTGGTCGCCTCGGCGACGGAGGCCTCCCGGGTGCGGACCTCCGTCTGGCCGTCGAGGACGCCGCGCAGCGCCTCGGCGGTCTGCGAGCGGGAGGTGCCGGGAGCGAGGCGGAGGTCGAGCCGGGTGCCGCTGACGCCGGTCGCGTACCGCTCCACCTGCCCGTCCGGGACGGCGACCACGGGCCGGCCGGCGAAGCTGGGCGCGCCGCGCCCGTCCAGGGTCCCGACCAGCCGGACGGTGGCGGTGCCGCCGTCGGCCAGGGCCAGCCGGACGTCCGCACCTGGCGCGGCGTCGATCCGCCGCGCGGTCTCGGCGTCGAGCAGCACCTCGCCGGGGCCGCCCGGCCACCGGCCGTCCTTGAGCAGTTGCCACCGCAGGGCCGGGTCGGACGCCACGGAGCTCACCACGGCGGTCTCGTCCAGCGGCAGACCGGCCGGGGTCAGTACGCCACCCCTGCCGGTCTGCCGCAGCGAGACCTCCGTCACCCCGGCCACCTGCCGCACCCGGGCGGCCGTCCCCTCGTCCAGCACACTCTGCGCCGTGGCCCCGGTCACCTGGAGATCGCCCGGCCCCACCTCGGCGGCCGCCGTCTGGCTGAAGGAGTCCACCAGCGCCCCGCTCCCGCTGACCGAGGCGATCAGAAAGGCCACGCCCATCGCGATCGCCGCCCCGGTGAGGAGCAGTTGCCGAAGCTGTCCGCGCAGCTCGGCCATGGTGTACCTGTACGTCGTCATCGTTCCTCGGTTTCACGCCTCTGATCAGCCATGATGCGCCGTCAGGATCATGAAGAGCCTACGGAGCGACAGCGTCCGCTTCCGTCGCCACAACGTCGGTTCCTTGATCATCCCCGAGGCGGACCCCGTCCCGTCCGGCCTCCTCCCCCGGGCGTAGGCCGACCCTCACCTCCCCCGAAACCCGGCCCGGGCCCATGGCCGGCGAACCGGCGGCGGGGGCGGCGGCGCTTCCCGGGCGGCCCCGCCCCGACCACGTGTACCGCATGTGCGCCGGAACGCCACAGGCCCTCCAGCCCGGGTGGGCGGAGGGCCTGTGACCTGTGCGTTCTCTGTGCCCCAGGCAGGATTCGAACCTGCGACACCGGCTTTAGGAGAGCCGTGCTCTATCCCCTGAGCTACTGAGGCGGGACGTGTCGAAATCCTTGTAGAAAACTCCCACCGGAGTCTGCGGCCAAGGCCCCAACAAGTCGATCGGCCCCTCGCAGGCTCCGGAACCAGCGACACCCATGCAGGTGGCGCAGCTGGCGGAGTCCCGTGGTGGACCTGGGGACAGCCTAGCGGACCAGCGCCGTGATGTTGGTGCGGGTTTGCGAGTCGAGCTACGAGCCGCCTGCCGGTGGGCACCTACCCGGCGGATGATCCACTCCGTCGACGGTGGAGGGCACGGCTGGCAGCGTTCTCCGCCATCACGAATCCAAGCATGACGAGGGTCTGCCGGGGAGCGCCGTAGGCAATCATGCGACCGTTCCAGAGCCGCCTGTCCAGAGAGGCGTTCGTGGACTCCGCGTCTGCCCGGTAGCCGGCGAGCTTCTGGAAGGCTCTGGTGCCCGGTGGGATCTGGCGGAGCCACTCGGGGCGGTTGATCTGCCCCAGGTCCTCGTCGCTCGCATTGGTGGCCACCCGGATGCGCACCTTGTGGTCCCCGTGGCGGCACGGGATCCGAAGCAGGTGGTACCACCGGCAATCGTTGACGGAGGGCCGCTGCTCGAGCTTGACGACCGGCAACTGGATGTTCTCGCTGGTGCCGTCTTCGGTGGTGCGACGCTCGGCGACCCGCCCGTCGACGGCCCACAGGTCATGACGGCACTTGGAACCGAGATAGGGCACGAGGCGCCTCGGGCCGCACGTGCCGTGCTGCTTGTTGACCACCAACTTGCCCTGGCGAGCGATCTCGTCACGATGAACCCCACGGAAAGCGCCATCCCAGACCGTACCGAGGGCACCACGGGCTTCCCGGAACAGCTCCCTGAGACCGTCGAGGGCCACCCGGGCCTCACCACCCTCCTGGCCGGCGGGCTGATGGCGCGCTTCGAGGATGACGCGGTCGCGGTAGTCGTCGCCGCGCGCAGAGAACAGGACGAACTTGGGCCCCCACACCATCGTCTTGTCCCCGCTCTCCGCATGTAGGCCGGAGCCAGGATCGAAGCGGTGGCGTTTGATTTCGCCGGTGGTGGTGTCGACTGTCTCGGCGGCAGTGGCCGCCGTGGGCGCCTTGACCACCGTGCCGTCACCGACGATGAGCTGCTGCCTCATCGGATTGGACCAGTTCTTGGGGGCGCCAGGGTCAAGGAGGCCTTGGGCCTCTGCCTGCCGCACCGCCAAGGCCCGATGAGCCTCCAGGAGGTCGGCCAGGCGGGGCAACAGCAGCCGCGTACGGTTGTAGAGCCAGTGGTGCCTGGTGGGGCCGCAGGCCGGTAACGCATCGGCCTCCTGTTTTCCGAGGTTGGCGGCGACACCCTCACGGACGCGACCCCAGATCTCACCGCATTGCAGGTGTGCCGCGGTACTCCGCGCCGAGCCGAACACCATGGTCAGGGCGTTGAAGATCACGTAGACATAGGGCGGGTAGTGGCCGGGGCGTCCAACATTCTTGGGGGTGTGCGGGGAGATGAGGCGGGCAAGTTCGTAAACGGCAGGGTGAGCGGCGACGGCTGCGATCCAGTCATCGCGAGTGACCGCGTCCTTGTCCCTTGAGCTCTTGCGCGGTGATCGCTCCCCCTTGGGGACGGCCTCTCCGAAGATGTCCGTAGGCACGCGTCAGCCACTCCCGTCACGCCAGTGGTGGCCGATGACCGCTGCAGCCCGGTCGAGGGACCTGAGCCCGAGCAGGCGGGCCGCGTCCTCGATGCGGCCGCTCGCCGTGAATGCAGTCAGGCCGGCATGCGCCGTGACGGATGCGGGCTTGAGGTCGCTCTCGCGCCCCAATCCTGCCTGCACGAGAACATCCCGCAGGGCCACACAGGCCCGCGCTTGGCGTTGAGCATCACTGCCATGACGGCTGGTTGCCAGCGGCTCTCGGCGACGGGACGCCGGGTACCGTCCAGCCAGTTGGTGAATGCGCAGAACGAGGATGTTCTTGCTCCAGGCATCGAGGGCGCACCATCGTTCGTCGGTCTTGCTGGACCCGTGAACCCATACTCGATTGGCCTCCAGATCAAGGTCTGTTCCGCAGATATGGCCGATCTCACCAGTGTTGGCTCCCGCCAACGCCAGTGCAGCCACGGCGGCATGCCTGGTGCGGTCAGCCGTCGACTCTGCGAAGAGGCGGCAGCAGGCGGCCTCCTCTGTGGTGAGCGGCCTCGCTGACTGCCCGGTGCGGGGAGGCAGCTCGATACTCCAGGTCGGATCGTTGTCGGCCAGCCCCAGCTGACGAGCGGCTCGGAAGAACATCCGAAGGACGGAGCGGCGAAGGTGCCTGGTGGACAGGGAAACGTCATCGATCCGTCCATGGCGAGTCCTGCCCCGAGCATGGATGAAGTCGTCCGCGAGGGCTTCGGAAACCTCCCCGACGAGCTCTACACCGTTCGCTGCTGCAAAGCGGCTGAACCGGCCGATCAGCAACCCGAACTTGTCCAGGGACTGAACGGACAGCGCGCCGCGCTCCGTGTCGAGGTGCCATGCAGCGAGGACGTCACCCACAGCGTCCAACAGGGCCACGCTCTCAGCCATGCCAACTGCCCACCAATGTGGCGGCGATGACACGCGGCGACATCTGCCCGAAAGCGAGGGACATGGCTGCTCTTCCACATAGAGTGCGGTGCATACTTGCACCATCGTGGAAGTCGTATCGCGACTCGGCAACCGGAAGGGATTGGAGCCGTGGGTACATGGGATGATCTCGGCATGCCCCGAAGCAGCAACGACCAAGTCCCGAAGGAGTACGTCAGCTCCGGGACATGGCCACGCGCAGAGCTTCGGGAAGACGCGCCGGCCAGCGCCCATTACTCGCAGGCTCTTGCCCGGAACCTTGAGGCGGCACTCCACTCCTCCGGGCACAGCCTGCGCACTCTGGCCGACGAGGCGGGCCTCACGCACACCACGATCGGGCGCGTGTTGCGCGGAGAGGTGCTTCCGGATCTGGGGACGCTCGCCCGACTCGAGGTCGTCTTCGACATCGAGCTGTGGCCCGGACTGGCCAGCCTGCCACAACGAACCACCCAATCGGGTGAATCCGCTATCGGCTAGCCATGGAAAACAGCAGGAAACCGCCGCCGAGGCGGCGAGGTGCCCGCTAGAGAACTGGCATCATGTTCGTCACGTGGATGGCGAGGGACTTGAACCCTCCGATGCAAAGGTTTCCAGAGGCCTGCTCGGGACCAGCCGCCACCCGTTGGAGCGTCCGAAGAGTTACGAAATCCTCGCAGATTCGACCTCTTCGGGCGCTCCGGCTTTAGGCCACAGCTTCAGCCGCCTGCACTCGCATGACCTTGCACATCGCAATCATAATGTCAGAGAATTCCTTCGGATCGAACAGTGCGATATCTGCAGGCGTCAACCGAATATCCACACTAACGGCATACGAGACTTCGTCAGCAGTCGATGATGAGGCGCGGCGCTCCTGTCGATCCTCGGACTTCGCCTGCAGAGGCACCTTTCCTTCAGCTCCGACAGTGCTCATCGGCTCCTCATTCCGGGATTCCCGAGCCGGCATCGGCAGGACGATCTGGCCCTTCTCGTCCCGTCGCACGAGGTTCGCGATAATCATCCATTCGACCAGGTAGGCCAGGGCCACTGCACTGTTCTTGTTCGTGTCCACCCCGGCCGCCAGGCGGAGCCGTTCGGTGAGGTCCTCGACGAGTCGCGGACCCGACGCAAGGAGCGATCGCGCCTCTGTGGCGAACCACAAACGACCGAGGATCTCGCCGAGCGCTTCCCGGGCCGGCTGGCGGTCTCCACCCTGCTTCCACAGACGACAGAACCGAAGAAGTCCAGTGGTCGGGGCGTACTTTCCGCCGTCTGCGGCCATCATCAGATCGCACGAGATCATGAAACGAGGCACCATAGCTGCATGCTGTCGGCTCATACCGATCCGGTCTGCGGCATCCTCGATCTTGACGGGCTCGATATTCTCGCCGCTGAGGTCCACGACGGCGTTCGCCAGCTTGATGGCGTTCGGCGGGTGCACACGTGCGGTTGGAAGCACCTGCTTCGTCGCGCGCATACCTTCAGATGCGCCGGCCATACGAATCTCCCCAAAGGTCTGAGCGGGCGTCGCAGTGATCACGCTAGAGGCAGCAAAGTCGCGGTCGCAAGCCTCACCAAGACCTCCCCCATGCGCCCGGCATCCACTCGCGCGCTCACGTCGCACGTGGCCGCATGCATCCTTGTGCCGCATATCGGCGGGATGACCCCATGCGGCACAAGGAAGCATGCGGGGAAATCAGCGCCCAATCAGCAACCGGGCGGCGTCTAGTGACACCTCAGAGGCAATGATGGACGCCAGCCTGTCTCGCGAAAAACGGGGCTGAAAGTTCCCTCTCAAGAGTGATTCCGACCTCTCGATCAGGTTCGAACTTTGCCGTATCGAGCACCAGGTCATCCAGTCCAATACCGCAGAGGAAGGGCCTGACCACGCACCCAGGCGATGCGGGGGCGCCGAACGCCTCGGCCTGGACCACAGCGGCAAGTACTTCAAGGGCGATCAGGCCGCGAGGCCCGATGGCCTTGCCGCATCTACGAAGGGACACGCGGCAGGTCGGCCACGCCTGCTGCAGCCCCGCCGACCACAACCGTGTCATGCGAGCAACGGCAGATGGCCCCCGCACGCCGGCCCCATAGCGCTCGCAGGAATCGGGGCCGCGCGCTCGTCCTCATCGAGCCCACCCAACACTGCGAGGAACTGCGTGAGCAGAAAGCCGCAGGCCTCTGCGGTCCGACTTCGTCAGCTCAGCGGCACGGCCGTAATGCAGTCGCCTGTACCGGTCAGCCGCCTGTCCTTGAACATCTGAGCAATGTCGGCCTCCAGCGCAGAACGGATGTCGGTTCCCAGGCGCCCCCAGCCGAAGAAGTCGCAAGCTGCCCGGACTAGTTCCTCCCGGCTCATGCCCGGGCACTCCGAAGCGAGTTCGTACAGAGCAAGTCGGCGCTCGGCCGACGGCACGTGCAGCACCTTGCGGGGCCCGTGCGCGTCAGGCGTGCGGGCTAGCAGAGGGGCGTCTCCCGCAGGACCGTAGACGCCCGACTCGATCTTCCTGGCGCTACCGGCACGCACCAAGCCGGCCAGCACGGCCTGGATGTTGTCGCGGATCCGGCTGCCGGAGCGGGCCACACCCCAGGCTTCACGTGCGCGGAGAATCAGGAGGTCCTCGTGGATGGGGCCCTCGGTCTTCAGGACGGCGGACAGGAGTCGACGCAGTTCGGGCCGCGCTTCCACGGTGTGCATGTCGTACCTGGAGAAGGTCTGAACCTGCGCCGTACGGTACGGCGCCGCCCACCTTCGTGCGTGGTCGGCGTCGACGGCAACCCGCTCCGGCTCACCGTGCGGGCGGTCCACGTTCTGGTCCGGCTGGCGCCCCACTCCGGGTGCCGCTGCCGGGGCGGGCGCTGGGGTGGGGGTCATCGCACCGGGCGCCTTGGCAACAGCTGCCTCGACGGCGGCCCGCAGCCGGCTCTGCGCTCCGACACGGTCGCGGTACCAGTCGGTCCCCCAGATCCGGTACAGCTTCCATCCGAGGCCCGCCAGAATCTCCTCGCGCAGCCGGTCGCGATCGCGCGCGACCTTCGAGGAGTGGTACATGGCCCCGTCGCACTCGATGCCGAGAGCGTAGGAGCCGAGTGCGTCCGGGTGTCTCAAGCCGAGGTCGATGCGGTATCCGGCCACGCCCACCTGCGGCTGCACCTGGTATCCCCAGTCCTGGAGCACTTCCAGCACCGACTCCTCGAACGGGCTCTCCGGCACCGCCTCGTCCTGAACGACCTGCTGGGCGAGGACGGCCGGGCCGTGCTGGGCGTACTGGAGGTAGCGCTTGAGGTGCTGGACGCTCTCGTTGTCGCTGTCGCCGAGCTCGTCCCCGGCGAAGGAGGCAACGAGTTCCATGCGGTAGCGGGCGCGGGTGACGGCGACGTTGAGGCGGCGCCAGCCGCCCGGCCGGTTGATGGGGCCGAAGTTCAGCGACATTCTGCCGTGCTGGTCCGGCCCATAGCCGACCGACATGATCATGACGTCGCGCTCGTCTCCCTGGACCGACTCCAGGTTCTTGACGAAGAAGCCGTCGAGTCGGTCCTCGGTGAAGAACCGGTCCAGGTCGGGGCGTGCCTGGCGGGCCTGCTCGACCGCGAGTTCGACGGCGGAAGCCTGCGCCTGTGAGAGGGCGACGACGCCCAGGCTCTGGCCGGGGCGGGTGTCGAAGTGGTGCAGGACGCGCTGTGCGACCAGTTCTGCCTCCACCACGTTGTCTGCGCGCCCGCCGCGGTCATAGACACCATTGGCCCGGAAGAACTCGACGCCGACGTGGTTGCCGGACTCATGGGCTCCGGGGAAGGTGACCATCGAGTTGCCGTAGAACGAACGGTTGCTGAAGGTGATCAGGTCCTCGTGACGGCTGCGGTAGTGCCAGCGAAGGTCCAGCGTGCGCATTGCTCCGGCACGGCAGGCGTGAAGCAGCGACTCGAAGCTGTCGGGGAGGTCCTCGTCCCACTCGTCGGAGTCGTCTCCGACTGCTGAGTCGAAGAACGACGTCGGTGGGAGCTGCTTCTCGTCTCCCGCGACGATCAGGGCCGTACCACGGTAGATGCAGTTGGCCGCGTCGCTGGGCCGCACCTGAGACGCCTCGTCGAAGATGACGACGTCGAACTGGTAGTCGGCCGGGACGAACTGGCTGACAGTGAGCGGGCTCATCATGAAGCAGGGCTTGACGAGCCGCACCACCTCACCGGTCCGGGACAGCAGGTCTCGGACCGGCATGTGACGGGTCTTCTTCTCGGCCTCCCGTGCGATCACGGCCGCGGAACCGCCGGCAAAGCTGCGAGGCCGACGGCTGTTGACCGCCCCGATCACTGCGCCTCTGGCTGCAGCGACCAGCCGGCGGTCGGCCTCCCGGAAGTCCTCGGTCCTCGCGTCCAGGTCGGTCGAGCGGCTGACCCGCAGCCGGGGATCCGCGTCGAGCACGGCGTTGGCCCACGCTCGCAGCAGTGCACCTTCGACGACCGCAGGGAAGTCCGCCGCCGCGACTCCCCGCTCCACACTGCGCGTCACCAGTTCGTCGATGCGCAGCGGGCGCAGCTGTTCCAAGCCTGCGCTGAACGCGCGCCATTCCTCCGCGCCCTGCGGGTCCTGGAGCAGCCGGTCGACCAAGGCACGCGCCTGTCCGAAGGTGCCCGACAGCTGGAGTGACAGCTGGACGGTACGGGAGTCGGCGAAGAGCCCGATCAGCGCGCCGACCTGTTCGGTCCATCGACGGAGTCGCCGGTCTGCAATGTCGCACCAGCCCGTCAGAGCACCACGTACCGCACGAGCCAGCAGCGGGATCTGAGGATCGGCGGCAGCGCCGTCAGCGACCCGGGCCGCCACCAGATCCGGTCGGTCGGCCGCTGCGGAGAGAGCAACGACGCGCCGGGTGGTTGTCAGGGCCTGCTGAAGTCGGTCGAAGCCGAGTGCGTCCCGCGGGGTGTAGTGGCCGAGCAAGGATCCGTGGTCGCTGAGCAGTGCGGCGGCCTTGGCTGTGGCCTGCTGCCAGGCAAGCGCGTCACCGAGTCGGCGGGGCAGATCCTTGTGCCAGGCACCGGTCTTGGTCAGGGCGGCCACAGCGGCCCGGTCGGCCTTGTACTGGCCGGAGAAGCGGACCAGCAGACCGTGGTGCTGCTCGGCGAACCGCTGCACCAGAGCCTCCAGATCCTCGGCCTTGAGCACCTGGTCGCCGAACACGTCGGCAGCCCGCTCCGCCGCCGCCCGCTTTGCGGTGACGGCTCCGGCCAGTTCGACCGTCGCCGCTTCCACACGCGCCAAGGTTCCCGCATCCAGCCAGGCGGCGAGTGGCCGGTGATCGGCTCCGGCCAGGTCGGCGAGTTCCAGCATGTTGAAGGCTGCTGCTGCGGTCGTGGGCTTGGGCATGCCGAAGGCGTCGGCCAGTTCGGCGAGCATGGCCGACGGATCGTCCGGCAGCGAGGTCTGAGCCGGGGCGGCGGTTGTGGGCAGTCCTACGCGAAGCGTCTCAATCAGTGCCGTGAGCTCCCGGGCGCTACTCGGTTCGCTCTCGGACTCGGCGAGGGGACGCCGTCGGCACGCCGCCTCGACCTGTTCCAGCGCGTCGTCCGCCTGTGCCAGTACGTCAAGCGGTGACGCTCCGATCAGCTGTCGCCACAGGAAATCCTCGCCCTCGACGGCCGGGCGCCAGGCGCGGCTGATCGACTCTGCCGCGCCGAGCATCTGCTGCAAGGTGGAGGCGGAGAGCTCCCGGCTGATCCGAGCTCCGTCGAGGCGCATTCCCGGCTGGCCGGCGTCTCCCCGCTCCAACATGACCAGGCGTCCGAGGACATCGTGCAGCGTGCGTCCCAGGGGTTCGCGGCGTTCGTTCACCGCGGTCGCGTACGCGGACAGGGCCTCACGGAGTTCACGAGCCTTGTCGAGTTCGTGTGCGGCGGCGCCGTTGGCACGTACCTCGGTCCTGAGCACCCGGCCCAGCTCGGTCGCCACGGCCTTCTTGGACGTGTCACCGCTGTGCAGGGCGAGGACGAAGTCCGCGAGGCCGACGTCCCTCAGGCGGTTGCGCACGACGTCGAGCGCGGCCGCCTTCTCGCTGACGAACAGCACGGTGCGGCCGGCGTGGATCAGTGCGGCGATCAGGTTGGTGATCGTCTGGCTCTTGCCCGTCCCCGGAGGACCGCTCACGACGAAGGAGCGGCCGTCGAGGGCAGCCGCGATGCACTGCCGCTGGGAGGCGTCCGCGTCCAGTACGAGGGGAGTGCGCTCGGGCGGCTGAACGTCGTCGATCCGGTCCAGGCTGGGCGGGTCGAAGCCGACGAGGTCACCGGGGAGCCCTGCATCCGGTCCCAGGGCTACCGCCCGGACCAGGGGGTGGGCGAGGATCTTCTCCTCGTTCTGCTGCAGGTCCTGGTACATCGCCTCCTTGTGGGAGGCGAACAGGCTGAGTACGACCCGCTCGTTCACCGTCCAGCCCTGTCGGCCGGCAGCGATGCGCCGTGCCGCCGCGAGCACCGCACCGAGATCGGAGACGTCGGCCTTTCCGACGGAAGTCCAGTCCACTCCCATCCGGGCGAGCTTGACGGCGAGTGCGGGGTTGTGGATGGCGTCCTGATCCTCGGCAGCATGAAGACGTGAGCGACCGTTGCGGTCTCGGCGTAGCTCAACGGGTACTAGGGCGCGTATTCGGTCGTGATCAATCTGTGTGATTCACCTTCGCGGCGGGTCCTGATCCGGTAGACCGTGGTGTGTGACGCGAGCGCAACT
>NZ_JBIVRD010000029.1:0-113712 GCF_044755565.1 Kitasatospora sp. NPDC092286 | reverse complement strand
ACAGCGGGACAACTCACTCGACACAAGCACGGGACAAGACCATGAAACTCAAGGCCACGGAGCTGCCGCATGTCAGAGCTGAGCGGAACCTACACTTCCGCGTTTCCGGCGGAGTCCGGGGGTGTCAGGCCGACGGGTCCACCAGTCCGGCGCGGTAGGCGGTGATCACCAGTTGGACGCGGTCCCGGGCGGCGAGCTTGGCCAGCAGGTGCCCGACATGGGTCTTGACCGTGCCGGTGCTGACGTACAGCTCCTCGGCGATCTCGGTGTTGGTCAGCCCGCGCCCGATCAGCGTCAGCACCTCCGCCTCCCGCCCGGTGATCACCCGCAGCAGCCGCTCCTGTTCACCGCCCCGGGCACCGGCCGACGACGGCGTGGGCCGGGCGGCGAACTCGCGGATCAGTCGGCGGGTGACGCTGGGGGCGAGCAGGGCCTCACCGGCGGCGACCACCCGGATCGCGGCCAGCAGGTCCTCCGGCGGGGTGGACTTGAGCAGGAAGCCGGAGGCCCCGGCGCGCAGCGCGCCGTAGATGTACTCGTCGAGGTCGAAGGTGGTGAGGATCAGGATGCGCACGCCGCTGTCGGCGGTGATCAGCCGGGTGGCCTCCAGACCGTCCGTGCCGGGCATCCGGATGTCCATCAGCACCACGTCCGGGTGCTCGACGCGGGCCAGCCGGACGGCCTGGGCGCCGTCGGCGGCCTCGCCGACGACCTCGAAGCCGTCGGCGGCGGCGACGATCCCGCTCAGGCCGACGCGCACCAGGGTCTGGTCGTCGGCGACGACGACGCGGATCGGCGGACCGTCGCTCATGCCGCATCCGCCCCGGGCGCACCGGCCGGCCCGGTCAGCGGGAGGACGGCGCGGACCCGGAACCCGCCGCCGGGCAGCGGACCGGCGTCCAGCGTGCCCTCGTACAGCCCGACCCGCTCGGCCATCCCGGCCAGGCCGTGCCCGCCGGCCGCGACCGGCCCGCCGCGCCCGGCGTCGGTCACCTCCAGCGCCAGCGCCTCCTCCCCGTAGTCCACGTTCACCCGGGCCGACGCGGCGTGTGCGTGCTTGACGACGTTGGTCAGCGTCTCCTGGACGATCCGGAACGCCGACAGCTCCACCCCCGCCGACAGCTCCCGGACTTGGCCGCGCACCCGCAGCTCGACCTTCAGCCCGGCCTCGGCGCAGCTCGCCACCAGCCGGTCCAGGTCGGCCAGGCGGGGCGCGGGGGGCGGCACGGCGGCCTCGGCACCGGCGTCGCGCAGGACGGTCAGCAGTCCGCGCATCTCCACCATGGCGTCCCGGCTCACCGCCTGGATCGCGGCCAGCGCCTGCTCGGCCTGTGCCGGGTCCCGGCCGATGACGAAACGGCCGTAGCCGGCCTGGACGTTGACCACGCTCATGCTGTGCGCGATGACGTCGTGCAGCTCCCTGGCCAACTGGATCCGCTCCTGGGCGAGTTCGGCCTTGGCGACGTCGGCCTGGTGCTCGCGCAGCGCGGCACTGTACGAGCGGTAGCGGGCCAGCGCGGAGCCGAGCGACCAGGCCGTGACCACCGCCAGCGCGGCCAGCACCAGGTTGTTCCACAGCTCCCGCGAGCCGAACTCGCTCAGCCCGGCGCCGACCAGGCCGAGCACCATGACGGCGGCGCCGAGGCGCGGCGGGCGGGTCGCCGCCACCAGGTAGACGGTCGTCATCGCGGCGATCTCCACCTGGAAGCCGGCCAGGTTGGCGATGGTCAGCTGCCCGGCCACCACGACGACGACCGCCCACGCGGCGAAGACCGCCCCGGCCGCGAACAGCGGGCCGAGCCGGCGCAGCCCCATGGCCACGCCCACCGCCACCACGCACCCCAGCACCGTCACCAGCTCGGCCGGGGCCGGCTTCGGGTATCCCCGGTGGTGCGGGTCGAACACCCGGTAGGCGTCCAGCACCCGCACCCAGGTGATCAGGGTCAGGACCAGGGAGAACATCACGTCGATCGCCACCCACTGGCCGCGACGCAGCCTCTTGGTCACCGGCGGGTGCGGGGCGTTGGACATTTCCCCAGGCTATCGGCGGGCCCGCGGTCGCGGCATCCCCCGGCAGGCCTATGACCACGGGCGGAGGCCGGGCCCCGCGGGAGGCGGCGGTTCCGCCCGCGGTGGGACGACCGGGCCGGGCGTGGACGGGAGCGTGGAGCCGTCAGGGGAGCCACGCCAGTGGAACCACGTCGACGGAAAGGCACGACGATGATCGAGGTACGCGACCTCACCAAGCGCTACGGGGACGCCGTCGCGGTGGACGGGCTGTCCTTCACCGTCCGGCCGGGGCGGGTCACCGGATTCCTCGGGCCGAACGGCGCGGGCAAGTCCACGACGCTGCGGATGATCCTGGGCCTGGATGCCCCGACCCGAGGTCGGGCACTCGTCAACGACCGGCCGTACGCCTCGATGCGGTACCCGCTGCGCGAGGTCGGGGCGCTGCTGGACGCCGGCGCCGTCCACCCGTCCCGCTCGGCCTACCACCACCTGCTCGGGATCGCCGTCACCAACGGCATCGGCGCCCGCCGGGTCCGCGAGGTGCTGGCCCGTACCGGCCTGGAGCAGGTGGCCCGACGCGGGGTCGGGCGGTTCTCCCTGGGCATGAAGCAGCGCCTCGGCATCGCCGGCGCCCTGCTCGGCGATCCGCCGGTCCTGCTGTTCGACGAGCCGGTCAACGGCCTCGACCCCGAGGGCGTCCACTGGATCCGCGGCCTGATGAAGGACCTGGCCGCCGAGGGCCGGACGGTCCTGATCTCCAGCCACCTGATGAGCGAGATGGCCGTCACCGCCGACCACCTGGTCATCATCGGCCGCGGTCGGCTCGTCGCCGACCAGCCCACCGCCGAGTTCCTCGGCGACAACGCGCGCACCGACGTCCTGGTCCGCACCTCGCAGCCGGCCGCGCTGGCCGGGCTGCTGCGCGGGGCCGGGGCGGCCGTGGCGGAGGAGCCCGGCGGAGCGCTGGCCGTCAGCGGACTGGAACCGGCGGCGATCGGCGACCTGGCCGCCACGCACCGCCTCGGCGTCCACGAACTCACCGTCCGGCACGCCTCCTTGGAGCAGGCGTTCATGGACGTCACCGGCGACGCGGTCGACTACCGCGCCGCCCGGACCGGCGCCGCCGCGATGTTCAGGAGGAAGCAGACATGACCGCCCCGACCACCCGTGGCGCCCTGGCCGGAGAGTGGGTCAAACTGCGCAGCGTCCGCGCGACCTACCTGTCCGCGCTCGTCGCGCTGGCCGCCGCACTGTTCATCGGCCTGATCGACTACGGCAGCGCCGCCGACAACTGGGACGCCTGGACCGCCGAGCAGCGCGCCCGCTTCGACCCGGTCCGGTACGGCTTCTCCGGCGGCTTCTACGTCGCCGTCCTGGCGATCGGCACCCTGGGGACCCTGGCCGCCTCCAGCGAGTACACCACCGGCCAGGTCCGCACCACCCTGGCGGCCGTGCCCCGGCGCGGCCAGGTGCTCGCCGCCAAGGCCCTGGTCGTCGGCGGCGCGTCCACGCTGCTCGGACAGGTCCTGGCGTTCCTGACCTTCCTGCTCGGTCAGCGGGCCATCGACGGCAAGCACCTCGCGGTGTCGCTCTCCGCCCCCGGCGTGCTGCGCGCGGTCGTCGGCTGCGGGGTGTTCCTGTCGGCGTTCGCCCTCATCGGCCTCGCGCTCGGCTTCGTCATCCGGCACACCGCCGGCGCGGTCGCGGCGCTGTTCGGCCTCTTCTTCCTGTCGCCGATGCTGCTCGCGCCGTTCGGTGACGGCGTTTCGAGGTTCGGCCTGCAGAGCGCCTTCGAGGGTCTGGGCACCACCGTCGCCTCGGCGGGCGGCGACACCCGGCTCGGCGCGGCCGGCTGCTTCGCGGCCCTCGCCGCCTACCTCGCCGCCGCCCTCACCGCGGCCGCCCTCACCCTCAGCCGTCGCGACGCGTAGCCGGCCGGCCGGCTGCTGCCTGGAGGAGCCCCCGAACGGGAAGTCGGACCCGCCGACTTCCCGTTCCGCGTTTCAGGCGGCTCGCCGGCCGTGGGGGCGGAGGAGTTCAGCCCTGGCCGGCCTGTCGCTCATGGAGCAGGCCCTTTCGCAGGAGTTCGGTGATCCGCAGGACCTGGGAGGTACGGGCCGAGCCGAGGTTGATCAGGTAGGCACCGGTCAACCGCCCGTAGTCCCAGTCCACTTCGAGGGAGGGCAACTTGGCGTCACCGAGAGCGAGGACGGCCGTCAGCTCCTCGACGGCGAAGGCGGCCTCGCGGCGCTGCTCGGCGGTCGCCCGGTTGAGGATCGGCCCCATCAGACCATCTCCCGGTGCGACTCGAACCCCCGCCAGGCCTTCTCCGCGACGGAGAAGGAGGAAAAGCCGCACAGCGATCCGTCGCCGTCTCTCAGCCACTCCCCCGTGATCTCGTTGCGCACCCGGTAGAGCCGGGCGGCGGGATCCCAACGGATCCCGTAGCCGTGGAGCCTGGTGGCCTGAACTCGGACACGATCCATACGAACCCTCCGTACTCGGAATTTCACGGTCTGTGTCCATGTTTGCCCGAAGGCAGCTACCATCGGAAGCCGCGATCTACTTGACCTCGGCCTCGGCGAATGTTGGGGAAACCGCCTTGAACAAGAAGACCCTTGACCCGACCTCATCCCCCTGGGCCCCCTTCGGCGTGCAGCTCCGCAGGTCACGCGAGGGCCGTGGACTCACGCAGGCCCAACTGGCCCGCAAGTGCAAGTACGACCCGTCGTACGTCTCGTTCGTCGAACTTGCGCAGCGCCCGCCGAGTGAGCAGTTCGCTGCCCGGGCGGACGCGGTCCTGGAAACCGGCGGGACACTGTCGCTGATGTACTGGCAGCACCGGCACACGGCCCTGGTCCCGGGCTTCCCGGAGTACGCCAACTACGAGTCGCGGGCCGAGGAGATCCGGCTCTTCGAGATCAATGTCATCCCTGGGCTGCTTCAGACCAAGGCGTACGCAACCGCCTGGGAGCACGGGAATGTCAGGCGAGGAACAGCTACTCAAGAACACGTCGAGGAGCGAGTCAACTTCCTGTTGACTCGACAGCAGTGCCTCCAGCGGACGCCGCCGCCCCTCGTCCACGCGGTGCTCGACGAGAGCTGTCTCCGGCGGCCGATCGGGGGCCGGGATGTGATGGTCGAACAATTGCTACACCTTGAACACATGGCCGAGCAACCGAACATCCTCCTTCAGGTAGCCCCGTACTCCCTGGGCGAAGACCGGCCGTTCACTCGTGTGGTGACCATGCTGACGATGCCTGGCCGCAAGATGCTCGCCTACACGGAGACCGAGCAACGTGGCTATCTCGACCGCGATACGGAGTCCGTAGCGGCGCTGGCCAAGGACTACAATCGGCTCCTGATCGAGGCCATGAACCAGGCCGAGTCGGTAGCAATGATCCGTGCGGTACGGAGGGACTTCGAATGGACGTCGATCTGACTGGCGCTCGCTGGAAGAAGAGTTCATACAGCGGCAGCGGAGGCCAGTGCATCGAGACAGCCGACAACTACCCCGGCATCATGCCCGTCCGTGACTCCAAGGATCCGAGCGGCCCCGCCCTCCTCTTCCCGGCGTCCTCCTGGCAGTCCTTCATCACCGCTGTCCGCACGGGCGAGTTCGACACCCACTGACCGCCCCGGGCCGGGGCGGCGGCAGGGCATCCCGGGCTCGCGCGGAGACCGAGCAACGCAACTGTCTCGGCCGCGATACAGATCCTGTGCCGACGCCGGCCAAGGACTACGATCGAATGCAGATCAAAGCGCTGCGCCAAGCCGCATCCGTGGCAATAATCCGCGCGGTACGGAAGGACTTTGAGGATGGACATTGACCTGGGCAATGCCCTCTGGAGGAAGAGTTCGTACAGCGGTGGCGGTGGTGCATGCGTCGAGACTGCCGAGGGGTACATCAACGTCGTACCTGTCCGTGACTCCAAGGACCCGAGCGGCCCTGCCCTCCTCTTCCCGGCGTCCTCCTGGCAGGCCTTCATTACCGCTGTCCGCACTGGCGAGTTCGACACCCACTGACCGCCCCGGCCCCGCCGCGCCAGGCGGTGGGGCACCCCGGCCTCCCGGAGTGGATAGTCGAACCCGTCGGTGTGCACGTAGTAGATCTGTACGAAGATCCGCCACCGGCATCGCCCGACCGAGCCGGACAGGGGCCGGCGACGGTCAGCGCATCCAACGCCGTACGCACGCTCTCCCCGGCCAACCCCAACCGGTTCAAATCCCGTACCGCGCCGATGACCTGAGTAAGTCCGTGTACTGCTTTCCCCCGACGGTGATCAACCCGTCCTCGCGGCCGTGCTCGACCGACCGGGCCCGGAACTTGGCCGGCATCGTGAAATCGAACTCTCGATCCACAGATTCCAGGCCAAGAGCATATTTCCGGTCGATCGCGCGGACCGCCGGCTCCGCAGTCTGGCGGTCGGCCAGGGTCTCGGCGAACCGCGACACCGTGACCGCGGCGACAGACCCGGCATTCCACACACCCCGAACGCGAGTGCGAACGGCTTCGCCCGAGAACACCTCCTCGGGCTTCTCCCGCAACCACATCGCCAGAGTCCCCTGGGGAACGCGCCGCAACCTGCGCCGCGTGTTCAGGGACCTCTGGCTGCCCCCCAGCGACCGCCTGTCCACGAGACGCCCACACGAACGTCCCAGCGGCATCACGGCCGAACTTCAAAGCCGCCATCGGGCCACCAGGAGACAGTCCCGGGGGCCTCGGCCCCCCGGACGCCCCGCCCGGCAAGAGCCAGGCGGGGGCGTCCGTGAGGCAACAGAGCGCCGATCGCGGCGTGGTCCAGCTCCCCGGCGATGTCTCGGTGTCGGTCAGACCACCGTGTCGTGACGCCGGACCACGCTATTGCCGCTCGCGGAGAAAGGTCTGGACCGAGCGCGTTCCCGATCCATCAGGGTGTCCGAGGACTGCGGCCCTGGCCTTCTGGAGAAGGCCTGGATCAGTAGTCCTCGTAGCCGCCCTCGTGGCCGCCCTCGCGACCACCCTCGTGGCCTCGGACTACCCGGAAGCTGGCCACCACTCCGTGCTCGACGAAGACACCCTCGGTGCAACGCGGGTCCACACCGTCGCTGGAGCTGCGGGGCCCAACGGTGGCGATGGGGGCACCATCGTCACAGACCGCCCCGCGGAAGACCTCGACGGTCTTGTGGCTGTCGTTGCGGATGTTCAGGCTCTTGGCGCCCAGGCCGCTGACCACGGTGATGCAGCCGCCCGAGTGAGCGGAGTAGGTCCGCTCGTTGATGTGGATGCGGCCCTCCTCGTGGTGCTTCCGGTGCCCCTTGCCCTCGTGGCCCTTGCCCTCGTAGCCCTTGCCCTCGTGGCCCTTGCCCTCGTTGCCCTTGCCCTCATTTCCCATGCCGTCGTTGACGAAGGACGCCTGTGCGGGAGCGACCGCCTGCTGGACGACCGGGGCCGCCTGGGTCATCGGCTGGGAAGCGGCCGAGGCGTAGGTGAGGCCGGTCGCGGCCAGGGCCGCGGCGGTTCCTACGGCCGCGGTGATGACGGTTGCGCGGGTGATCTGCATGGAACTTTTCTCCTGATCCTTGTACTGGTCGACTGGGCCGCCGACCTCGTGATTTGAACGTACCGAGGGCGGTCATATCGGGCATATCGAAGGACCGGCACAGGGGGGGCCGAACGGGTGGCGGGGCAAGGATTCAGAGAACTGATGGATCGTCATATAAGTTAGAAAATATGACGATTGACTGGCGGTTGATCCTTCCGAGTGATCCCTGATGCCCACTCACTCCTCCGGCGGCAGAACGCCCGAAACCGCCGACGCGACGAGGTGAGCCGCCTTCAGGGAACGAGACGCCCCAAGGGGGAGAGCTCTGCCCGCCGACGCCGGCGGCGGGCAGGGCTCGGAAGCCGGACCCACGTCGCGCTCGCCGGCTGTTCCCGCAGGTCACCGCCATCAGCCGGGCGGGCCAGGCCCCGGCCGACGACGTACGGAGATCACATCCGGGGTGTCAGGCCACAGCCGAAGCGTCCCGGTAGAGCACGGTGCGGAAGATCCCGGAGACCGTGGCCCCCACCAGGAGCGCGCCCATCAGGAGCAGGGCGGCGAGCAGTCCGCCCGCGATGGCGGGCCCCGCGCTGTTCGACTCCACCCCGAGCATGAATGCCACGAATCCGATGACCACGGCGAGGGCCACGGGCAGCGCGATCCACAGCGAGCCGTACACCTGCCGGGAGAAGGTCCCGCGCACCATCCACGCCGACCGGCGGGTGCCCTCCGCCACCCCGAGGCCGTCGATCATCATGGCGGGCGGCGTCAGGGCGGCGTCAGGGGCGGCCTTCGGTGATGCCGAGGCGGCGTGCCGTCGGCAGCGGCAGCAGGTAGGGGCGCTCGGGTGGGAGGAGGCGCTGGGCCTTCGCCGGGTGGCCGTTCTGAACCAGGGCGGCGATCTTGCGGACCTGCGGGGTGAGGTCGGTGAGGTCGACGATCCAGTCGTCGACGTAGCTGCGGATCAGCGATCTGCCGATGCCGACCTGGATGCTGTAGTGGTTCAGCGCCGCACCCCTCGGCGACCGCTCCGGGTCCCACTGGACGTGGACCTCGGCCTGGGCCACGGCGGCCGGATCGGCGGTGGTCAGGACGGCCCGGGAGAGCGCTTCCTCCCATCCCTCCCGGGTGATCCGAACGGCGAGGATGCGTTCCTGGCCCGGCTTCCGGCCCCAGTTGCTGCGGTGCATCAGCCAGGTGAAGGACGGCTTGATCCATGTCATCCGCTGGAACGAGAACGGCGGCACGAACCGGCCCGCCTTCAGGGCCGGCTCGGCGACGACGGGCGCGTACGCCTGGTAGACGACGATCGTCCGGGCGTCGTGGTCGGCGCGGATCCGGTGCTGGGGCTGCATGCGCGCCTACCGCCCCACCGGGCCGGCCTCGGCGGCCAGCCGGTCACGGGTGCTCATCAGGATGCGGCCCAGCATGTTCTTGCCCGTCCCCGTGCGGCCGCGCCCCCAGTAGTGGTCGGCGCCGGTGTCCTCGACGATCCGGTCGGTGCCGGTGGACAGCAGGACGGCCCGGATGCCCTCGTGGGTGCGGAACTCGGCGTCCACGACCCGCCGCATCACGTCGTCCTTCACCCGCTCCCAGTCGCGCCGCAGCGGCTTGGACGTGTCCCGCCCCAGCTGGGCGGCGCACAGCGGCGTCGGGGCCTTGCGGATGAGGTCGGCGTGGCGGGTGCCGGTGAACTTCTGCGCCTGGAAGCAGTGCTCGGAGGTGGGCCAGAACCGCCCGTCGAGCTCGACCCCGTGTGCCGAGAAGTTCGAGAAGCAGCCGTACGGCACCTCGTCGGCTCCGTAGAAGTAGATCGGCATCGGGTCTCCGTCCGGGCGCGCGGCACCCATCAGGATGCGGCGGTGAGAGGCGGTGAGATCGTATGCCGCGCCCACGCCCGGGCGCGTCTGCTTTTCCACCCGCCCCCGCTCCCGGCGCTTCCGCAGAGTACGGAAGCAGCGGGAGCGGGAACGGAACGGCCCGGATCAGGCGCCGTCAGCAGCCGACCAGCCGCAGCGGAACAGCGGGTCGCGGGTGTCGAACGGCACGTCCTCGCAGGAGGCCTCGACGGCGGCCATCGAGGAGGGCAGGTCGAAGGGCAGGACCCCGCGCGCCGGGGCGAGTCCGAGGGCGGCCTCCAGCACCAGGTCGTCGTCGGCGCCGAACTCGCCGATCAGCATGGCGGCTTCGCCCGCGAGCGGGGTGAGCACGGCGGGCCGGTCGAGATGGACGACGAAGCAGGTGGGCACGGTGGCGGCGATCGCGCGCAGACGCTCCGCCTCCTCCGCCGGGAACTCCAACGACCCGCTGTGGAAGAAGCGTTCGAGGAGGCCCTCGCGCTGCTCGTAGGGCGCCTTGAGCCGGACGACGGCCGCGTCGGCGTCCTCCGGGCGGGCGACCACCGCGCCGTGGCGGGCGGCGACGGCCGGGTCGATCTCCTCCAGGTACAGCCGCCGACCTGCCAGTGGCCGCCCGGCGATGTGGACCAGCGAACGCTCCTGCACCCGGCGGCCCAGCTCACGCCCGGCCGGGGCGCCGACGAGGGCGGCAGCGGCGTCCGGGTCGACGTACGGGTCGTCGAAGAGGCCGAGCCGGAACTTGTCACGCAGGATCCGCCGGGCGGACTCGTCGATCCGGGCCTCGCTCACCGCGCCCGAACGGACGGCGTCGAGGACGAGCCCGGGGTCGGTCTCGCCGCCGAGCTGGTCGGCGCCCGCGTCCAGGGTGAGCACCACCTGCTCGGCCACCGACAGCTCCTCGACGCCCCAGTGGCGCGGCGGGAGGGCGGCAATGCCGGGGATCGCCATGCCGGTGATGGCGTTGAAGTCGGTGCAGACCACGCCGTCGAAGCCGTACTTGCCGCGCAGCAGGCCGGTGATGACGTCCCGGTTGAAGTTGGCGCCGACCTCGGCCAGCCCGGTGCCGGAGGGGATCGCGTAGGCGGGCATGATCTGCGCCGTGCCCACCGCGAAGGCGGCCTCGAACGGGCGCAGGTGCTGGTCCAGCGCGCCGCCGGGGTAGACCAGCCGGCGGCCGGCCGCGAAGTGCGAGTCCTCGCCGGCGGCCTGGGGGCCGCCGCCGGGGAAGTGCTTGGTCATGCAGGCGACGCTGTCCGGGCCGATGCTCTCGCCCTGGAGGCCGCGGATGTAGGCGGTGATCATCCGGACGGCGCGCTCCGGGTCCTCGCCGAAGGTGCCGCTGATCCGCGCCCAGCGCGGCTCGGTGGCGAGGTCGGCCATCGGGTGGATGGCCAGGCGGATGCCGACGGCGCGCAGCTCACGGCCGATCAGCCGGGCGTACTCCTCGACCAGCGCCGGGTCGTCGGTGGCGGCGAGGCCGATCGGTTCGGGGCCGGCGCTGAAGCCGCCGCCGACGAAGGCGGTGGCGGGGTTGGCGGTGAAGCCGTGCCGGGGGTCGGAGGCGAGGGTGACGGGGATGCCGAGGCGTTCGGCGGCGGCGAGGTCCTGGACGTGGTTGTTCCACTCGGCCATCGCGCGGGCGTCGGGGACGGCCATCATGGCGAAGGCGGTGAGGCCGCGTCCGTTGATCAGCTCGGCTCCGGTGGGGAACGGGAGTTCCGGGCTGGTGCCGGGCATCATCCGGCCGTGGAACATCAGGGCGGCCTTCTCGGCGAGCGTCATCCGGCCGAGCAGGTCCTCGACGCGCTCCTCGACGGGCAGCCTCGGGTCCTCGTAGGGCTCCATGGTGCCGTTGTGGTTGAGGTCGCGGAACGGGGTGCCGTCGTGATGACGGAGCCGGGCCGTCATGCGACGGCCTCCGTCCCGGCGGCAGCGGCGGCAACGGCCGCGTCGGCGGCGACGCCGGCCTTGGCGCGGAAGGCCTCGATCGTGGCGGGGACCACGCCGCAGTGCGCCAGGAAGGCCTCCGTACCGCCGTACCGGGTGTCGACCAGCTCCAGGAAGGCAACCATCGCGCCGGCGGGGGCCTCCAGCAGCGGGGCCGGGACGGTGAGCGTGCCGGCCTGGTAGTCGTTCATGGCGCTGCGGTTGCGATCGGCGAGGTTGGCCCAGATCTGCGTCAGCGCCTCGTTGGTGCGGGCGTAGTCGGCAACGATCTCCTCGGCGGGGACGCCGACCAGGTCGAGCAGCAGGGCGATCAGCAGGCCGGTGCGGTCCTTGCCGGCGGCGCAGTGCAGCAGCACGCCGCCGGGGCGGGTGGCGGCCTCGACGGCGGCGACGACGGCCTCGGGCGCGGACTCGGCCATCAGCAGGTAGAAGGCGCCGAGGTCGGCGGCGGTGGTCATCTCCCGCATGGACGCGTCCAGGGCGTCGCTGGTGGGCTGGATGCGCGCCGCGACGACCTGGATCCCGGCGGCCTCGGCCTCGGCCCAGTCGGCCGGCCTGGCCTCGGCGTCGCCGCGCAGGTCGACGATCGTGCGGATGCCGGCCTCACGCAGCTGGGCGAGAATCGCCGGGGCGGCGGCCGCGTGCGGCTGGGCGGAGCGGTGGACGGCGCCGGGGCGGATCCAGCGGCTGTCGGGGTCGGCGAGGACGGCGGGGTCGCGGAAGTTGACCAGGGACATGGGGGGCCTTTCGGGTGGCACTGGCTTTCGGGTGGAGCTGCGAAAAACGAAGACATCTAGATGTCTAGATGTGTAACGGCTACCGGGGGTGCCCGGCAAGCGGCGGCGAGATGAACATCGGGTCAAGGGCCGGTGCTTCTACGGGCGGACGGCATCCCGGGCGCCCGGCTCCGTAGGATCTGGCGCGTGGCAACGCACCGAACCAGCACCCCGCTGTACCGCCGGCTGGCCCGGCAGCTCCAGGAGCGGATCGACGCCGGGACGTACCCGGCCGGCGCCCGGCTGCCCAGCGAGCCGGAGCTGAGCGCGGAGTTCGACGTCAACCGGCTGACCGTCCGACAGGCCGTGGCCGAGCTGGAGCGGGCCGGGACCATCGAGATCCGGCGCGGGGTGGGCACCTTCGTGCGCCCGCCCGCCGTCCGGGTCTCGATCGACGTGGACCCGCGCAGCCAGCGGGTGGACCTCGGCAGCGTCCACGCGGCGCTGCACTCCCGGGACGGCGAGGAGGTGGTCGCGGCGCCGCCGGTGACCGGCTCCGCCGAGGACCTGGAGGCGGCCGGGCGGCTGGGCCGGGCGCCGGGCGAACTGTCCCGGCTGGAGAGCGTGATCCGGCTGGGCGCGGAGGTCCGGACGGTCAGCAGCTACTGGCTGCCGTCCGCCCTGCTGCCGCCCGGCTTCGACCGGCCCGGCCTCCGGGGCAATCTGGTGCCGGAGCTGGCCCGGGCGGCCGGGATCGAGCTGGAGTACGACTGGCGGGCCTTCGGCGCGATCGGCGCGGACCTCGCCGACGCCGAACTGCTGGGCCTGCCGGTCGGCACGCCGCTGCTGGTCCGCGAGGGCGTCAGCTGCACACCGGACGGCGCCCCGGCGCTGTACGTCCGGCGCCGGATCGTCGGCAGCAGCGCCCGGTTCGTGCTGCACTACCGCGAGCACCCCGACCGCTAGCGCCCCCGGCCCGGGTACCGCGGGACCGGCCGGCCTCACCCGTCCGCCCGGGGGCCGGGACCCGGCGGCACCAGCGTGCGGAACGCCTCCTCCCAGGCCTCCGGCAGCCATGGCTCCGAACTCCCGACCATGATGTGACGCCGCGTCATCGCCCCGAGCGCGGCCCCGAGCGCGTGCGCCCGCAGGTCCTCGTCGGGATCGGTGCCCAGGCGCCCGGCCGCGGCCTCGATCGTCCGCTGGACGAACGTGTCGACCTGGAGGATCGCGTGGTCGTGCACGGACCGGACGTCGAGGAAGCGCCGGCGCAGCAGCCGGCGCCGGGCGGTGTGCTCGGCGGGCTCCTCCAGCCGGCCGCCGGTCGCGGTCAGGGCGTGCCAGAACGCCTCCCAGAGGCCGAGGGCGGCGGGGGCGGCGGCGAACTCGTCGATGATCTGCCGACCGAAGTCCCAGCCGAAGAGCAGGGACTCCTTGCTGGGGTAGTACCGGAAGAAGGTGCGGTGGGCGACGTCCGCGCGCCGGCAGATCTGGTCCACGGTGGTGCGCTCGAAGCCCTGCTCCTCGAAGAGGTCCAGCGCCGCCGTGCGGATCGCCTCGCGCGTCCGCGCCTTCTTGCGGTCGCGCAGCCCGGTCTCGACGACGGCCTCCGCCCCGACCACCACCCCGTCCACGGTCTCCGCCACGGTTTCGGCCCCCTGCCCCTGCATGTTCCCTGGCCCTGCCCTTCTCCGACGGTTCTCCGTCACTCGTACGCAATCACGCCTGGCGCGGCCCGCTCAAGGCGAGCGCCAAGTCGTCGACACCTCGTCACGTGAAGTTTGCACAACTGCCTTTTGGCAGTTGTGCCACTTCCGAATGGTGGTCTGCGGCGGCAGCCCCACGCTGTCGGCCCCCACCTTCGATCCGAGGAACACCGAGGAACCATGAAGCGGAACAAGCACGTTCTGGCAGCGGCCATCTGCACGGTCACCATCGCCCTCACCGCCGGCGCCTGCTCGGCCTCCGACACCGCGGTGTCCGGCGGCTCCGCCCAGGCCGCCCCGGCCACCGACGGCCAGGCGACCGACGGCGGCACGCTGAAGATCGGCCTGGACCGCCCCTTCGCCAAGCTCGACCCGGCCGACAGCACGCTGACCTCGCTGCCCGTGCTGGTCCTGGCCAACGCGCTGTACGACCCGCTGATGGTCAACGGCGACAACGGCACCGTGCAGCCCTACCTGGCCAAGGGGTTCACCCCCAACGCGGACGCCACCGCCTGGACCCTGGAGCTGCGCGAGGGCGTGAAGTTCAGCGACGGCAAGCCGCTGGACGCCCAGGCCGTGGTCGACCACGTCAACCGGCTGGCCAAGCCGGAGAGCAAGTGCTCCTGCGCCACCGACGCCGCCACCATCGGCGGCATGACGGTGAACAGCCCGACCAGCGTCGTCTTCACCCTCAAGACCCCGAACGCGGCCTTCCCCAACCTGTTCACCCGCTCCCTCGGCTACGTCTCCGAGGCCCCGAACGGGGACGCCCCGGCGGTCGGCTCCGGCCCGTACACCGTGGAGAGCGTGCAGCCGGGCGTCTCGGTGACCGTCGCCCGCAACGCCTCCTACTGGGGCGACAAGGGTCACGCCGAGAAGATCGTCTACCGGGTGCTGGCCGACTCCGACAGCCGCTACCAGTCGCTGCGCTCCGGCGACGCCGACCTGATCTGGGCCGAGACGCCCGCCCAGCTGAAGCAGGCCGCCGGGGACGGGCTGCGCGTCGCCACCGGCCCCAGCTCCACCTCCACCATCCTGTTCAACACCAAGGCCGCGCCCTTCGACGACCCGCGCGTGCGCCAGGCCATCCAGTACGCCATCGACCGCGAGGCCCTGGAGAAGGTCGTCTACCTCGGCCAGGGCAAGGTCTCGGACGGTCCGATCGGCTCCGTCTCCCCCTACCACTCGGCCGCCGCCACGTACCCGGCCCGCGACGTGACCAAGGCCCGCGCCCTGCTCGCCGAGTCCGGCCACCCGGACCTCTCCTTCGAGTACCAGGTCGACAACCGCCCCGAGGGCCAGCAGCGCGCCACCGTGATCCAGCAGATGCTGGGCGAGGCCGGTGTGAAGGTGACCGTCAAGCCGATGGACCCGGCCACCCTGGGCACCTCGCTGATGCAGCGCACGTTCCAGGTGCAGGACTTCATGACCAGCCTGTTCGGCGACACCGACACCGCGCTGGCCAACCTGTACGCCCCCGGCTCCCCGTACAACTTCACCGGCTGGAGCAACCCGCAGGCCACGCAGTCGATCGCGGCCGGGCGCGCCGCCCTGGACCCGGCCCAGCGCACCGCCGCCTACAACGAGGCCGCCAAGGCCGTCGTGGCCGAGGCCCCGATGCTGTTCCTCACCGAGAACGCGGCCGGCTTCGTGGCCACCAGCAAGGTCGGCGGCCTGCCCGACCTCTCCAAGCGGGCCGTCGTCAACGTCTCCCCGGCCACCCTCTGGGTGAAGAAGTGACGCCCCGGATCCTCGGCCTCGCCGGACGGGCCGGCCGCGCCGCCGCCGTCCTGCTGCTGGTCACCGTCGCGGCGCTCAGCCTGCCGCACCTGATGCCCGGCTCCCCCGCCGTCGCCGCCCTCGGCCCCACCGCCACCCCCGAGCAGATCGCCGCCTACGAGGCCAAGCTCGGCCTGGACGAGAACGTGCTCACCGCCGCCTGGCGATGGCTCGGCGACGCCCTGCACGGCGACCTCGGGCACTCGCTCACCAGCGGCGCCGCCGTCACCTCCGAGCTGGCCGACCGGATCCCGGTCACCCTCGAACTCTTCGTCTCCGCCCAGCTGGTGGCGCTCTGCCTGGCCGTGCCCGTCGCGCTGCTCTCGGCCTGGCGGCCGGGCGGCGCGGTGGACCGGATCGCCACCGCGGGCGCCTTCGTCTGGCTCGCCGTACCGGGCTTCGTGCTCGCCCTGCTGCTGATCTGGATCACCGCCGTACAGCTGCGGATCCTGCCCGCCACCGGCTGGGTGCCGTTCGCCGAGGACCCGGTGGAGAACCTCCGGCACCTGGTGCTGCCCGCACTCACCCTGGGCCTCACCGAGGCCGCCGTCTTCACCCGCACCCTGCGCGGGCAGCTGCTGGACACCCTCGACCAGACGTACGTCGCCGCCGCCCGCAGCCGGGGCATGGGCACCGTAAGGCTGCTGCTGCGGCGCGCGCTGCGGCCGTCCTCGCTGCCGCTGGTCACCCTGCTCGGCATCGGCGTGGGCACCTCGCTCGGCGGCTCGGTGCTGGTCGAGACGCTGTTCGCGGTGCCCGGCGTCGGCAGCCTCGCCTCCAACGCCATCGGCGCCCGCGACTTCCCCGTCATCCAGGCCGTGGTGGTGGTCAGCGCGCTCGGCGTGGTCGCGGCCACCCTCGCGGTGGACCTGCTGTACCGCAAGCTCGACCCGAGGATCGCCCATGACCACCGTTGAGAGCACCCTGGCGCCGCCGACCGCGCCCGCCCGCAAGCGCCGCCGGCGGCCCCCGGCGGGTGTCCTCGCCGCGGCCGCCTGGCTGGCCGTGGTCGCGCTCGCCGCGCTGCTGCTGCCGCTGCTGCCCGGCTTCGACCCGCTGCACGGCGACTTCGCCGCCCCCTCGGCCGCGCCCGGCCCCGGGCACTGGCTGGGCACCGACGCCTCCGGGCGGGACGTCCTCCAGCGGGCGATCGCCGGGGCCCGCGCCTCCTTCGCGGTGGCCGGGCTGACCGTCGCCGTCGGCCTGCTCGGCGGGGGCGCGCTCGGGGTGGCCGCCGGCTGGTTCCGCGGCCCGGTCGACAAGGCCATCGGCTTCGCCACCGACCTGCTGATGTCCGTCCCCACCCTGATCCTGGTGATGATCGCGGTCTCGCTGCGCGGCCCCAGCCTGCCCGTGATCGGCACGCTGATCGGCCTGTTCACCGTGCCGGCCTTCACCCGGGTGGTGCGCGCCGTGGTGCTGTCGCTCAGCGAGCGCGGGTTCGTCCAGGCCGCCCGGATGATCGGCACCTCCCCGGCCCGCATCCTGCGCCGCGAGGTCGTCCCGCACGTCGCGTCGGCCGCGCTGACCTTCGCCTTCACCGCCACCACGGTCGCCATCGTCGCCGAGGGCTCGCTCAGCTTCCTCGGTTTCGGCCTGCGCCCGCCGGAGCCGTCCTGGGGCGGCATCATCGCCGAGGGCCGGACCACGCTGGGCAGCGCGCCGTGGATCTCGCTCGCCCCGGCGGCGGTGCTCTGCCTGACCGTCCTCGCCCTCAACTACCTCGGCGAGCGCCTGCGTTCGCCCGCCCAGAAGGGACAGTCCCGCTGATGGCCACCCCGGTCCTGGACGTCCGCTCGCTCAACACCGTGATCCACGCCCCCGACGGCCGCGCGCTGCACATCCTGCACGACGTCAGTCTCACCATCGACGCCGGCGAATGCCTGGGCGTGGTCGGCGAGTCCGGCTCCGGCAAGTCCGTGCTCGCCCGCACCGTCCTGGGGGTGCACGGCCGCACCACCCGGGTCGAGTCCACCGGGCAGGTGCTGCTCAGCGGCGAGGACCTGCTCACCGCCGCCCCCGCCCGGCGCGCCGAACTGCTCGGCACCGGCGTCGCCATGGTCCACCAGGACCCGATGACCTCGCTCAACCCGGTGGTGCGGATCGCCGACCAGGTCACCGAGTCGCTCACCAACCGGAAGCGGCTCGGCCGCCGCGCCCGGCGGCAGACCGCCACCGAACTGCTCGCCGCCGTCGACGTCCCCGACCCGGCCCGGCGGGCCCGCGCCTACCCGCACGAGCTCTCCGGCGGCCTGCGCCAGCGCGTCGGCATCGCCGCCGCGCTGGCCGGCAGCCCCGCCCTGCTGCTCGCCGACGAACCCACCACCGCCCTGGACGTCACCGTCCAGCGCACCGTGCTCGACCTGCTCGACCGGCACCGCGAGACCCGCGGCCTCGCCACCCTGCTGATCACCCACGACATCGGCCTGCTGTACGGGCGCGCCCGCCGGATCGCCGTGATGTACGGCGGCCGGGTGGTGGAGAGCGGCCCCACCGAGTCCATCACCGAACGGCCCGCCCACCCGTACACCGCCGCACTGCTGCGCTCGGTGCCGCGCGTCACCGGGCCGCTGCGGCGCACCCTGCCCGCCATCGCCGGCTCCCCGCCCGACCTCGCCAAGCCGGCCACCGGCTGCCCGTTCGCCCCGCGCTGCGAACGCGCCGCCGCCGTCTGCACCACGGCCGCGCCGCCCGTCCACCGGGCCGGGCCCGCGCACACGGCCGCCTGCCACTTCCCCCTTTCCCCCCTCGCTCCTCTCGCTCCTCTCGGCACCTCGGAGGCCGCCGCATGACCACCGTCCTGCACGCCACCGGCCTGACGGTGGTGCACCGCACCCGGTCCGGCCCGCTGCACGCCGTCAGCGGGGTCGGCCTCGAACTGCGGCAGCGCCGCACCCTCGCCCTGGTCGGCGAGTCCGGCTCCGGCAAGAGCAGCATCGCCAAGGCCCTGCTCCGGCTGCCCCCGCCCACCTCCGGCACCGTCACCCTGGACGGCACCGACCTCGGCTCGCTCTCCGCCCGCGCGCTGCGGGCGCTGCGGCCCCGGATGCAGATGGTGTTCCAGGACCCGATCTCCTCCCTCAACCCCCGCCGCCGGGTGCGCGACCTGGTCGCCGAACCGCTCGACGCCCACCCCGACCCGGCCCGCGACCGCGAGGCCGTCATCGACGAACAGCTGGACGCCGTCGGCCTCTCCCCCGCCCTGTTCGGCGACCGCCGGCCGGGCCAGCTCTCCGGCGGCCAGGCGCAGCGCGTCGCCATCGCCCGGGCGCTGGCGGCCGAACCGCGGGTGCTGATCGCCGACGAGGCCGTCTCCGCGCTCGATGTCTCCGCCCAGGCCACCGTGCTCAACCTGCTGCGCCGGCTCACCGACGAGCGCGGCCTGGCCAGCCTGTTCATCTCGCACGACCTCGGTGTGGTCCGGGCGGTCAGCGACGACGTCGCCGTCCTCCAGCTCGGCCGGATCTGCGAGCAGGGCCCGACCGAGGAGGTGCTGGCCGCCCCCGCCCACCCGTACACCGCCGCCCTGCTCGCCGCCGTCCCCGAGCCCGGCCGCCCGCTCGGCGACACCGGTCTGCTCCCCGCCGACCCGCCGTCCCCGCTGGACCCGCCGTCGGGCTGCCGCTTCCGCACCCGCTGCCCACTGGCGGACGAGCGCTGCGCCACCGAGGCACCGGCACTGCGCGCGGTGTCCCCCGGGCGGACGGTCGCCTGCCACCGGCCACTGCTGCCGGTCGACTGAGGCGGAGGTGCCGACGCTCCGGGTTGCCTGCGATTCCCCCCCGGCAGGCCCGACCGTCCACCGCTGCGGACAGGATGCGAAAACCGGCCGGTCATCCGCCTCCGGACCCCCGCCACCACCGGGCCCCGCACCCCGCTCCAGGCCCCGCCCCGGCGGCGGTCCGGCCGTGGGAATCCGGTAAAATTCCGGCCGGATCATCAGGCGTTTTCCGGGGCGGAGCAGAGCGGCATGGCGGCGGGAGACAATCAGGACACACCCGCCGAACTGAGCCGCTGCTACCTCGGCCTGCTCGCCGACGTCTCCCGCACCGGACGGCTGCTGCGCCGCGCCGAGCTGGAGAGCCTGCGCGCGCTCGGCGAGCGCAGCGCCGAGGCCGGGCACGGGCTGCGCGAGGTGGTCGCCCAGTGCCTCGCCGCCACCCGGCAGGCCTGGCAGACGCTCCCCGGCATCTCCACCGCCGCCACCGTCAGCGAGCTGCGCCGGACGGGCGACGCCGTACTGGCCGCCACCGAAGCCGCGCTCGCCGCGCTCGGCGAGGGCCACGAACGGGCGCAGCGGCTGGCGGTCCGTCAGGAGGAGTCCGCCCGGCGGGAGTTCATCGACGACCTGCTGCACGGCCGCAGCGACCTCGGTCTGCTGGCCGAGCGCGCCGAGCGGTTCGGGCTGCGGCTGGCGGGCGCGTACGCCGTCGCGGTCGCGGTCGGCGACGATCCGTACCCTGACGTCCATCCGCTGGCGCACCGGGTGGAGCGGGAGCTGGTCGGCCGGTTCGGCGAGCGGGACATGCTGCTGGCCGGCAAGGACGGCCGGCTGGTCTGCATCGCGCCCGACAGCGAGCGCGCGGTGCTGGAGGCCTTCGCCGAGCTGGCGCTCCGCCCGGGCCCCGGCTACCGCCCGGTGCTGCGGGTGGCGACCGGCCGCCGGCACTCGGGCGCCAGCGGCGTGCTGCGCAGCTACGAGGAGGCACTCGGCGCGCTGGACTACGCCGCCCGGCTCGGTCTGTCCGCCCAGCAGCTGAGGGCCGAGGAGCTGCTGGTGTTCCCGGTGCTGATGCGGGACCGGGCGGCCATGGCCGACCTGGTGCGCAGCGTGCTGGGCCCGCTGGTGGAGGCCCGGGGCGGCGCGCGGCCGCTGCTGGACACCATCGCGGTGCAGGCCGAGGCGGGGTACGTCAACGCCGAGGCGGCCCGCCGGCTGGGGCTGAGCGTCCGCACGCTGGGCTACCGGCTGGAACGCATCAAGGCGTTGACCGGTTACGACCCGGCGGACGCGCTGCACCGCTTCACCCTGGAGACGGCCGCGATGGGCGCCCGGCTGCTCAGCTGGCCGGAGCAGCCGCTGTAGGGCTTGTCCGACACGCCCCGGGCGGGCGGTACGGCCCGGCCCGCGCGTTCCAGGGTGTCAAGAGGGCGTCAAGATTGCCGGATCCTGGCAATGTGCGAACAGCCCTTCGACTGTCACGATCTCCGTGGCGCCGAGGTGGCGCCGCCGGAGAGAGCACGGGGGGCGGGGCGCGATGGGGGGATTCGTCGAGGCCGCGCTGGGCTTTCCGGCGGCGCTGTTCAGCTTCGCGCTGGTGGTGGTCATCGGGTACTGGTTGCTGGTCGTACTCGGTGGCATCGGGGTCGACGCCCTGCACGGGGGACATGGCGTCGATCCCCACGTCGGCGCCCCGCATGTGGGGCACGGTGTCGGCCACCACGACGGCGTCCCGCACGGGGGCGACGACGCCGGCCACCACGGGGGCACGGTGGCCGGGCTGGGACTGGGCGGGGTACCCGTGACGGTGGCGGTCTCGCTGCTGGTCGCGCTCGCCTGGTTCGTCAGCCTGGCCGGCTCCGCCCTCACCTCGGGGGCCGTCGAGCGCGCCGGTGTGCTGGTGGTCGCCCTGGCGGCGTCCTGGACCGGTACCCGGCTGCTGCTGAAACCGATCTCGCGGCTCTTCCCCGAGGACCGGCCCGCCACCCGCGGCGACTTCGTCGGCCGGGTCTGCGTGATCCGCACCGGCCGGGTGACGGCCGACTTCGGGCAGGCGGAGGTCACCGCCGACGACGGCTCCACCGCCACCGTCCAGGTCAGGTCACTGACCGACGAGCCCGGCCTCGCGGCCGGCCGGACGGCCCTGATCTTCGACTACGACGCCGACGGCGAGCACTTCCTGGTGGCGCCGTTCGATCCGGCGCACCCCGGCCGCTGACCCCGCCCGGCTCCACCCGACCCGCTCCACCCCGCCTTCTCCGCAGAGCTTCTCCGCAAGGCCTCTTCGCAAGACCTCTTCTGCAAAGGACACCGTGATGGACACCATCGCTGTGGGATTCGGCGTACTTGTCGCCGTCGTGCTGCTCATCGTGCTCGCCATGCTGCTGTTCGTCGGCCGGCTCTTCCGGAAGGTCGAGCAGGGCAAGGCGCTGATCATCTCCCGGACGAAGAAGGTCGACGTCACCTTCACCGGCACGATCGTCCTCCCGGTGCTGCACAAGGCCGAGCTGATGGACATCTCGGTGAAGACGGTGGAGATCCACCGCACCGGCCGGGACGGCCTGATCTGCCGGGACAACATCCGCGCCGACATCCGGATCTCCTTCTTCGTCCGGGTGAACAAGACCGTCGAGGACGTCATCAAGGTCGCCCAGGCGATCGGCACCGTGCGGGCCAGCGACCCGAACGCGGTGCAGGAGTTCTTCGCGGCGAAGTTCTCGGAGGCGCTGAAGACCGTCGGCAAGCAGCTCGACTTCACCGATCTCTACACCCACCGGCACGAGTTCCGGGACCAGATCATCGCGGTGATCGGCACCGACCTCAACGGGTACACCCTTGAGGACGCGGCCATCGACCACCTCGAACAGACCCCGATGAACCAGCTGGACTCCAACAACATCCTGGACGCCCAGGGCATCCGCAAGATCACCGAGCTGACCGCGATCGAGCACGTGCGCACCAACGAGTACCAGCGCACCGAGGAGAAGGAGATCACCCGGCAGAACGTGGACGCCCGCGAGGCCGTCCTCGAACTGGAGCGCCGTCAGGCGGACGCCGAGATCCGCCAGCGCCGGGAGATCGAGACCCTGCGGGCCAAGGAGGAGGCCGCGGTCGCCCGCGTCCAGGAGGAGGAGCGGCTCAACGCGCAGAGCGCCTTCCTGCGGACGGAGGAGCAGCTCGGCGTCCAGCGGGAGAACCAGGCCCGTGAGGTCGCGGTGGCGCAGAAGAACCGCGAGCGGGTGATCGCCGTGGAGACCGAGCGGATCGAGAAGGACCGCCTGCTGGAGGTGATCGGCCGCGACCGGGAGACCGAACTCGCCCGGATCGCCAAGGACAAGGAGGTCGAGTCGCAGAAGCGCGAGATCGCCGACGTGGTCCGCGAGCGGGTCGCGGTGGACCGGACCGTGGCCGAGCAGGAGGAGTCGATCAAGTCGCTGCGCGCGGTCGAGGAGGCCGAGCGGATGCGCAAGTCCGTGGTCATCCAGGCCGAGGCCGAGGCGCAGGAGAAGCTGGTCAAGGACATCAAGGCCGCCGAGGCCGCCGAGCAGGCCGCCGGCCACAAGGCCCGCGAGTCGCTGCTGCTGGCCGAGGCCCGGCAGCAGGCCGCCGAGCTGGACGCGGCCGCCAAGATCCGGCTCGCCGAGGGCATCCGGGCCGAGGCCGCCGCCGAGGGCCTGGCCCAGGTGCAGGTCCGCGAGCAGGAGGCCGCCGCGATCGAGAAGGTCGGCCGCGCCGAGGCCGTCGTGCTGGCCGAGAAGGCGCAGGCCGCCGCGCTGGAGATCGGCGCCAAGCTGAAGGCCGAGGCCGAGGGCCTCACCGAGAAGGCCGCCGCGATGGCCAGGCTGGACGAGGCCTCCCGCGGGCACGAGGAGTACCGGCTGCGGCTGGCCGCCGAGAAGGACGTCCGGCTGGCCGGTCTCGACACCCAGCGGCAGATCGCCGAGGCGCAGGCCACGCTGGTCGCGGCCGGGCTGGAGAAGGCCAACATCGACATCGTCGGCGGGGACGGGATCTTCTTCGACCGCCTGGTGCAGTCGGTGACGGCGGGCAAGAGCGTGGACGCGTTCGTCGCCCACTCCGACACCGCGCGCGCCCTGGCCGGGCCGTGGCTGGACGGCAGCGCCAGCTTCACCGACGACCTCACCCGGGTGCTGTCCTCCGTCTCCACCGCCGATGTGCAGAACCTCACCGTGTCCGCGCTGCTGATGAAGCTGATCGGCTCGGGGGCCGGCGAGCAGGCCGGTCAGCTGCGGCAACTGCTCTCCTCCGCGCAGAAGCTGGGCATCGCCGAGACCCCGATCGCGGCGCTCGCCGCGGCCAACGGTTCCAAGTAGCGCTCGCGGCAAGGGGAGAGACCAGCGTGGACGTCCTCGACACGGGCGCACGGCCCGACGCGGGTACCCGGCTCGACGCCGGCACCTACGAGGTACTGCGGGACCGGCTCGCCCGGGCCGCCGCCGAACTGGCCGAGCGCGCCGGGGAGCTCAACGCCCGCCGGGCGGAGGAGTTCGGCGGGCGCGAGCTGCGGCTCACCGGCACCGGCCGGCTCACCACCGCCCGGGCCTGCGTCGCCCGGGACCTCACGGCGGCCGGCGGCCTGCTGCTGCTCGGCCACCGGCCGGCCGACGGCGCGGCCGCGGGCGGGCCGCCCGGCGTCGAGGACGTCCTCACCCTGCACCACCCCGACCTCACCGAGGCGGGCCCGCCGTCCGAGACGCAGCCCGGAGCACCGTCCGGATCGCCGTCCGCCGCTTCCTTCCTGGCGGACCCCCGGCTGCGGCAGGACGTCGCCGAACTCCACCGCTACTACCGCGACGCCCGGCTGGAGCAGCTGCGCCCGGTCGGCGGCCGTCTGCTCGCCGTCTTCCGCACCGGCCCCGCCGCCGGGGACGTCCGCGTGCTGCGCTGGCGGACCGGCGACGGCGACACCCCCGCCTACCTGGACGGGCACGGCGAACGCGACCACACCCCCGCCGACGGCCGGCAGGTCGGGTGGACCGCGCTCACCCGGGACGACCAGCTCCCCGGCCGGCCGCCCCGGGTCTCCCTCGGCGGCGACCTGCTGCTCGCCACCGAGGGCGGCACCCTCACCCTCACCACCCCCGCCGGCGACCTCCTCCACCAGGAGCCGCTGGACGAGGCACTGCAGACCCTCGCCGACGCGCAGATCGCCCACGCCCGGATCGGCACCCTGCTGCTGGTACGGGTCCGCCCCTACCAGGAGGAGACCGTCCGCCACCTGGTCTGCCACCTGCCCACCGGCCGGGTCACCCGGATCGACGCGCTCGGCCAGGCCTGCCTGCGGCTCCCCGGCGACCAGGGCGTCGCCTTCCCCGGCGGCTGCCACCTCGCC
Source organism: Kitasatospora sp. NPDC092286 (assembly GCF_044755565.1). Classification (NCBI taxonomy): domain Bacteria; kingdom Bacillati; phylum Actinomycetota; class Actinomycetes; order Kitasatosporales; family Streptomycetaceae; genus Kitasatospora; species Kitasatospora sp. NPDC092286. Next base: position 89,096 of record NZ_JBIVRD010000029.1, on the reverse strand, counting down.
GACGGCACCGTCCGCACCTTCGACCAGCCGGTCGACGGGCTCGCCTACGAGCGGACGATCGCCGCGCCCAACGGCGAGGACGTGCTGTACGTCTTCCGCGCCCCCGCCGACGGCCGCACCCTGCTGCTCCCCTACAACAGCGTCCGCCAGGAGGCCGCCGCCCCGCTGCTCTGCCAGGGCTTCGCGCTGCTCGACGACGGCACGCTCACCGCCCTGCGCCCCAACACCGACGGGCCCACCCGGCTCCACCCGGTGCAGCTCTGGCAGACGCCGTTCACCAGCGAGCGGTACGCCGCCGCGCAGCCCGCCGGCGCGGGGCCGCTCGCCCGGATCGGCAACGCCGACCTGGTCCGCGGCCTCGCCGACTGCCTCTCGCTGGCCCGGCTGGCCGCCGCCGGCGCCGACACCCCGGCCGGCCACCAGGCCGTCCTGGCCGCCTGCACCCGCACCGCCGACCGCCACCACTGGCTCGGCGAACCGGGCCTCGGCGACCTGCACCGGCCGCTCGCCGAGATCCGCGACACCGCCCGGCAGGTCATCGCCGAGTACGAGACCGTCGCCGAACTCACCGCCCACGCCGCCCGGCAGACCGAACAGGCCACCGAACACGTCGAAGGCCTGCTCCGGGTCGTCCGCGGCGAGACCCTCGCCGACGCCACCGCCTGGGTCGACCGGCTCACCGCCCTGCGCCGGGCCCAGGGCCGGGTGGAGGCCCTGCGCGACCTGCCGCGCGCCGACCCCGAGCGGATCGACCGACTCGCCGCCCACCTCGCCGGGGGCCTGACCGAGGCCGCCGAACGCGCCGTCACCCACCTCGCCGAGCCGGACGCCTTCACCGGCCACCGGCAGCGGGCCACCGCACTCGCCGACACCTGCGCCGCCCTCACCACGGCCGCCGGGGCCGGACCGCTCGGCGAGGAACTGACCGCGCAGAGCGAGGCCCTGCAGACCGTCTCCGAACTGGTCACCACCCTCGACCTCGCCGACGCCACCACCCGCACCGGCATCCTGGACCGGCTCTCCGACGTCCTCGGCCTGCTCAACCGGGCCCGCGCCACCCTCACCACCCGGCGCCGCGAACTGCGCACCCGCGAGGCCGCCGCCGAGTTCGCCGCCGAGACGGCCCTGCTCGCCCAGGCCACCACCGCCGCCCTCGCCGCCGCCGACACCCCGCAGGCCTGCGACGACCAGCTCGGCCGACTCCTGCTGCGGATCGAGCAGTTGGAGACCCGCTTCGCCGACGCCGACCCGGCGCTCACCGAACACCTCACCGACCGCCGCACCGAGATCCACGACGCGCTCACCACCCGCCGCCAGCACCTGCTCGACGACCGGGCCCGCCGGGCCGACCGGCTGGCCGCCTCCGGCGACCGCATCCTCGACACCCTGCGCCGCCGCCTCGCCGCCCTCACCACCGCGGCCGAGATCGACGCCGCGCTCGCCGCCGACCCGACCGCCGTCAAGCTGCGCGAACTCTGCTCCCAGCTGGCCGCGTCGGGCGACCAGGTGCGGTCCGAGGAGCTGGCCGGCCGGCTCCGCGCCGCCCGCGGCCAGGCCCACCGGGCCCTGCGCGACCGCGCCGACCTCGCCGGCGACGGCCCCGGCACCCTGCGGCTCGGCCGCCACCTGTTCGCCGTCACCACCCAGCGGCCCGAACTCACCTTCGTCCCCTGGCAGGGCCGCCCCGCCTTCGCCCTCACCGGCACCGACTACCGCTCCCCCGTCACCGACCCCGCCTTCGCGGCCACCGAGCGGTACTGGGAGCAGCCGCTGGTCTCCGAGAGCGCCCGGATCTACCGGGGCGAGTACCTCGCCGCCGGCCTGCTGCTCGCCGCCGAGTCCGACGGCCTCGACCCGCTGCACGAGGCCGCCGCCGACGGCACGCTGGACGAACTCGTCCGCCGGGCCGCCGAGCAGCGGCACGACGAGGGCTACCAGCGCGGCGTCCACGACCACGACGCCACCACCATCCTCCGCGCGCTGCTGCGACTGCACGCCGAGGCCGGCCTGCTGCGCCACCCCGCCGGGGCGCGCGCCGCCGCACAGCTGTACTGGGCGTACGGCGCCGACGAACGGCAGCGGCTGGTCTGGCGCACCCGGGCCCGCTCGCTGGGGCTGGCCCGCAGCGCCTTCGGGCCGGTCCCCGCGCTGGACGCACTGGCCCGTGAACTGGACGCGGCCGTGGGAGAGTTCGCCCAGGCCGCCGAGCCCGCCGGACGCTACCTCGTCGAGGAACTGGCCCGCGCCGACCTCGCCTTCGCCACCCCGCCCGCCGTCACCGCGCTGCTCGACAAGTTCCACGCCGCGCCCGAGGCGACCGGCCTCACCGAGGCCCTCGCCGCCCTGCCCGACGACCCGGCCCTCCTCCCCGCCCGGCGCCAGCTCGCGCACGCCTGGCTGGAGGCCGGCACCGCGGCCACCGGCGTCCGGGCCGCCGCCGACGACCTCGCCGAGGCGGCGGCCACACTGCTCTGCCCCGGCCTCCCCCGCTACCCCGCGGGCGGCGCCGTCACCACCCGGCTCACCGGCCTGCTCGGCGACCACCCCCGGCTCCCCGGCGGCGGCCTCGACCTCAGACTGGACGAACTCCTCGCCCGGGCGGCCGACTTCACCACCCACGACGTCCCGGCGTACCGTGCCTACCAGCGCCTGCGCACCGACCTGCTGGCCGCCGAGCACGACCGGCTCCGGCTGGAGCAGTACCGCCCGGCACCGCTCAACGGCTTCGTCCGCAACCGGCTGATCGACGAGGTCTACCTGCCGCTGGTCGGCGACAACCTCGCCAAGCAGCTGGGCACGGCCCAGGCCCCCGGCAGCCACGCCCCGGCGGACCGCAGCGGCCTGCTGCTGCTCGTCTCCCCTCCCGGCTACGGCAAGACCACCCTCGTCGAGTACCTGGCCGAACGGCTCGGTCTGCTCCTGGTCAAGGTCGACGGCCCCGCCCTCGGCCACCGGGTCACCTCCCTCGACCCGGCCGAGGCCCCCAACGCCACCGCCCGCCGCGAGGTCGAGAAGCTCAACTTCGCCCTCCACGCGGGCAACAACGTGCTGCTCTACCTCGACGACATCCAGCACACCTCGGCCGAGTTCCTGCAACGGTTCATCCCGCTCTGCGACGCCCAGCGCCGCGTCGACGGCGTCCGGGACGGCCGGGCCCGCGAGTGGGACCTGCGCGGCAAGCGCTTCGCGGTCGTCATGGCCGCCAACCCGTACACCGAGACCGGCCGGCTCTTCCGGCTGCCCGACATGCTCGCCAACCGCGCCGACGTCTGGAACCTCGGCGACGTCATCGCGGGCCGCACCGACCTCTTCGCGCTGAGCTTCGTCGAGAACGCGCTCACCGCCAGCCCCCACCTCGCCCCGCTGGCCACCGCCGACCGCGCCGACCTGGACACCCTGCTGCGCCGCGCCGCCGGCGAACCGGCCCCCGGCGAGCTCAGCCGGCCCTGGCCGCCCGCCGAGACCGACCGGATGACCGCCGTCCTGGCCGGCCTGCTGCGGCTGCGCGAGACGGTCCTGACGGTCAACCGCGCCTACATCGCATCCGCCGCCCAGGACGACCGCACCCGCACCGAACCCCCGTTCCGTCTCCAGGGCTCCTACCGCAACATGGCCAAACTCGCCCAGCGCCTCGCCCCCGCCATGACCGACGCCGAACTCGACGCCCTCCTCACCGACCACTACCGCGCCGAGGCCCAGTCCCTGGGCGCCGAAACCGAGGCCCAGCTCCTCAAACTGGCCGAACTCCGGGGCACCCTGACCCCCGAACAGTCGGCCCGCTGGCAGGAGTTGAAAGCCACCTGGACCGGCGCGCAATAGTCCGACTTTCCCGGCCCGGCGGCACGACCGCGCCCTCACGCGATAGGTTCGGCCCGCCCGGCCGGAAGGGCCGGGCGGCGCTGCGGGGGTGCGGTTACTGGACGGTGGGGAGCTTCGCGGTCAGCGCGGTGGGCACCCGCACCACGTCGTCGAGGCTGTACTTGCCCGGGCCGAAGTCCGCGGCCGTCAGGCCCTTCTTCGCCCCACCGGTCACCAGCCAGACCGTCGTGCTGTCCGGCGAGACCAGCAGCGTCCCGTTCACCGGAGCGGCCTTCGCCGCCGCCTGCGACAGCCACGCACCCGGAACACCACGCAGCGGCAGCTGGTCGTACCCGAAGGCCGTGTAGTCCGCGCCGCTCAGCGGCACCGCCACCCCACCGGCCGTCACATAGATCGTCGAGTTCCCACCGGCCGCATCCCGCACGATCGTCCGGTTCGGAATCACCGCACCCGCCCGACCCGCGAGCCACTGCCCCGGAACACCCGTCAACGGCCGGATGTCATACCCGTTGGCGGTCCACTCCGCGGCGCTGATCGGCAGCGCGGTGCCGCCGACCGTCACGTAGCGGCTCGGGTCGTTGCCCGCCTGGTTGTAGACCACCGTCCCGGCCGAGGGTGCGCCGGCGAGCGCGTTGAAGGACGCATCGGTGACGTTGACGATCTTCGAGAGGTCGTAGCCGTCGGCGGTCACGTCCGAGCCGGTGATCGCCAGGCCGGCACCGTCGACGATGACCTTGACCGTCGAACCGCCCGGCGCCTTGACCAGCGTTCCGGGCGGCAGCGCCGCCGGGTTGTCGTTCAGCCCGGGTGCGGTGGGGCTGTCGACGACGCCGTTGTCGTGAACCGGGAAGTAGGTTCCGTGGCCGGCGAAGTAGGGGTAGGGGATCGTCCGGTGCCAGACCCCGGAACCGCTGAACTCGTACCCGGCGTAGGAGGCGTGCGACGAGGCGGCGGCCAGGACGATACGCAGGGTCCTGGAAGGCTTCGGAGACATGACTGTTCTCCTCTACGGGCGGAAAAGAGCCGGCCTCTTCAGATCAGGACGGGCCGGAACGGGGCATTTCGGAGCTGCGAATTCAGGGCGGGGTATTCCGGAACAGCGCGTGCGGAACAGCGCGTGCGGAACAGGGCTTTCGGCGCTGGGCTTTCCACCCTGAAGGTCCGGCCCCCAGGGCAGTGGACACTGCGCGGTGGCGGACGGCTGCCCTGCAGGAGCAGCCGGTCGGCGGGGACCTGCGGACGGGCGGGGCGGGCGGTCAGCCCCAGATCATGTCGCCGGCCAGAATGGTCGTGGGGATGCCGGTCGGCACGGGGGTGCCGGTCGCGGCGGCGGGCAGCGCCGGGGTGGCCTGCTCGGCGGCGGCGAGGGCGGGGACCAGACCGGAGAGGGCGAGGGCGAGGGCGGCGACCGCGGCGGCCCTGGCGGTGACGGTACGGAACATGGTGGTATCCCCTTCGGATGCGACGTGGCAATGGATTCCGGTGCTCGCGTCCCGCGGTGACGCTTCGACCGGTGTGCCGTTCGGGCGGTGCTCCCTGCCGGCGATCACCAGTTTGGTTCCAGTTCCAGCCCTCCGGAAGAGTTCTCCGGTGGACGGAAACGTCCCTGGACCGTTCCGTCCCGCGCTGCCGGAAGCGGACAACGGCCGGTGCGCGACGGGGCCACAAGGTGATGTAGCCATGACATCTGGAGCGAGGCCGCCGAACGGGACAATTCGCTTCCGGGGCGCCCCTCGGGCGGCTTTCCCCTTGGCCTGAACCGTCCAGCACGCTGGCCCGGGGATGCCTCATATGAAATGATCGCGTGCGACTCGAACAAGATTTATTACCGGGGGGGCGGCAGGTGCTCACAACACTTGGCCTGGACAGCACGTCAGAAACCGTTTACCGCGCGATGCTCGCCCGCCCGCACGACGGGGTGGACGCCCTCGCCCTACGCCTCTCGCTCCCGGAGCAGCAGGTCAGAGCGGCGCTGGACACGCTCAGCGAGCTGTCCCTGCTCCGCCCCTCCGCCGAACGGCAGGGCGAGCTGCGCGCGGTCTCCCCCGACATCGGGATGGAGATCCTGATGGCCCGCCAGCAGGCCGAACTCGCGGCCCAGCAGCTGCGCATCGAGGCCTCCCGGGCGGCCGCCGCCCAGCTCATCGCCGAGTACGCCGACCTGCGCCCCAGCACCGGCCACCCCGACGTCGAGCACCTGGTCGGCCTCGACCAGATCCGCGACCGCCTGGCCTCACTCACCCGCGGCATGCGCGAGGAGGTCATGACCTTCTCCCCCGACGGCGGGCAGAAGCCCGAGAACATCGAGGCCGCCAAACCCCTCAACCAGACGCTCCTGGAGCGGGGCATCCGGATGCGCACCGTCTACCTCGACAGCGTCCGTAACAGTCCGCACACCGTGGACTACGTCAACTGGCTTGCCTCGCACGGCGGTCAGGTCCGCACCGTGCCGGTGCTGCCCACCCGGATGATCGTCGTCGACCGGACGACCGCCGTCATCCCCGTCCAGAGCGACGACACCGCCGCCGGCGCCGTCGTCCTCAACGGGCAGGGCATGCTGACCGCCCTCTGCGCCCTGTTCGAGACGGTCTGGGCCGGTGCCCAGCCCCTCGGCAGTGCCACCCCGCTGGACAAGCACGGACTCAGCGCCCAGGAGAACACCGCGCTCACCCTTCTCGCCGACGGCCACACCGACGACGCCATCGCCAAGCGCCTCGGCGTCTCCTCCCGCACGGCCCGCCGCATCGCCACCGACCTGATGGAACGCCTCGACGCCCGCAGCCGCTTCCAGGCGGGCGCGCGCGCCGTGCAGAACGGCTGGCTGCCCGGCACCGCCTGATCCGCCAACTCCCCGGCACCATCGTCGGCGGCGCCGGGGAGCGCGGCTCAGGGCGTCGGCGGCGGCGTCGGGAACAGGCTGGCCAGCGGGTTGCTGTAGGTCTTGCTGGGCATGCACGTGGGGCCGGGGGTCTTCATGAGGTTGGCCTCCATCTCACGGAAGCCGTTGGCCGGGTCGACCTTGGCCATGGGGAGGTAGATGTAGAGCTGGACGCCGGCCGGGATGGCGCCGGGGCGGATGGTCAGGACGTGCTTGAGTCCCTCGCTCTCGATGTTCCAGCCGTGGGTGGCGAGCCAGTCCGGGTTGCCGTCGCCGTCGCCCGGCGGGTCGGCGGGGCTCTCCGGCTCGGGGGCGTGGCAGTCGGGCTCGCCGGCGTAGACGTGGGTGCGGGCGCCGAGCCGGTCCAGGTCACGCTGCAACTGGGCCGCGTCGACCGGCTTGTACGACTCCAGGACGGTCAGCCTGACGAGGTCGTCGCCGCCGCTCTGCAGGGTGTACGCCGCGTTGGTGATGTCGCCCAGCACCTGGCTCCCGGCGGTGGCACCGGCACTGCCGGGCGTGGACGTGACGGGGCGGCCCGCCGTGGCGGTGAACGCGATCCCGGCCGCGGCGGCGGCCAGGCCCAGCGGGAGCGCCACCCGCACGGTCAGGGTCCGTCGCCTGGCCGCGCGCCGGGATTGCTCGGTCACGGTGTCCATCAGATGCTCCTTCAGCAGGACATGGCGGTCGCGAGGGAGCTCCGGATCGGCCACGGCCGGCAGCAGCCGGGCCAGTTCCTCCCGCTCGGTCTGCCGAGACCGGGACTGGGGGGTGGCGTTCATCGGATCGTCTCCTTGCTCGACCGGACCGCGAACCCGCGGTCACCTGCTACCTGTCCGTCGGCAGCCGTGCGTTGCACGCCTTTCTCCGAGGCGGTCTTCCGGGAGGCCGCCAGCTCCTTCGCCGCGAGGTCCCGCAGCCTGCCGCGGGCGCGCGACAGCCGGGAGCGGACCGTCCCGACCGGCTTGCCCAGCGCTTCGGCGACGGCCGCGTGGTCCATGCCCTCCCACACGCACAGGGCGAACACCTCCCGCTCGGCCGGGCGCAGCTGTTCCAACGCGGCCTTGGTGGCGGCGAGTTGCTCGGTATCGGCGAGCCGTCCTGCCAGCTCGGCGGCGAAGTCCGGGACCACCTCGCGCGGCGGCAGTTTCGCGAGCGCCCGCTGGTGCCGCCGGGCGGCCCGGCGGATGTTGCGGATGACGTTGGTGGCGATACCCAGCAGCCAGGGCCGGAGGCTCTCGCCCTCCTCCTCGACCTTCGCCCGCAGCCGCCAGGCCTCCAGGAAGGTCAGCGAGACCACGTCCTCGGCGACGGTCCGGTCACCGGTCATCCGGACGGCGTGCCGGTACACCGCGCGGGCGTGATCCTCGAAGATCTGCCCGAACGCCACCGCGTCCCCGGCCCGTATCCGGGCTCGAATCGATTTCTCCACACCGCGTCCTGTCCGCCCGCCCACCACCGTTGCCGTGATCCGCACCACACGGCGGCCGGGCGGTGCCGCGCGGTCGACGGTACTGGCAGCAGGGCCCCCACCCGGCACAGGCAGGTCCAGCCCTCTGCGAACCCACGGAGGGCCGGACCGCGTTCAGGGCCACGGGACAGCATCCTGGTCAGACACGCCGGCCGCCCGGAGCCCGCCATGAAAGTTTTCTTCTGATGCCAGGTGAAAGAGAATTGACGGTACGTCAGATGAACTGGGCGAGGGAACCCGGCCCACCCGGGGACCGCCGGCGCTGCCAGAACGGGCGGCTGTGCCACCGCTCCTCGCCGATGTGGATCTGGCGGTGGCCGTACCGGTAGGCGTCGAAGGTCTCGCCCAGCCGCGCCGCGTAGCCGTCCAGCGCGCCGGCCTCGCCGCGGAGCCGGGCGTCGATCGCCTGGCCCGCGCAGAGACCCGAATAGAGGGCGGTGAGGATGCCCTGCGAGGAGAGCGGGTCGAAGGCGATCGCCGCGTCCCCGGCCGCGATCCAGCCCTCGCCGGCGAGCGGCTCCAGCCGCGCGGTGTGCGCGGCGCAGCGGCGCGGTGAAGCCCCCGCGAGGGGCGAGCGGCCGACGGCGAGCCGGGCCGTGTGGCGGGTGGCGGCGAGCCGGTCGAGAAAGGCCCCTGGGTGGCCGAGGCCGGGCGGGGCGAGGTCGGTGTCGGTGAAGTAGGTGACGAGCCGGTGGGCGGGGGTGTGGGGCGCGGTGTACCACCAGCCGTCGGGGGCGGACTCGACGAGCGAGGCCCCCTCGCTGTCGGCGGGGCCCGCGGTCAGGCGCAGGTGGACGGCGATCAGCCGGTCGTAGCGGTGGCGGCGGGCTCCGCACCTGGTCGCGAGCGAGGCACGGCGGCCGGTGGCGTCGACCAGCCACCGGCAGCGCACCGGGCGGGCCGCACCGTCGGCGCGTACGGTCACCTGCCATCCGCCGCCGGGGTGGGGGGCGGGGTGGGTGACCGTGGCGCGTTCGGCGACGTCCGCCCGGTGCGTGCGGACGGCGGCGCGCAGCAGGCGGTCGAAGGCGGGCCGGTCGAGGTGCCAGCCGTGCCCGTACGGGTCGGTGATGAAGTCCGTCCGGTGCAGGTGCGGTGAGCCCCAGGCGGAGAGGGTGGCGCGGCAGGGGCGGTGATCGGCGTCGAGCGACCGGATGTCGACGCCGAGGTCGTGGAGGAGCAGCCGGGCGGCGGGCACGAGGGACTCGCCGGTCTTGGACGGGCCGCCGCCCGCGTCGGCGAGCAGGACGGTGCGTCCGGCCCGGGCCAGGGTGAGGGCGGCGGCGGCGCCCGCCGGGCCACCGCCCGCGACGACGGCGTCGTACCGGTCGGTCCCGTACCGCTCGGCGTACGGACCGTCGTACAGGTCGGCGTACGGGTCGGTGTCCGGGTCGGCGTACGGACCGGCGTACGGGTCGGTGTCGTACCGGCGGGCCGTGCGGCTCTCGGTGGGCGCCGCCGCCGTGGTCACCGGGTGTCCCGGAACGGGTCGACCTTGGCGAGGTAGCCGGCCGAGATCTCCTCGGGCCGGAACACGCTGGTGCGGGCGACCTCGTCGGCCGCGTGCTGCTCGACGGTGGCGCGCTGCTCCTCGGCCAGCCGGGGGTGACCGGCCTCGCGCACATGGATGTTGACGAGGTTCTGGCGGTCGTCGACCGGGCCGAGCGAGGGGTCGGGCGTGGACTCCACCAGGATCGCCTTCGGGAACTTGTCGTCCACCGTGTAGGGGTTGGTCTCGACGACGCCGAACTTGGACCAGTTGTCGACCATGTTCCGCAGGCCGGTCTGCTTGTCCGGGCTCAGGAACCGCAGCCACACCGCCCGCTTCACGAAGGCCTCTTCACGCCGGTCCTCGGTGATGGTGCCGTTCGGGGCCTGGTTGACGATGTCGAAGTCGGTCTTCTTCAGCACGTGGTTGGGCACCCGGGCCGGCCAGAAGGACGGCAGGTAGGGGCTGTAGCGGGGGCCGATGTTGGCCCGGAGTTCGTAGCCGGAGCGGCAGCTCGCGGTGTCGGTCTGCCAGGGGACGCCCATCCAGCGGGTGAGGCCGCCCGGCATCTGGGCGTGCAGGGGGCCGTTGGCCGACAACGCGCGTTCCGGCAGGAGGTACTGACCGTAGTCGGGTTCGGGATCGTCGTCCGGGCGGTGGCTGATCCGGAACGGCTCGGCGTAGAGGGTGTCGTGGCGGATCGGCCAGGTGACCTCGCAGCCGGGGTGGAAGGCGTCGGCGAGACAGTAGTCCAGGGCGGCCCGGTCGAGCAGCCCGGGCTGCAGCTCCACGGGAGCGCCGTCCAGCGACTGGTAGGCGGTGTGCTTCGTCTTGTCGTCGAAGTTCCCGTCCACCCACTGGGCGAGCATCTGGTCCTGGGTCGTCGTCAGGACTCCGTACTGGCGGGGGGACTTCGCGGGGACGGCCATGGCGTCCCCGTAGAGCCAGGGCCAGGGCAGCGGGGACAGGCCGTCCCGGTCGTAGCTGCGCATCTGGTAGTACACGCGCTGGCGGAGGTCGTGGTACTGGTCCTTCTTGCTGCCGAGGACGGCGAGCAGTCCGGGCGAGGTGAAGTCGTTGGGGCCGTTCCAGCCGTACTCGGCGGCGAAGCCCTGGTTGACCCACTGGTGTCCGTTGAACCGCTGGAGCAGCGGCTTGATGTGCTCGTCGAAGACGACCGTGGTGGGGGCGGGCAGGTCACCGGTCTGGACGAAGAGGTCGTACAGCAGGTCGTGGAGCGTCACGATGCCCTTGACGTCGGGCGCGTAGTTCGGGGGTGCGACCACCACCCAGGCCGGTTTCACCTCCACCGACGTGCCGTCGATGGTGACCTCGGCGGTCACCGGACCGTCGGAGATGTCGTCGTACCAGCCCTCGTTGTTGCCGAAGGTGGTGAGCGGGGACGGCGGGCTGGTGAACGAGGCGGAGCTGCCCCTGCCGCCCAGGACGACGAGCCGGCCCTTGTCGTCGGTCCGCAGCTCTCCCAGGTGGACGGGGATGTTGTTGATCTTCCCGGTGTCGAAGCTCTGGCCGCTCCGGCCCGCCCCCGTGATCGTCCGGGGGCCCGGGTCGATGGTCAGCACGTCCCTGGCGAGCGCGTTGTTGCGCCGTTCGTACTGGTCCTGCGACAGGCTCTGGGCCTCGGGGATGTCCAGCGCGAGCGAGAACTTGTACCAGGCCGCCTTCCGGTTGGCCAGGTGGACCGTCCACTCGACACCGGCACCGCCCTGTCCGTCCAGGATCTCCCGGACGACCTTGCCGTCCTTGTCGTAGCCGTAGACGCGGAAGCGCGCCGCCTGCCGTTTGATCCTGCCGGTGCCCTCCTTGTAGGAGCCCGGGCTCCTGGGCGGCTCGTCCGGTGTCTCCGGTCCGTAGAAGAACGTGTCACCGTTGCCCACCCGCGCGACACCGATCGCGGGGTGGATCTTCACATAGGCAATGGCGGTCATCTGGCTGGCTCCTGGAAGCTCGCGGGCTCCGGCGGGACGACGGGGCCTCGGACGCGGACGCCCCGGGGTCGGGCGGTGGCCGGCGGCCGCTTCGGGCGGAACCGCCGGGGTCCGTACCGCCGGCTTCGCGCCCTCCCCACCGTGGGAGCGCGTGGGCCGCACACCGGCTGACGGGTGCACGAAGGGATGCCGCGCGGGGATGTCCGCGTCTCCAGCATGTGACCGGGGCCATCGCCCGTCACGCCGGGTACGGCCAATCAAGGGAGCCGGCGTTCGAATGCCCGGTCGACGCCGGCCCCCGCCCCCGCACGCCGGAGGCTACGCCGCCCACGCCCCGGCCGGACGCGGCGAGGCCTCGGCGGAAGCGGCCAGCCGGTCGAGCATGGCGCGGGCGGCCGCGGTGCGGCGGTAGGGCGCCAGGCAGGCGCGGAGCAGCTCCAGGGCGGCTGTCACGCGGGCCGAGCGCAGACAGGGATAGTCCCGGCAGAAACCCTGCGCGGTGACGCAGGCCGCCTCGATCAGGCCGACCCGGATCTGGAGTTCGGCCAGCCGGGCCGCGGTGAGGGCGCGGGAGCGCCGCTCGGACGGCGGGTGGTGGCGGAGGGACCGCTTGAGGGCGCCGATCGCACCGGTGACGTCGCCGGTCGAGGTCAGCACCTCGGCCTGATGACGGGCCAGTTGGGCCGGATGGTAGGCACCGGGGCCACTGTCGCCGGGATCGGCTTTCGCCAGGTGGCGTTCAGCCTCGCGCAGCTGGGCCAGCGCGCGGTCGCGGTCCCCGTTCGCCGCCGTGGTCACGGCGAGTTGGCCGATCAGGAAGGCGGCCGTCATGTGGGCCGTCCAGCTGTGCTGTTCGGCGGCGCGCTCGGCGAGGAGGTGGGCCTCGCGCAAGTGGCCCAGACCGTAGGCGTGTTCACTCATACCGCGAAGCACGATCGCGCCGGTGACACCGTCCCCGCTCTCGCGGGCCAGGCCGAGGGAGGCGAGCTGGTAACGGCGGGCAAGCCCGTGCAGGTGCTCGTCGGAGCACATGGACCCGGCGAGGCAGACCAGCAGCGCGGCGGACGACAGCAGGCGGTCGGGAACGGTCGCGGCACGGTGGGTCCGCAGCCACAGCGTGACGTCGCCCGCCAGATAGGCGACCAGGGCGGTACGGGTGTGGCCGCCCCCGAAAGCGGCGTCCGCCCGGGAGAACATCGCGGTCATCGTCTCCACCATCTCGGCCCGCGACAGCCCGAACCGGGTACTCGGCCCCGGCCGGTTCCTTGCCGCCGGCCTCGCGGGCGTCTCCTCGGCCCGGCTGGGCGCGGCGAGTTGGATCTCGTGGTAGACGGTGTGACGTAACGCGGGGCGACGGGCGGGATCGGCGTCGGCAGCACACAGTTCGACCAGCTGGCGCACGCCGCACCGGTCGCCGAGGACCGGAACCGCACCCTCCGGGGCGGTGAGGCCCGTGAGACCGGTCAGGCCGGTCTCCGCGATCGCGACCGGTCGCCCGATCCGGCGGGTGAGCACCTCGGCGACCAGTACCGCGATCCGCGCGGGCGGCCGGGTACCGGCCAGCCAGCGGCACACCGCGGCCCGGCCGTAGGTGAGCACCAGGCCGCTCTCCCGGCCCGCGCCGTTGACGGCCTCGGCCAGACCCCGGCCCGTCCAGGAGGCCTCGTCCAGCAACGCGCGCAGCCGGACGTTGGGAGGGCGTGCGGTCATGGCGTTCTCCCTGCTCGGGCACGGCCCGCCACCCTTCGCGGCGACCGGAGGAGGCAACGACCTCAAGAGCGCCTCGCCGCTCGAACCGCCGATATGAAAGGGGTGCCGGGCCCCGGGCGGCAATCCGCCGGACCCGGCCTGGAACGCCGTCCCGCACCCGGCCGATTTCACAAGTTCACAACATGCAACGCCCTCAACGTATCCGTCCGCCGAACTCCTTGTGCCCGGGTGGCCGCCGCCGTCTACTGGCAGGTATCGACCCTCGGAGGAGGAGCGGCCCCGGCGGACGGAGAACGCACCGTTCGAGCGTCCTCCCGTACAGCATCTGCGTGGGCTACCGGTCGCCCGGGGCGATCCACTGCTCTCCCCTCTGCCCCAGTGCCCGGTATTCAGGAAAAGCGGAGTCCGAAATGGCGAGATCCGCATGGATGTTCACCAGTCCGGGGGCGCACCTGGCAGGCGCCTTCCGGCCACATGCCAACGGGATCCAGGAGCATCGCATGCTCCTGAAGGAGGTGGACAAGGCCGCCGCCGAGTACGGCTGGGGGCCGGTCTCGCCACTGCTGCTGCAGAGCACCGACGCTCGGATCCCCAGGACCCCCGAGGGCCCCGAGACTCCCGAAGGCCCCGAGCACCTGTGGCTCGGCTTCTACTCCACCTCCCTCGTGCTGGCCGACATCCTCGAACAGGCCGGTGTCCGCGCCGATGTCCTCCTGGGACACAGCAGCGGCGAGGTGACGGCGCTGGTCGTCGCGGGTGCGCTCGGCGTCGCGGACGGTGCGCGGCTGCTCTGCGAACGGTTGAAGGCCGTGACCGAGGCAGACCTGCCACCGGGCGCGATGCTCGCCCTCGACACCGATGTCCACCGGGCGCGGCACCTGTGCGGCGCCGCGGGCGACGGCTCGCTGACCGTCGCCGTCGACAACGGCCCCCGCCAGGTGGTGGTCTCCGGGCGCGCCGACGCCGTCGACGTGGTACGGCAACTGGCCGGGACGGCCGGGGTGAAGGCCACTGTGCTCGGCATTCCCGGCGCCTACCACAACCCGATGCTGGCCGCGGCGGCCCACCGGTTCGCGCTGGCCACCGCGGATGTGCCGATCCGGCCACCCACGACGCCGGTGTACTCGCCGCAGCTGGGCCGGTACCTGTCCAGCCGGGCGGAGGTCCGGGAACTGCTGGACGGGTTGCTCATCCTGCCCGTCGGCTTCCGGGAGACGTTGACGCGGCTGTACAGCGACGGCGTCGCGACGTTCGTCGAGTGCGGTGCCCGCAGTGTGCTGAGCGACCTGGTGTCCGCGAATCTTCCGGCCGGTGCGAGCGCGGTCCCCCTCCTGCCCGGACGGGCGGCGGCGTCGGTGCTGCGCGAGCGCGTCGGGTCGCTGCTCTCGGGGGACGGGGCCGTCGACGCGAAGCCCGTCGCCCTCGGGGCACCGGCCGACGAAGCCCCGCCGACACCGGCCGGCCCGGTCCTGCCCGCGTCCGAGCCGCCGGGCACCGCACCCGCAACAGCCGGCACCGTACCCGGACCGGTGCCTGATCTCACGCCTCACCCGGGTGCCGTGCCCGCGGCCACAACCGCCGAGGCCACGGGCGCAGAGTCCGCAGCCGCCGGGCTGCCTCCGCACGACGAACTCGTCACGCGCATCCGGCAGGTCTACGCCGACGCCCTCCAGTACCCCGTCGAGGTCATCGAGGAGGACTCCGAGCTGGAGGCCGAACTGGGGGTCTCGTCCCTCAAGCACACCCAGGCGTTCGTCCGTCTCCTGGACCTCTTCCGCCTGCCGACGCCGCCCGAACAGGTACGGGTCGCCTCCTACCGCACCGTCGGCCAGGTCGCGGAGCTGCTCCGGCAGCTCGCGGCAGGGCGACCGGCGGCCGAAGGTGACGGATCATGACATCGCGTACCGGACCTGCGGACCGCTCGGTCGCGGTTGTCGGGATGGGGGCCGTCGCACCGGGCGCGAACAGCCCCGAGGAGGTGTGGCGGGTCCTCACCTCGGACGAGCGCCGGTTCCGCCCGCCGGTCCGCTTCGACGGGGACCTCATCCACTCACCGGACCCAGAGGCCGAGGACCGCACCTTCGGCCGCGACGGCGGGTACATCTCCGGGTTCCGCCCCCATCCCGTCCTCGCCGCCGAGATCGAGCGCGGCGACTGGGGGCCGAGCGACAGCGAGGTGCTGTGGCTGCGGCACTGCCTGCTTCAGGCGCTGGACGGCGCCGGCCCGCGCCCCGGCCGGCGCGCGGGCTGCTACGTCGCGACCTGGACGGGGGCCACGCTGGCCGCCGAGGACACCCTGCTGGCCTCGTACCTGGCACGCCACATGGCACGTGGACTGGCCTCGGGGAGCGCCGCCCGCACCGCGTACGAGCAACGGCTGCTCACCCGGCTGCGTGGCCGCTACACCGACGCGAGCCCCCGCCCGCGTCTGGTACTGCCGGATCTGGTGGTGCGCCGGGCGGCGACCGGGCTGCTCCCCGAGGACAGCGACTGGCTGGCGGTCACCGCCGCCTGCGCCTCCTCCCTGTACGCCGTCGACCTCGGCATCGCGAGTCTGCTGGCCGGTGACTGCGACATCGCCTACTGCGGATCGCTCAACGGCATCGGCCGGCTCATGGCGGTCACCGCGGCCAAGTTCCAGGGCATGTCCGGGAGCGGGGATGTGCGGGCCTTCGACGCGAACGCGGACGGCACGCTGTTCTCCGAGGCCGCCACCATGATCGCCATCAAGCGGTACGACCGGGCCGTCGCGGACGGCGACCGGGTGCTCGCGGTGATCAGCGGCACGGGTCTGGCCACCGACGGACGCGGCACGACCATATCCACGCCCCACCCCGACGGGCTCCGCCGCGCCATTACGCTTGCCTGGGCCGACGGCACGGTGACGGCGGACGACGTCTCGTGGGTGATCGCACACGGCACCGGCACACTCAAGGGCGACCAGGTGGAGATCGACGGCCTGGTGGACGCGGCAGGGCCCGGCCGGTGCCTGCTGTGCACCTCGAACAAGTCGCTGCTCGGACACGCCGCCTGGGCGGCCGGCGGCCTCTCCGTCATCCATGCGGTGAAGGCCCTCGAACACGGTACGATCCCCGGCCAGCGCCGGTTCACGACCCCGCACCCGGCACTCGCCGGTACGTTGGTACACGTACCGACTGGGGATGTCAGCTGGCCCGCCGGGGACCGGCCGCGGGTGGTCGGGATCAGCGGATCCGGAGTCGGCGGGGCCAACGCCCACCTGCTGGTCCGTGACCGTCCGCAGGCCCCCGCACACGACGGGTCCCGGCCGCAGCGGGAACAGGACGACCCGCTGGTGCTCACCGCGTGGAGCGCCTGGCTGCCCGGCCGGCCCGAGCCGGAGGACGTGCACCACTGGCTCGCCACCGGCGAGGGCCCGCCCCCGCACGGCTTCGGGGACGCCTACCCGGCGTCGGACTTCGCCGCGACCCGGCTGCCCCCGGTCGTCACCGACGTCATCGACCGCAGCCATCGCATGGCCCTGGACGTCGCGCACCGGTTCGTCCTTGAGCACGGCGAACTGTGGGACGGCCTGCGGGAGGACACCGGCATCCTGTCCGCCCACTACGGCCCCTCCGAGAGCTGGGCCGACGCCACCGTCCGCGCGGCCTCGGGAGACCTGGAGGCCGTGCCGTGGAACGACGACGAGCAGGCCGCCTTCGACGCGGTACTGGCACAGGTACGCGCCAGGCAGCGGATCACCGACGAGTCGCTCACCGGCAGCGTTCCCGACCTGGCCGCCTACCGCATCGCCAACCGCTGGGACCTGCACGGCCCCACCATGTCCATCGACAGCGGCGCCACCTCGGCTCTCACCGCCCTCCACGTCGCCGCGCGCCACCTGCGGCAACGACGGATGAAACTGGCCCTGGTACTGGCGCTGAACAGCTCCACCACCCCGGAGACCGCGGACTTCACCGAGTCCGACCGGGCCCGGCTCGCCGAAGGCGCCTTCCTGCTCGCCCTCACCCGGGCCTCGGTCGCCCGCGAGCGGGGCTGGCCCGTGCTGGCCCACCTCACGACGACCACACTGCGTGAGGCGAACGACACCGCCCGGCCCACGGCGGACAGCCATGACTACCTGGGCGCGCAGGGCGCCGTCGAGCTGCTGCGCCGCCTCGTCCGCGGCGAACGGGCCGAGTCGGTCGGCGCCTCGCCCGGCCTGCTCGTCACGCTCACCCCGCCCGGCTCCCGGCAGCACGACGGCGATCCGGCACGCAGCAGCCGGGGCGCGATCGCCCTGCGGCGCAGCGATGCCCGGCCGGCGGCCGAGGCGGGAGCGGCCGTCCCCCCGTCGTCCGTGATACTGGTGGGTTCCGCGCGACTGGCCGCGCAACTGGCCGGCACGGCCGCAGCCGCGGGCGCCCTGCTGGTGAGCACCGATCCGGCCACCCCGCCCTCCGTCGCCGCGGTGGTCCCGGAGATCACCGACGAGTCGAGTGCGGACGCCGTCCTCGACCGGATCGCCGCCCAGCGCCCCGACATCCGCGTCTTCGCCGCCGTCCACCGCCCCGTCGAGGACTGGTACCTCCAGGACCCGGCCCTGGACCGACTGCTGGAATTCGCTCTGCTCGCCGCCAAACGCTGCGGTGAGCGGCTGACCCGGGGAAGCTTCGCCGTCACCGTGCTCGATCCGCTCCCCGATCTCCAAGTCCACCCCGACAGCGCGCAGTTCACCGGATTCGTCCGCGCCCTGGGCTGGGAGATCCCCCGGGACCGGGCCTTCGCGCTGGTCACCGACGCACCACTGGACGGCGCGCTGCACGAGCTCGCCGCCGAGAGTGCCGCAGACCGCGACGCCCCGGTGGCGTACTACCAGGGCGGGCTGCGGCACACCGAACTGCTCTGCCCGGCCCCGCTGCCCGTACCGGGCCCCGGCGATCCGGTGGACGCGCTGGGACCGGAGCCGGTGGTCGTCGCGGTGGGCGGAGCCCGCGGCATCGCCGCCGTGGCCCTGGCCGAACTGGCCCGCAGACACCGGCCGGTGATCTGGCTCCTCGGCCGCAGCGACCCCGGCTCCGTACCGCCGGAACTCCTCGACGCGGCGGACGGCGACGAGGCACAGCTGCGCGCCGACTTCATCCGACGCGGCACCACCGAGCGCCCCGGGCCCCCGATCGCGGAACTGAGCCGCACCTTCGACCGGAACTGGCTCGCCCGGGAGGCCGCCACGAACCTGCGCCGACTGCGCAGGCTGTGCGGTGCGGAGCGGGTCCACTACCAGCAGTGCGACATCACCGACCGGGCCGCCGTGGAGCGGGTGGTCGCCACCATCACGTCCCGCCACCCGCGGATCGACCTCCTGCTGAACTCGGCGTTCAGCCAGGAGTCGGCCCAGTACACGACGAAGACACTGGCCGGCTTCCGGCGCGTCAAGGACACCAAGATCGCCGGATACCGCCACCTCAAGGCGGCGTTCGCCGCCGCGCCGCCCCGGCGCTGGTGCAACTTCGGGTCCTCGATCGTGCTGTTCGGCCTGCCCGGCGAGACCGACTACACGGCGGGCAGCGAGTACCTCGCCGCCGCGGCACGCTACGAGTCCCGGCTCCTCGGCGGTACGGCCGTGACCGTCAACTGGGGCCTGTGGGAGGAGGCCGGATCGGCCGCCGCCGAGGCGACCCGCCAACGCCTGGAGCGCACGGGAGTACGCACCGGGGTGAGCAACTCCGAAGGCTGCGCCTACTGGCTCTCCGAACTCGTCTCGGCCCGCCCGGCCGAGCCCGCCCCCGTCTACACGACCGGATACGACCGGCAGATCGCCGAGCGCCGCTTCCCCCGGGTACTCGCGACCTTCGACACCGCCGACGCCACCGACACCGCCGATACCCGCGGCGTCCCGGCCGGCCTGCTCGGCGAACCCGTCGAGACATCACCCGGCCGGGCACGCTGGGACTGGGCCCTGAGCCCCGGGCACGACCGCTACCTCCTGGAGCACCTCGTCGACGGGCGGCCGACACTCCCGGGTATGGCCATGGTGGCCATGGCCGCCGAGGCCGCAGGCCGGCTCCACCCCGGCATGCCGGTCCGCCAGCTGCGCGACATCCGCTTCCAGGAGTTCGTCCGGGCCGATCCACGCACCCCGGGCCCCACCAAGTACCGCATCGTCGCCGAGGACACCACCGCGCAGGACTCCGCCACCCACCGGACCGTCCGGGTCCGCGTGCTCTCCGATGTGCGTACCCCGGGCGGCCGGGTGCTGCGTTCGGACCGCTGCCATGCCACTCTCGAGGTGCTGCTGGGCCCCCCGCAGGAGCCACCACCGCACTGGGACACCCCGCCCCTGGCTGCCGGGACCAGGCAGACCGACCCCCTCTGCCGCTCCGACTCACCGATCCGCCTGACCGGAGTCTTCCGGAACACGGTCGACATCCTCGCCGACGAGGAACGGGCCGAGGGGCGCTTCCAGCCGCTGCTCGCCCACGAGGACGCCTTCAGCCACGCCGTCCTGCCCGTCCTGCTCCTCGACGCCCTCGGCCGTACCTGCTGTTTCCGGCTCACCGGTCCCGGCAAGGTCGCCGTGCAGGCCCCGACCGGCATCGACCGCCTGGACATCCGCACTCCCGGCCCGGACAGCGAACTCGCCACCCACCACCCGGCGGGCATCGGTCTGCACGGAGAGCTCACGCAGGACCGGTACACCGCGTTCGCCCCCGACGGCACCGTCCTCGCCCAAATCACCGGCCTGCACTGCCAGGTCTTCGCCACACTGGACGCGGTGCTCCTGCCGGACCGCGGACACCCGGACACGGAGGTCGCACCATGACTCCGGAAGCGGCCCCGCCCCGCCCCGCCCCAGCACAACTCCGCTGGTACGAGATGGAGCACATCGTCACCTTCGGCGAGACCAGCGGCGCCGGCTTCGTCTATTTCGCCCATCTCTTCAGGTGGCAGGGCGAATGCCGTGAGCGCTTCGGCTGCGCCTACTGCCCCCGCTACATGGGCGGTCTCACCGGTGAACTCACCATGCTCACCTCCTCCGCCTCCTGCGAGTACCTCGGGGAGATCTGGGCCGCCGACCGGATCCTGGTGCGGCTCACCATCCCTTGGGTGCGACTGCACTTCATGAAGGGCGACTTCGCCTTCTACCGGACCAGTGAGGGCCGGGAGGACCTGGTCGCCCGCGGCGAGCAGATGTGGGCCAACGTCCACCGCGACGGCAGCACCTTCGCCCCTGCCCCCTGGCCCGCGGAAATCCTCGACGCCTGCGCGCACTTCGGGACAGATCTGACCCGCGCTCTCACCTAGGAGTCCGGCATGGACCCACGACCCGCCACCCCCGAACCGGCCCGACAGCAGATGTCGCCGGTAGAGGCACGCAGCCGCCGGATCACCCCGGCGACCGTCTTCGCCACCCTGGGGGCACTGTTCCTCGCCCTGCAGGCATGGATCTTCATCCGCTGGGCCGCCGCGGGTGACGCCCACGCGGTGCCGTCCGCCCACGACAACATATCCGCTCCCCGCGAAGCGGCCGTCTGGGCGGTACAAGCCGTAGTCGTCCTGCTCGCGGCCGTCTACACCTGGATCGTCGTACGGCAATGCCGCCGCACCGGGCAGATCACCTTCGACGCCGCCCTGTTGCTGGGGTACGTCCTCGCATTCTGGCAGTCGCCTCTGTTCAACTACCGGGCTCTGTCGATCGTGGTGAACCGCCACACCGTCAACGTGGCAACCTGGGGCGAGCAGATCCCGGGCTGGCACAGCCCACCAGGCCAGCCGGAGACCCTTCTGGGCCTGAGCGGGCTCGGCTTCGTCGCCCTGATGACCTGGGTGTGGATCCAGGCATGGCTCACCATCCGCATCTCCCGGCGCTTCCCGCAGTGGGGCTGGGGGCGACTCCTCCCCGCCGCGCTGGCCGCCGGATTCGTCGTCGACTGGGCAATCGAGGCCGTCTGGGGAAGCACAGGCTTCTTCTCGTACGCCACCCAGCCCACCGTCCTCACCCTGTTCGAGGGGCACTGGTACGGGATGCCGCTGCTGTACTACGCCGCGGTCACCCTGTTCATCTCCACCGGCGCCGTCGTGATCCGTCACCAGGCCCAGGCCCGCGGCACCGTCCCCTACATCTTCCGCGGAACGGAGCTCCTCACCGGCCGTGCCTCGGCCGCGGTCCGCCTCCTGGCGGGCATCGGACTGGCCAACATCCTGCTCCTCACCTACTTCGCTGTGACCCTCCTGATCAGCCACTTCCTCGGCGGTCCGATGCCGTCCGACACCCCCGGCTACATGTGGACGCCTTGATCTCATCTGGTAGTGCTTTGTTAGGTGGCTTGTCACATCGTGTAGTCGGTAGTTCTCCGGTCGTATGAGGGCTGGGGAGCTTGCGGTGTGGCGGGGTCGGTTGGAGGAGTTCGCGGCTGAGGTGTTCGCGCCCTTGGCCCGGTGTGATCAGCGGGTCAAGGGCGGACTGTATCTGCGGGGGCTGCTGCTGGAAGGCCGGCGCAAGTCGATGCAGCCGATGGCCGAGCGGCTGCAAGTCGACCACCAGCGGTTGCAGTAGTTCATGACGTCCTCGACCTGGTCGGTCGGGGACGTGCGGGCCCGGCGGGCCGTGCGGGCGGTGCGGGCGGTGCGGGCGGTGCGGCCCGAGGTGTGGGCCGTGGACGACACCGGGTTCCCCAAGGACGGCCAGGCGTCGCCCGGGGTCGCCCGGCAGTACTCGGGCACCCTCGGCAAGGTCGGCAGCTGCCAGATCGGCGTCAGCGTCCACGCGCTCTCCGACACCGCTTCCTGCCCGCTGTCCTGGCGCCTGTTCCTGCCCGAGTCATGGGACGGGCCGCAGGCGGCCGGGCGGCGTGCGGCCTGCCGGATCCCCGAGGACGAGCACCACCGGCCGAAATGGCGTCTGGCGCTGGACATGCTCGACGAGCTCGCGGGCACGGGGCTGCGGCCCGCCGTGCTGGTCGCGGACACCGCCTACGGCGCCAACGCCGACTTCCGTCACGGCCTGGAGGACCGCTTCCTGGCCTACGTACTGCAGGCCAAGGGCGAGATGACCGCCCACAGCGAGGACGCCGAACCGTACCAGCCGCCCTACGGAGGCCTCGGTCCGCGGCCACTGCCACGCCACCGCTCCCGCCCGATCTCCCCGCGCGAGCACGTTCCGGCCGCCGGACGCCGGGCCGGGCGGAGCGTGACCTGGCGCAAGGGCTCCAAAGCCGCGATGAGCTCGCACTTCGTCCTCCTGCGCATCCGGCTCGCCGGGCGGCGTCCCAGGCCGGCCCACGACGGCACGATCCCCCTCACCTGGCTGATCGCCCAGTGGCCGGAGAACGAGGCGGAACCGGTCAAGTACTGGATCTCGAACCTGCCCGCCGACATCCCCGCCAAGGACCTGGTCCGGCTGGCGAAGTCACGCTGGCGGATCGAACACGGCTACCGCGAGCTGAAGACCCGCCTGGGCCTGGACCACTTCGAAGGCCGCTCCTGCATCGGCCGGCACCGCCACGTCACCCTCGTCAGCGCCGCCCACCTGTTCCTCACCGAACAGCGGGCCCTCCCCAAAGCCCTGGCCAGGGCCTGACCTTCTACCAGGCCCTGGACCTCCTCCAACACCTCATCGCCACCTGGACCGGCACCTGCCCCACATGCCGACAACCCATCCCATGGCAGACCTACGACACCACCTGACAAAGCACTACCAGCTGTCGTCAAACTCCCTTCTGTGCACCGATGTTGGGGTGAGTGCGGGGCCGCCGAGGTCAGGGGCACGGCAGCCCGGACGCGCGGTCCGGGCCTCGAAGCGGACCCTGGCGGCCGCCCTGGCCGTCCGGTCAGCCGGTGGACCCCGGGACCACCAGACCGGACTCGTACGCGATCACCACCGCGTGCGTCCGGTTCTGCGCGCCGAGCTTGAGCAGCACGTTCCCGACGTGCGTCTTCACCGTCTCCAGACTCACCCCGAGCGCGTTCGCGATCTCCGGGTTGGACAGACCGGTCGCCATCAGCCGCAGCACCTCCTCCTCCCGCCCCGTCAGCGCCGCCCCCGGCAACGCCTCGGCGGAACCCAGCGGACGGGCCGCGACCATCCGGCGCAGCGCCGCCGGGAAGAGGATCGCCTCTCCCGCCGCGACCACCCGTACCGCCTGTGCGATCTGGCGGACCGGGAGCCGTTTGAGTACGAATCCGCTGGCTCCCGCGCTGAGTGCGGCGGTGACGTAGCCGTCGTTCTCGAAGGTGGTGATCATCACGACCTTCGGCGGCTCGGCCGAGGCGGCCAGCAACTGCCGGGTGGCCTCGATCCCGTTGCAGCGCGGCATCCGCACGTCCATCAGGACCACGTCCGGCCGCAGCAGCCGCGCCCGCTCGACGGCCTCGACGCCGTCGGCGGCCTCCCCGACCACCGTGATCCCCGGCTGTGCCGCGAGCAGCATGCGCAGACCACTGCGGGTCACCTCGTCGTCGTCCGCGATCAGGAGCGTCACGGGGGCGCCGGCAGGGTCGGTCATGCCGACAACCGTATCGGCAGCCGGACCGCCAGCCGCCAGTGCCGCGGCCCGTCCGGACCGGCCTCGATCTCGCCGTGCAGCAGCCGCACCCGCTCGGCCAGCCCCGGCAGACCGTGCCCGGACGTCGGAAAGACACCCGCCCCCGTGCCCGTCCCCGCTCCGGTCCCGGTCCGGTTGACCACGCCGAGCTCCAGCCCGTCCGGCGCGACCGTCACCCGGACCTCGACCGGACCACCCGCCCCGTGCCGCAACGCGTTCGTCAGCCCCTCCTGCAGAATCCGGTACGCCGCCCGGGAGAGCGTCCCCCGCACCCGCGCCAGGTCGCCCGACAGCACCGGCTCCACCACCGCACCCGCGCACCGCAACCGGTCCAGCAACTCGGGCAGATCCGCCAGGGTCCGCGCCGGCGCCGTCCCCGGCTCCTCCTCACGCAGCACACCCAGCACATAGTCCAGGTCCTCCAACGCGGCCCGGGCCGACTCCTCGATACCACGCAGAGCCGCCCGCGCCGCCACCGGATCGACGCAAAGCACCTCACCCGCCACCGCCGCCTGAATCGTGGCCGCCGTCAGCGTGTGCCCGATCGAATCATGCAACTCACGGGCCAGCCGGTTGCGTTCGGCCAGCAGCAGCTCCCGCTCCGCCGCCAGCGCAAGCCGCTCGGCCGACGACGGCCCCAACAACCCCGGCGCCAGCCACCGCAAAGCACCCGTCACCACCACACACACAACCGGCACCAGCACCAGACAGACAAGCGCCACCACCCAACTGCTCCAGCCGTCCCCCACCCGCACCGACCAGCCGAACAGACTCAGCCCCGCCTCGGCGCCGGACCAGCCCCCCGGCAGGGCCAGGCCCGCGCCGAGCAGCACCATGCCCGCCAGGCCTCCCGTCCACCCCAGCGCCACCTGCAGCAGCAGCCAGAGCGGCGTCCGCCAGCGATCGGCACCGGACGACACGACAGGGGCCGACGCGGTGCCGGGTGAGCCCGTCGGCCGACGACGGACCACCGGATCCGGCAACGACACTCCCAGCAGCCGACGCGCGCCGACGATCAGCACCCGCCGCGTGGTGCGGGCCAGCCCGACCACGACGATCAGTGCCGCCCAGACCAACAGGGTCAGCACGAACCGAACCCCATAGGGAGCGGACCGCCACACCAGCGCCGGCAGCATGGCGAAAGGAAGCAGCGGCAGGCTCGCCAGCGCTCCGCAGTAGGCGAACAGCGCACCCGCGTACGTGGAGCCGCGCAGCAGCGGCCGGATTCCCCTGATCATGATCGTCAGTATGGCCGGGCAGCCCACCGGCGGCCTCCCCCGATCGAGGGAGCGTTACGGCCACCGTGAGCCCGGCCACCGCCGACACCTCCTTGATCATCAGATCCGCCGTCGACCGGACACTCCCCCTCGACGTCCGTTCAGGGCGACTCCGCAAGGTCACCCCATTCAGTCGGAATCCCGGTATCTGTGCGACAGGCCGGCCGGAGCTCTCCACGCCGCTGTGACCTGCGGGTTCACGCGATCACCCGGGCTTTGAACCCCTCCTGTTCACACGGTTGGCAGCGCGCGGAAAAGGTCGCTGGATGGCGAGGACGATCCCTGTCGCATAGAAATAGCCCCATGGGCGGCGATCCCCAAGAACCATTCCGGGGCCCGGCTCCCTCACCGTCTCCCGCCCGTACACGAGGGGGCGGAAGGGGCGGAATGCGCCGACGAACTCGTCGCACGACCACTGGAACCGCCTGTTGAGCCGTCGTCGGCAGATGAGTCCGCAGGCGGGCGGGACGAGCGACCGGCGGGATGCCGTTCGACCAGGGCGAGGAGCCGGATCTCGCTGCCATCGCTGATCAGGTGATGCTTGCCACCGGTCCGGGCGGGCTGCGCAGGCATGCCCCCCTCCATGAAGCGCATGGCTACCCGGAGGCCTGTTCCACTGCATCACCTCGACAGAAAGGACTGTCCGTGCTGCATTCGATCTCAGCTGTCATTTTCCTCGGCCTTGTGTTCCTCGCACTTGTCCTCGTCCACCACCGGCCGGCCGTCGTATTCACTGGGATCGTTGGCGTACTCTTCGGTTTCGCATTGGCGACTTCCTCCCTTGCCCCCGCCATCGACAACGTCCTGTGTGTCATCTTGTCGGCTCTGGAGAACTTGTCGCGGTAGCGGCTGTCGGCGTACGCGCGAGGCCCCTCACGATTTCGTGAGGGGCCGTCCGCGTCCACGAACACCAGAACGGCCGGTCAACCCGACATCCCGTCGGACTGACCGGCCACATGGGGTCGGCTGACCTGACCCTATGAGGGCCGATCCCCCTCCCACTGGCCGCAGGCCGCTTCGACGCAGGGCCCGGCGAAGCGGAACCGTGCCTCCGGCGGGCGCAGGCCGGGGGCGGAGGCCCGGGCCGTGAACTCGGCGTCCACTGCCGGCGGCGGGCGCAGTGCGGCGACGGTCCCGTCCTGCCGGACGATGCCGAGCAGCAGGTGGCCCGGGGCGCACAGGCTGCTCGGGCACGTCGCCCCGGCCCGGGCCGCATCGGTCTCGGCGGTGCCCACCACTCCCCCGGCGCCATCACGATCCCGATCGGACCCGGCCGCCGCACCGACGCGTCCACCGCGTCGTGCGGTGAGCCGGCGTTGCCGAACGGCGCCTCACGCGGCGGCGGCGCGAGGTCGAGCCCCGCGACCTCGTCGAGGACGGCCCTGCGCACCGCGTCCCCGATCCTCTCCAGCACATCCCATCGACGACGCTGCCACCGGGGCCCCGGACCGGGCGACCGCTGCTGACCGATTGGAGTGAGATGGTCCGCACCGGGCCCGCTGCCTGGTCGTTTCGGGGGTACGTCGGCGCGCCACCCCTCGCAGGTCTGTGCACGCTTGTCTGGGATCCGGAAGCCGCGAGCGGCATCGCCCGAAGCGACCCGCCGGCCCCGACCCACCACCGCACCGACGGGAGCACAGCATGACCGGGACCCCCGAGCCCTTCGACGACACCGCCGGGCTGCCACCCCTGCCGGGCTGCGCCGAGAACGCGGCCGGCGCACTGAAGCAGATGTTCGTGGACCTGACCCAGGGCGTGCGGATGGCCCGCGGCCAGGACCCCGTCAAGCGGCCGGTGTTCCTCAAACCGCACGGCGTGGCCCGTGGCACGCTCACGGTCGCCGACGACCTGCCGGCGGACCTGCGCGTCGGGTTCCTGGAGAGCACCCGCACCCAGGCCGGCGGCCTGTCCGCCTGGGTGCGGTTCTCCAGCGACACCGTGCCCGGCAGTCCCGACCTGATGACCACCCTCGGCATCGGCATCAAGCTGTTCGGTGTGCCCGGCCCGAAGCTGCTGGAGGGCTACGCCGAGGCCGGCACCCAGGACCTGCTGCTGCAGAACTTCGACGTCTTCTTCGTCGACACCGCCCAGGACATGTGCGAGTTCACCAAGGCCGGTGTCATCGACGGCAGTTACGACAAGTACCTGGAAGCCCATCCGGTCACCCGCGAAATCCTCGACGCGATGGCCAAGTTCGAGCCGAGCGTGCTGACCGCCACCTACTGGGGTGTGCTCCCCTACGCCTTCGGACCGGATCGTTTCGTCAAGTACAAGCTGGTGCCCGCCGGTTGCGAGACCGGCGACCCGGCGGCGACTCCGCCCGACGAGAACCCCACCTACCTCGGTGCCGACCTGGTCCACCGGCTCAAGGCCGGTCCGGCGGCCTTCGACCTGATGCTCCAGTTCCGCACCGACGACGAGAAGATGCCGCTGGACCGGGCGACCGTGCGGTGGGAGGAGTCCGAGAGCGCCCCCGTGAAGGTGGCCCGGCTGACCCTCCAGCAGCAGGACGTCACGGCCCGCGGCCAGGCCGCGTACGGTGAGAACCTCTCCCTCAACCCGTGGCACGGTCTCGCCGAGCACACCCCGGTGGGCAGCATCGCCGAGGTGCGCAGGACGGTGTACCTGGCCTCGGCCGAACAGCGCCGCGACGTGAACGGCGTCCCGACGGCCGAGCCCGGCCCCGCCCGTCCGCAGATCACCCCGCCGGCGGCCCGCGACACCCGGATCGTCCGGGCCGCCGTGCACCCGGCCATCGGCGTGGCCCGGGTCGGCGACAGCACGATGGACGACTTCGTCCTCGCCCCCGAGGTCGACGATCCGGCCCCGCTGCCCGCCGGGAGCTACAAGGACGTCACCGGCGCCCTGAAGCGCCAGGCCGTCCGGTTCCGGGTCTACGGTTACAACGCCGCCGGCCAGCCGGTCGCCGAACTGACCGCCGACAACGCCGACCTGCGCTGGACCGTGCACGTCGCCAACTCGAAGGCGGCCTGGTACCAGTTCCAGATCGCCCTCGACATCCCGGAGGCGAACCAGTCCGACGCCAGCAACCTGCGCAACCCCAAGATCCAGGCCGACCAGCGCAAGGACCTCCTGGTCATCGACCCCGGCCCCCGTTCGGTGCGCGGCCGCGACCGCTCCGACAAGCCCGAGTACCGCTTCGACACCGGCACCTTCATGGGCAAACCCGTCTACCTCGGGGAACTGCGCACCGACGACAGCGGCCGGCTGATCTTCCTCGGCGGCCACGGCGTCTCGGCCTCGTCGACCGGCACCCCCGCCGACACCTTCGCCAACAACGACGGCTGGTACGACGACACCTCCGACGGCCCGGTCACCGCCGAGGTGAGCATCGACGGACGGCCGATCCCGGTCGAGCCGGGCTGGGTGGTGACCGCGCCCCCCAACTACGCGCCCGAACTCGCCTCGGTGCGCACGATGTACGACCTGGTGCGCGACTCCTTCTTCAGCGCCGGGCAGCTCCCCGAGCCGCAGCAGGTCTCGTTCACCCGTGACGTGCTGCCCGTGCTGCGCCGGCTGTCCGGCCTGCAGTGGGTCAACAAGGGCCTGGCCACCCAGTTCGGCTTCGGCGGCCGCGAGTTCCTCCTCGACCCCGCCCGGGTCGCCGCGCTGGCCGACCCCTCGCCCGTCCAGCGGGAACTGCGCCGGCAGATCTGGCTCGCCGTCCGCGACTACGACCGCGACGGCATGTCACCGGTGCCCTGGCCGCCGGTCTACGGCGACGCGATGAACCTGCCGCCCCAGTCCGTGCGCCAGCACATGGCGCTCTCCGCGTTGCAGTACCGCCTCCTGCAGCGCTGGGCCCGCGGGGACTTCGTCGACGACTACGACCCGACGGCCGCGCCGCCCGCCACCCTCGACGACGTCCCGTTCGCCGAACAGCCCGGGACCCTCGACCGGGCGGCCCTGTCGTTCTGCCTCGCCGACGCCTTCCACCCGGGCTGCGAGCTGACCTGGCCGATGCGCCACATCACCCTGTACAGCGGCCCGTTCCGGGTGCGGCACCGCGACCCGGCGGCGCCTCCCCCGCCCGACTACGGCCAGACCCTGACGCCGGAGCTCGCGCTCTCCCTCGACGGCCCGCTGCACGCCCAGGGCCCGGGCGACCTGACCCGGTGGATGGCGGTGCCGTGGCAGACCGACACGGCGAGCTGCCGGTCGGGCTACGAGTACGGCGTCTCGCTCGGCTTCGGCCCGTACGACCCGTACCTGCCCACCTTCTGGCCGGCCCGGGTGCCCAACCACGTGCTCGCCGAGGAGGACTACGACGTGGTGATGGACACCTCCCGCCCGATCGCCGATCGCCTGGCCGCGTTCCAGAACCGGCGGACCTGGCTCCGCTGGCTGCCCCGCGACTACACGGCCGCCATCAACGCGATGGTGCAGGACTTCGGCAGGCTCGGGGTGGTCGAGCGCCGGCCCGGCCCCAGCGACGATCCCCGTCTCCCGGCGGAGGTCCTGGTGGAGTCCGAGGTGAGCTTCCCCGCCGAGCCCGCCCCGCCGGCCGGGCGCAACCTGGTCACCGTGCACGTGGAACGCGGCGCGGACCCCGTCCTGGGCGCGGCCGCGCTGGCCACCGCGGCCACCATGGCGGACGCTCCCGACGAGGAGGTCTCGGCCGGGTTCATCGACAAGGTCAAGCGCCTGCGGCCCAGCCGGTGAGCCCTCGCCCGCCGGTTCGCGTGCGCCCGTCCGGCCCCGTCGACGCCGTCGACGCCGCCGTGGCGGGCGGCGGTCCGGCGGGCGCCGTGGCGGCGCTCGTCCTGGCCCGGGCCGGCCACCGCGTCGTGCTCCTGGACGACGGCGGCCACTCCCCGCCACGCGCCGCGCCCCCCGCCCGGCCCGCGTTCAAGATCGGGGAGTTCCTGCCGCCCGCCGCCCGGCCGCTGCTCGGCGGCCTCGGGCTGCTGGACGCCTTCCTGGCGTCCGGTCACCCCGTCTCCACCGGCACGTACGCCGCCTGGGGGTCGGAAGCGCTGCACGGCCGCAGCCACCTGTTCGACCCGTACGGGCACGGCTGGCACCTCGACCGGCTCCGCTTCGACGCCTTCCTGCGGGACACGGCCGTCGCGGCCGGCGCCGAACTGCGGCAGGCCACCGCACTGGAGCGGATCGACGACCGCCTGATCGTCCGCGAGCGGACCACCGGCGCCGTGGCGGAGCTGTCCGTCCGCTGGACGGTCGACGCGACCGGCCGACGCTGCGTCATCGGCCGACGCGGCGGCCACCGCCGACGGCAGGACCGGCTCGTCGCCGCGTACGCCGTGTTCCCCGACCGCCACCCGTCGGGCCCGGCGCAGCCGGCCGGCCCGGAGGGCCCGGGGGACGCCGAGGCCCGCACCCTGGTGGAGGCGGCGCCGCACGGCTGGTGGTACACCACCCGGATCCCGGCCGGGCGCCTGGTCGCCCATCTGACCGACGCCGACCTCGCCGAGCCGTCCCTGCGGACCCCGCAGGGCTTCTGGCACGCGCTCAGTCGCACCGTCCACGTCCGGCGCCGCCTGACCGGACACGGTCCGGCCGCGACGCCCGTGCCGCGCTGGACGCCGGCCCACGGCCTGCGGCTCACCCCGGCGGCCGGGCCCGGCTGGGTGGCGGCCGGGGACGCCGCCCTCGCCTTCGACCCGCTCTCCTCGCAGGGCATCCTCACCGCACTGCACACCGGTGCCCGCGCCGGACGGGCCGTGGCCGACTGCCTCGCCGACGGGGGACGGACGAGGGCATCGCTCGCCGACTACACGGCGTTCCTGGACGGCATCGCGGCGGCCTACCGAAGGAATCATGCGTACGCGTACGGCCAGGAGCGGCGTTGGCCTCTGAGTCCCTTCTGGGGTCGCCGCCGAACGGCGGACAGCCCTGCGGCGGCATAGCCTGAAAGGGCCGGAACGCTCCTCCAAGGGGTCAGTCATGACTACTCAGACGCTCGCCGTACTGGACGCCACGGAGGTCACCCAGGCCATTCAGGACCTCCAGCACAGCGTTACCCTGATCGCCGGCAAGGTCACCGTGATCCGCGCCTACGTGAGCGGCGCGAGCGGCCCCGCCACCGGCGTGAACGGCACCGTGACCCTGCTCCGGTCGCCCACCGATCCCCCGATCACCGTTTCCTCGGCCAATACCGTTTCCCTCGATCCGGCCACACCCAAGGACCTGCCCACCCGTCGGGCCGACGCAAGCCTGAGCCTCAACTTCGTCGTGCCGAGCGTGCTGACGGCCGAAGGGGCACTCAGCGTGAGTTCGATCTCCCTGACCGACACCATGACGGGTGCCGACGTCCCGTTCAACGGGTCGTCCGGCGGCCCGACCGTGTGGTTCCACACCTCCCCGCCGCTCCGGGTGCGGGTCCTGGGGCTGCGCTACACCATGGCCGCCGCCGGGAACCCCCCGGTCACCTACACCCCGCGGGACATGGACCACACCTTCCTGATCAGCTGGCTCAGGCGCGCCTACCCGGTGGCCGACGTCGTCGAAGCACCACACGCCGTCATCGACGTCACGGCCACCCCGCCGTTCCAGTGCACCGACACCAACGCCCAGATCGCCGCCATCCGCGCGCTCGACATCAGCGCCGGCGGTGACCGGCGCACCCACTACATCGGCCAGGCGGCCGACGGCGGGTTCTTCATGCGCGGATGCGCCTCCGGGGTGCCCGACACACCCGATCCCACCACCGTCGCCTCGTCGCCGTGCGGTGCGGCCACCTGGGGCTGGGACTTCGACGGCACGTACGCCGACTGGTACGGCGGGCACGAACTCGGCCACACCTACGGCCGCAAGCACCCGGGATTCTGCGGTGAATCGAAGGACGACCTGCAGAACTACCCGTTCCAGAACGGACAGCTGGCCGACGACGCGAACAGCTTCGCCGGATTCGACGTGGGCGACCCCCAGCTGAATCTGCCGATGGCCGCCAAGCCAGGGGTGCCCTGGCACGATGTCATGACCTACTGCAACCTCCAGTGGCCCTGCAGCTACACCTACGAGGGCATCCGCCGGCGCCTGCTGGCCGAGGACTCCCTCGCAGCCGGCGCCCCGGCGCCCACCCCGGTGGCTCCGCTCCGCGAGGCCGCCCACGAACTGAGAGTCACCATGCGGAGCGGTGGCCGCCCCGACGACCGGTTCCCGCAACTCTCGGTGACCACCGCGCCGGCCCCGATACCGGCGGCCGACGAAGCGGCACGGGGAGCGGCACCCGACGCCGGGCAACTCGTCAGCGTGGTCGGGACGGTCAACCTCACCCAGCGTGCCGGTGCCATCCGCTTCGTCAACCCGGTGTCGGCGGCGGCCCAGCAACCGGCCCGGCCGGCCCCGGCCGGACAGGCCGAACAGCCGGACGGCGCCGGCCCGGACGGAGGGGTCCCGGTGGTCCTGCGGATCCAGCAGGCCGGCGGCGCACCGCCGCAGGACTTCCCGGTCACGGTCAAGCTGTCGTCGGACCCGGAACCGGGGCAGGATCGCACCGGCCTGGTCGACGCGGTCCTCCCGGTGGGGACCGACCCGGCGTCCGTCGAACTGCTCGTCGGCGGACAGGTCGTGGACACCTTCCGCCCCGGAGCCCCGCCCCCGGTCCTGCGCGGCGCCCGTCCGACGACGGCACAGGACGGGAACGTCGGGCTGGATCTGGACTTCGGCCCGGTACCGCAGGACGGTCAGACCTTTGCGACCCAGGTCAGCACTGATGGGGGACGGACCTGGCAGACCGTCGGGGTCGGCCTGAAGAACCCGACGATCACGATCGACCGAAGCCAGTTCTCTCCGGGAACACAGGTTCAGGTGAGGGTCATTTCGACCAACGGCTTCACGAGCTCGACATCGGACATCCAGAGCTTCCAGGTGTGAAGTGAAGGAGTTGCAAGAAGCGACGGAAAACAACGAGGCCGGTCAACCGTGGGGTTGACCGGCCTCATCTGTTCGTGGCCAACCGACGCAATCCTCCACCAGCAGCAATCCACCGGCGCTCCCGTCTGCGTTCCCGGCCGGATGGAGATCATTTCCCGGACGCCGCTCACCGTTCGGACGCTCACCCGCGACTGGCTGCTCACCCGCGGCTGGCTGCTCGCCCGGAGCAGCCCCTTCGCTCTCCTGAGCCGGCCGCCGCGGTGAGCTTCCCGTGGCAGGAGCGCCGAATCAGCCGGTCAGGGTGTCCTTCAGCCAGGGGGCGATCACGGCCATCGCCTCGTCGAAGCGCGAGATGGCGCAGTGGCCGGTGTCCGGGATCAGTTCGACCCGGGTGTCCCGGCGGCCCTCGAACACCAGGGTGTCATCCTGGGGGACGTGGACGTCCTCGGCGCCGTTGACCACCAGCATCGGCCCGTTGGCGTCCTGGTCCAGCAGCGGGCGCAGGTCGAATGCCGCGAAGGCCTCGTCGAGCTCAGCCCTGGTCGGCACGGCGTCGAAGCCCAGGGCGTTGCCGACGATGCCGTCCATGCCGAAGGCGAAACCGCGACCGGGAGCGAAGGAGCGCTCCACCGGGCCGCCGAGCACCACGGAGGCGTCCACCGCCCCGGTCAGTCCGGTCCGGGCGGAGTAGTAGCCGCCCATCGAGATGCCGAAGTGGCCGACCTTCCCGTTGCCGGCCGCGCGGGCGAAGCCGACCAGTGCGGCGATCACCTCGGCCCCGGCGTCCGGGGTCATCGGCAGGTGTGCGGTCTCGCCGGTGCCGGGGAGGTCGAACAGCAGCAGCC
Organism: Kitasatospora sp. NPDC092286; assembly: GCF_044755565.1. NCBI lineage: Bacteria > Bacillati > Actinomycetota > Actinomycetes > Kitasatosporales > Streptomycetaceae > Kitasatospora > Kitasatospora sp. NPDC092286. The sequence continues at coordinate 55,296 of NZ_JBIVRD010000029.1, read as the reverse complement.
GCGCCGGCAGGGTGAACGCGAGCTGCTCCCACATGCCGTGCAGGTCGGTCTTCCAGGAGTCCACGCCGCCGCTGGCGAGGACGACCGGGGCGTCGGCGGGCAGGCCGGGGGCGGCCATCAGGTGGACCGGCAAGGTGGCGTCGCCGCCGCGGTAGGGGACGGTGAGCGTGCGGCGCTCGAACTCCACCGGGAAGCCGGGGGCGGCGAGCACGTACTGCTCGACCTGGCGGGCGAGCGCGGTGCGCTTCGGGTCGTCGGCGAGCGAGGGGAACTTGGCCCAGCCGTACGCCTGCGCGGCCAGGCGGTGGCGCCCGGCCTCGGCGTGGCGGGCGGCGAGGGCGGACCACTCGTACACCCAGCCGCCGGGCCGGTCGGGCCACATCTCGGTGACGGCGGCGCGGACCGCGTCCACCTCGTCGGCGGGCAGGCCGAGGGCCATCTGCGGGTAACGCTCGACGAACAGGTCCTGCGGGTCCAGGGGCCAGGTGAAGGACATGGTGGTGCCTCCTGTCGCACTTAAAGCCGGAATTCCTGCGTTAACGACTATGCGCCCGGGCGACGCCTAACGCAAGCATCCTTGCGTTAATGTGGTGGCCGAGGTGATCCGCATGACCGAAGAAGAGCCGGAACCGATCCGCCGCCGCCCGGGCGGCCGTGCCGCGCGCGTGCGCCAGGCCGTTCTGGCGGCCGCCGCGGAGCTGCTGGCCGAGGAGGGCGTCGACCGGCTCAGCATCGCCGGGGTGGCGGCGCGCGCAGGGGTCAACGAGACCACGGTGTACCGGCGTTGGGGCACCCGGGAGAAGCTCGTGCTGGATGCCATGCTCACCGGCAGCAACGAGGGCATCCCCGTCCCCGACACCGGAGCCGTCCGCACCGACCTGGCCGCCTTCGCCCGCGCGCTGGCCCAGTACCTCGCCACCCCGACCGGCCGCTCCGTCGCCCGGGCGGCCGTACTCAGTTCCGACGACCCCGACCTCGCCGAGGCCTGGCAGACCTTCTGGCAGTCCCGCCTCGACCAGGCCGGCGCCATCGTCGACCGGGCCGTCGCACGCGGGGAACTCCCCACGGACACCGACACGGCCCTGGCCCTGGAACTGCTCTGCGCCCCGCTCCAGACCCGCGCCCTGCTCGGCCACCGCCCGATCGAGCCCGACCTGCCGGAGCGCCTGACGGACATGGTCCTGGACGGACTGAGGGGGAAGAGCCAGGCCCTCCACTCGTTCGGGCGCAGCTGACCGCCCTTCGGTTTCCGGCCTTCCCCTCAGGTCCATGATCCGCCCGGATGGTGCCCCATCGGGCGTCCCGACCCTCCAGGAAAGGCCGGGTGGAGCGCAGGCACCGCCCCGAACGGGACCCCGCCGTTCGCAAGGAGGAGCACGATGCCGAAGCCCACGGCCACGATCACGGCGAAAGCCAAGGACAAGACGGTCGAACGGATCAAGCGGTTTCTGGAACTCGGCGACTACGACGTCAAGGTGACGATCGATCCGAACGCGACGGACACCGTGGTGACGGTCGGCACGACGACTCTCAAAAACCCCACGCCGGCCCAGCTCGCGGCGACGATGGATCTGCTGCTTCCCAAGAAGAGTTCGACGTACGACCTCGTCGTGATCGGGGGAGGCCCGGCCGGCCTGGCCGCAGCCATCAACGCCCGCAGCCTCTACGACCTCACCACGCTCATCATCGAGCAGTACGCCCCCGGCGGAACGGCCGCCACGGCGGTCAACCAGATCGACAACTACCTCGGGTTCGATGAGGGGATCGACGCCGGCGACCTGTGCCACAGGGCCGTCCTCCAGGCGAAGAAGTTCGAGGCGCAGTGGCTTCCCGGCTACGGCGTGACGGCCTTCAAGCCCAGCGACGATCCGAAGACGAAGAAGCACGAGATCACCGCGACGAACTCGGACGCCCCCCACGACGCCGTGACGGTGAGCGCCTCACTGGTCCTGCTCGCCACCGGCGTCATCCCGCGCAAGCTGACCCAGCCCACCGCCGCCGCCTTCGAGGACGAGGGCATCTACTACTACGCCCTGCCCGCGGACGCGGAGGGCGTGACGGCGAAGGACACGATCATGGTCATCGGCGGCGGCGACTCGGCCGGACGGGCCGCGCTCATGTTCTCCGGCAAGGGCGCCAAGGTTGTCATGCTGATCCGCGACACCTTGACCAAAACGATGCTCAAGGTGATCTCCGACAAGATCAGGGCCGACAAGAACATCACCGTCGTGGAGAACACCGAGGCCACCGAGTTCGACGCCATCAAGACCCCGCCGCCGGACAACCCGAACGCGAAACTGACGGTGGTCGCCAAGGCCAAGTCGTACGCCGTCACCGCCGTCTACGCCCTCATCAGTGCCGACCCCCAGACCAAGTGGATCGAGGACGCGGGCATCACCGTCGTCCGCAAGAACGAGACGGACAAGTACGGACTCGTCGCCACCGGCCTGGACATCTTCCTCGACGCCATCAAGAAGGGGACGTTCAAATACGAGGAGCACAAGAAGGACCTCGAGAACGTGACCGACATGGCCACCAACAAACCCGGCGTCTTCGCGGCCGGAGACGTCCGCTACCGCGCCGAACGCCGCATCGCCACCGCCGCGGGCGAGGGCACGGAGGCCGCCCTGGCCATGCACAACTACCTGAAGGCCAACCCCAAGGTCCTCGACGCCGAGGCAGGCCGGGCGGCCCCCTACTACTACCTGGCCTGACCCCCGGCGCACAGCCGGGCCGCGCCCGGCCGCCACCATCCGCCACGCCCCACCTGAACAGCGAAAACGCGGATCGCCCCTCACGGTGTCGTGAGGGGCGATCCGCGTCTCCTGACATCAAAACGGCCGGTCAAACCGACATGGTGTCGGTTTGACCGGCCGCATTGGGTCGGTTGACCTTTTGTGCGCGAGGGGGGAGTTGAACCCCCACGCCCTTTCGGGCACTGGAACCTGAATCCAGCGCGTCTGCCTATTCCGCCACCCGCGCATCTGGGTGATGGGGTAAATCGTAGCCCATCCACGGGGGTGCTCCGGACCAGGCCGGAAGGGTCAGGGGGCGATGCGCTCGACGATCCAGTCGATCAGGGCGCCGGAGATGTGGCCGTGCTCGTTGTTGTCGGTGTCGAGGGCGTAGTCGTCCAGGTGGCTCTTCCCGCTGTCGGGCGTGGGGACGGGAGCCTTCAGGTCGACGTCCCACTTCGCCGGGTCGTAGTCCAGCGCCACCGCGCTGACGGCCGGGACGAAGGCGCCGCTGCGGTAGTCGTCGGCGATCTTCGCCTTGAGCGCGTCCGCGACCAGGCCGAAGGTGCCCATCGTGCCGCCGGGCGCGTTGTCCAGCGCCGGGACCTCGGTGGTGGTACTGCGGCGCACCTCCAGGCCGAGGTGCATGCCGCCGATCTTCTGCTTCTCACCCTTGTCCGGCTGGAACCGGGCGGTGGCGCTGGCGATCAGGGCCTGCCAGTCGAAGGCGACCTCGCCCGTCGGCAGCGGAAGGCCGACGCCGTCGCCCCGGCCGTTGGCGACGCCGAGCTTGAGCGGGCGTTGCGGGAAGTTGCCGATGCTCTGGAAGTCCCGCAGGAAGTCGTCCCGCAGTTCGCTGGACCGCGCGGCCACCGGGCCCTTGTACTTGGAGTTCTCCACCCAGGCCCAGAGCAGCTGCTGCGCGGCGGGGCTCCGGATCAGATCGGCCTGCTTGGCCCCATCGGGCCCGGCGGGGGTGAAGTCCTCGAAGAAGTAGGCCATCTGCTGGAGGATCAGCGGGATCCAGGCGCCGTTGTGCGGCGAGTCGTACGAGAGGTACGTCGCGGTCTGGTGGTCGACCTGCTGGGACTCCAGCTTGGCGAGCGCGTAGCGGGTGACGATCCCGCCCATGCTCACCCCGCCGACGGTCAGCGGTGTGTCGCTCTTGCGCTCCTCGATCGCCCTGAGGATGGCGCTGATCGCGACCTCGGCGTTGGCCTGGATGTGGGTGTGCCGCTCCTCGAAGCCGAGCAGGATCACGTCGATGCCACGGCGCAGCAGCTGGTCGAGGAAGCCCGGCTTGCCGGCCTCGTACTCCTGGTTGAAGTGCGCGAACAGCCCGGGCAGGTCGCTCGGGCCGTAGCTGAAGCCGTCCGAGAAGATGAACGGCCGGCTGAGGCCGAACTTCGGGTTGGCGTAGTAGACCGCGGCCCGGCCCTTCGCGACCTGGCCCTCGTAGGGCGAGGCACCGGTCAGGTCCCACACCACGTCGGGCTGCCGTCCATCGGCGGGGGCGGTCAACGCCGTGGTGAACCAGATCCCCGGCGTCAGCTGGGCGGTCGCCTCCGCCAGCTCCGCCCGGGAGGGCTCCGCCTGGCCCTCCAGGAGGGTGAGGGCGACATCGACCCTGGGTTCCTGTGCCATGAACTACCACCTCTGTTGATCGAACAGGGATCATCCGTGCACGCTGGGCGACGCTAACTGCTCGACTACTCACAGCACCAGCCCAAAACGCAGAGTGATCGAAAATGTTTGGTCAGGATCGCCAGGCGATCAGAAGCGATCAGTCAGTCAGACAGGGAAAGGGCGGGCGGACGCGGGTCGCTCCTCGCCAACGAGCCGACCGAGCACCGGGGTTGCCGCCCGCGTGCGGGCGGGATCGGCGAGTTCGCCCGGGCGCCGATCGCCCCCGCACCCGGGCGCACGGACCCCGCCTTCGGACGCACGCAGAGCGTGATCACCGTGTGACGAAGCGGGGTTGACGATCGATCACCCGGGGTAGTGCCCGCACGACAGACCGCAATCGGCGCGAAGGAAGCAGCATGGGCGATCAGCCGCAGGCACCGTACGACGAGGCCGACCTCATCTTCCACAACGGTGAGATCGTGACGGTGGCCGAGCCGCCCACCGCCGAGGCCGTGGCGGTGAAGAACGGCATCATCGTCTTCGTCGGCGACCACGCCGCGGCCCTCGACCGCTGGCGCGGTCCCGCCACGCAGGTGCGTGATCTCGAAGGCCGGGCGCTGCTCCCGGGGTTCATCGACGCGCACGGCCACCTCGGGGGCATCGGCCTCCAGGCCACCATCGCCAATCTGCTGGCCGACCCGGACGGCGACGTCACCGACATCGCCTCGCTCCAGCAGAAGCTGCGGGACTGGGCGGACACACCGGTCGGGCGCGCCTCGGAGTGGATCGTCGGCTTCGGCTACGACGACGCCGTGCTGGAAGAGGGTGTGCACCCCACCCGGGACGACCTGGACGAGGTGTCCACCGAGCGGCCGGTGCTGGCGATCCACCAGTCCTTCCACCTGGGGGCGGTGAACAGCCTGGGGCTGGCGGCGCTCGGCTACACCCCGGACAGCGACGACCCCGACGGCGGCGTCATCCGCCGCCGGGAGGACGTCGAAGCCCCTCCGCACGGCGAGCCGAACGGGGTGCTGGAGGAGACGGCCTTCTCCCCCGCCTCGGCGGCGGCGATGGCGGGCCTGCCGGAGTCCGCGCGGCTCGGTCTGTTCGGCAAGGGGGCGGAGTCGGCGGCTTCGTTCGGCTTCACGACGGTCCAGGAGGGCGGCACCACCCTGGAGAACCTGGGCATCCTGCGGGCGATCGCCGCCGCCGTGCCGTTCGAGATCGACGTCGTCGCCTACGCGCGGGCCGACGAGTCCACGGCGGCGGTGCTGAACCGGGACACGATCGGGGACCCGGTCGAGGCAGGCCCGAAGTACGTCAACGGTGTGCGGGCCGCAGGCGTGAAGATGTACCTGGACGGCTCCCCGCAGGGCCGCACCGCCTGGCTCACCAAGCCGTACGCGAAGCCCCCGGCGGGCAAGCCGGACGACTACTGCGGCTACCCCACCATCAAGGACGACGCCGTCGTCCTGACCCAGGTGCGGACGGCGTACGAGCACGGCTGGCAGGTGCTCGCGCACGTCAACGGGGACGCCTCGATCGACCAGTTCATCGGCGCGGTCAGGGCCGCCACCGAGGAGGCCGGGCCCGGCGACCGGCGGACGGTCGCGATCCACGCCCAGACCGCCCGCCATGACCAGATCAACGACTTCGCCCTGCTCGGCATCATCCCGTCGTTCTTCTCCATGCACACCTACTACTGGGGCGACTGGTACCGAAAGACCGTCCTCGGCGAGGAGCGCGCCGCGAACATCTCCCCGGCCCGCTGGGCGCTGGAGCGCCGCATGATCTACACCTCGCACCACGACGCCCCGGTGGCGCTGCCCAACTCGATCGCCATCCTGTCCAGCCAGGTCACCCGCCGCACCCGCACCGACAAGGTCGTCCTCGGCCCGGACCAGTGCGTGTCGGCCCTGGACGCCGTCCGGTCGATCACCATCAACGCCGCCCACCAGTACTTCGAGCAGGACACCAAGGGCAGCATCGAGGTCGGCAAACTCGCCGACCTGGTCATCCTCAGCGCCAACCCCGTGACGGTCGCCCCGGAGGAGATCCAGCACATCAAGGTCGCCGAGACCATCAAGGCCGGCCGGACGATCCACCCGGCGATCGCCTCCCGCACCGTCCCCCACGGCGCCGTCCGGACTCCCCCGGTCGACTACCAGTGGCACTGCAACTGCTGACCCGCCCCGGGACGGTCGGAGGCCGGCCGCCGCCGCAACCGGCGGCTGCCGGCCTCCGAACACTCACCGACGACGATCCGCGATGGCGCGTCGGCCGACCTGCCGACGCGCCATCGATGCGCTGTGCGACTCAGGGCAGCAAGGTGAGAACGGCGCAATGCGCGGGCTTCACGACCGTGAAGTGCCGACGATCCAACGTCGCCACCCGATCCACGCCCAGCCGCTCGGCAAGGTCCGCCGGACCATCGATGATTCCCGCAAGGGACAGCAGCCGGTCGGAGTGCCCGGCCTCCGCCTCCCGAGTCTCGTCCTCCGCGGTCAGGCCCTCCGCCACCGGCGCCAGTTCCTCGTCCTGCGTGACGAGCGGCATCAATCGCCGCACCTGGGCCGGGGTCATCCGATCCACCAGGTGGTGTATGTCCTCGCAGTCGTGCGCAACGCTCACATCGGCAGTCCAGTTCTTCACACCCTCGGCGGCCACGCGATCACGCTGAGTTCCCACCTCGACGCCTGGACGAACCCTGAGCCAAGGTTTCGAATCCCGTCGACACCCCTCCACGCCGATGGTGTACTTGACCAATGCCTTTCCCATCCAAAGCAATTGGGGTGCATCCATGTTCCGCAGCACCGGCCCGCGCGACTTCCGCATCCCGTCCTCCCGCGAGGTGGCCGAGGATTTCGGCGAGCCGATCGCCGTCCTGCGGCAGCCTCCGGGCGAGTGGTTCACGCTGCTGGGGCGGCAGAATTCCAACGGGTTCCTCTGCCACCTCGACGTCAACTACCACGTGAACAAGGACCTGGTCGCGATCGTCCAGACCTCACGGCCCGTGCCCGAGAGTCACCGGGTGAAGTCGCTGACCACACCCGAGACCCAGCTCCAGGTCTTCCTCGCCAACTCGGATCGGCTCGGGCCAGGTCCGTACCGGGGCCGCGTCATCACTCCGGACTCCCGGCGCACCGAGGTCCGGCTGGACGGGGTCGCCGTCGCCGTCGACGCGTACTCCGCCGAAGGCTGCACCAGCGCCCGGCTCCCGCACGGCGCCGGGTACCTCATCGTCACCGCGCCCGACGAGCACTGGGCGCTCGCCTCCGACCTCGCCCTCCGCCCGCCCGCCGCGTTCTAACCGGCCTCCCGTCCCCGGAAGGTCCGCCGGTACTCGCGCGGGGCGATGCCGACCCGTGCCACGAAGGCGGGCCGCAGGGACACCGCCGAGCCGAAGCCGCAGCGGACGGCGATGGCGTCCACCGGCAGGTCGGTCTCCTCCAGCAGCCGCTGCGCCGCCAGGACCCGCTGCTCCAGCAGCCACCGCAGCGGGGTGGTGCCGGTGGTCTCGCCGAAGCGGCGGGCGAAGGAGCGCTCCGACATCAGCGCCAGCCCGGCCATCCGGCGGACGCTCCACGGGGTGTCCAGCGAGCCCAGGATCTCCGCGCGGGCCCGGGCCAGCGTGTCGTCGCCGCGGCCGGCGTCCTCCGGCACCGGGGAGGGGATGAACTGGGCCTGGCCGCCGGGCCGGAACGGAGCGGTGACCATCGCACGGGCGATCGCGGCGGCGGCCTGCTGGCCGTGCGCGGCGCGGACCAGGTGCAGGCAGAGGTCGATACCGGCCGCCACTCCGGCGGAGGTCCACAGGTCGCCCTCGCCGGTGAACAGCACCTCGGGGTGGACGTCCACGGCCGGGAAGCGGCGGGCGAGTTCGGGCGCGAGGGCCCAGTGGGTGGTGGCGGTACGGCCCTCCAGCAGCCCGGCCTCGGCGAGGACGAACGCGCCCGCGCAGAGCGAGGCGATCGACACGCCCCGTTCGTGTGCGGCCCGCAGCGCCGCCAGGACCGCCGGATCGCGCGGCTCCGTCGGGTTCTCCAGCCCGGGCACGACGATCAGATCGCAGTCCAGCAGGGCGTCCAGCCCGAAGTCCGGCACCCGCTCCAGGCCGCCCCCGAGCCGCACCCGGGCGCCGTCCGGTCCGCACACCCGCAGCTCGAAATGGGGCAGCCCGGGCCGGGTGACCCGGTTCGACCACACCTCCCCGATCACCGCGTAGTCGAACGGCCGGACACCATCGAAGATCAGACAACCCACCCTGCGCATGGCAGAAATCTAGCGGCGGCCGACCCCTGGGGCCCGGAACCAACACGTGCCCGGCCGGTGGGACCGGACCGCGCACCCTGGCAGAAATCTATCGATACCTGGCACCACGACCCATCACGGACGGTACGCGTCGCGTTGCAGGATGGAGCCATGACCAACACCAGCGCGCTCGACGCGCCACTGACCATTGACACCGACTCCGTCCTCGTCCTGATCGACGTTCAGAAGGGTTTCGAGGACTACGCGTTCTGGGGCACCCGCGACAACCCGGAGGCCGAGCAGCGGATCGGCGAGCTGGTCTCCGCATGGGAGAGCACCGGACGACCGATCGTGGTGGTGCAGCACGCGTCGCAGGTCGGACCGCTGGTGCCGGGGACTTCCGGGTTCGAGCTCAAGGACGTGGTCGCGGGCGTGCGCGCGGACCTGCACATCACCAAGCCGGTCAACAGCGCCTTCTACGGCACGCCGGACCTGCACGCCTGGCTCCAGCAGCGGGGCGCACGGCAGGTGGTGATCACCGGGATCATGACGAACGTGTGCAACGAGACCACCGCACGGATGGCCGGCAACCTCGGCTACGACACCGTCTTCCCGGCCGACGCCATGCACACCTTCGACATGGCCGGCCCGGACGGCGTGACCGTCCCGGCCGCCGAACTCGCCCGCGCCACCGGGGCGGTGCTGCACGCGATGCGGTTCGCCAAGGTCACCACCACCGAGGCCGTGGTGGCGGCGGCCCAGTCGGCCGCCGTGATCAGCTGACCAGCCACTCAGTCGCTCATGGACCGTCCCCTCCACCCCGTCGAGTAGCACGACATCCCGGCCGGGACCGGTGGCCACCTCGTAACGGCGGGCCAACGCATCGACCTCGGCGTGGAGTTCAAGCCAGAGCGCGGCGGCCGCCGCCGCCGCCCGGAACACCGTCAGCGCCAACCCCGACCCGACAACGCGACCGCTCCTGGGGGGACGGCCGCGCTGAACCGCGGCACAGGGTGAGGAACTGACATACAACCAGCTGCTTCGCGGCACGGAAGCGGCACGGCCCGGCAGAGGGCTAGGCTTTTCGCACCACCCGAACGGCCCGCTGAAGCCGCGGCGCAGACACGCCCAGGCCGGACAGCACTCCAACCGGGGCCGTGAGCGCGCGAAAGGGCACTTGGTGTCTCTGCTCGACCTTGACTCGGCCCCGGCCAGAGCCGTCACCGAGGCCGCTTCCTCCCGCCTCGACGTTCGACTCTCCGGATGCGCGGCGGCGCACCCGGCCGGGCGGCATGCCGGACACAGCCCGATGGAGGTGCCCTGGTGGTAGGCGCCCCCCTGTCGCCGGGCGGCCACCCGAAGAAGGAGATTCGGGAGGCGTTGGAAAAGTGGGTGGCCCAAGGCTGGGCCCTCCACCAGGACGGACACTGGGGCAGGCTTTACTGCCCGTGCGCGGCCCGGTGCACCACGATCCCGATCAGCAGCACCCCGAGGAATGCCGGAAACGAAGCCAAGCGGATCAACCGTACGGCCGCCCGCTGCCCACTGCCGCCCGAGGCCGCCAACCGAAGCCTGACAGGGTTGCCCCGCAACTAGTCACACAGCGAAATGTCCACTTTATGGCTATTTAACCGTTGACGAACGACAACACTTCTGCCATCGTGAGGATGTCGAGCAGAAGGGGGACGCCATGGAGTACGAGTTCACCTTCGTTGTCGCCGGTGTCGATGTAGACGACGATTCGGCGGTTGAAACCCTCCGCGAGCAGATGGATGCAATGCTGGCCCGCGCGGGCGGCTTGAATTTGTTGACGGTCGCCTTTGACGGCGCCACTGCCGTCCAGGCCGCACTCGGTGCGGTGTCGGTGGCACACGCGACACTTCCCCAGCTTCGGGTGCTGAGGCTCGACCGAGATCTCGTGGGCATCCACGAGATTGCCGACCGGACCGACCGGACCCGCCAGAACGTGGCCCAGTGGATCAACGGAAGCCGCAAGTCGGGAGGCACCCCCTTCCCCCCTCCGGAAGGTACGGCGGGCCGCTCCCAGGTCTGGCTGTGGACCGAGGTCAATCAGTGGCTGGCCCAGCACGGCCTGGCCGATGACATCGCCTACCCGACACGGGAAGAGATGACCGAGATCGACTTCGCCGTGGCGAACTCGATGTCCCTGAACTTCCGCGCGGCGTCGGACGACCCGTCATTCAATCTGGCGCGGGATGCCGTGATCGAACGTCTCCGGTCGAACGACATCACCGGTTTCATGAACTTCCTCTCCAGCATCGACGGTGGCGCAGGATCCGGTGAGCACGACCTGATCGTGGCGGCCGCCGACGAGCCCGCGCGTCATGTCATGGAACGCATCGGACGGATCGGCCACCAGTCGATCCTGGTAACGATGATCGACAACAGCCTTGTGGCATCCGTGATGTCGCCGCGGCTACCGGCCCGCCCGGTCAGCGTCGTCCCCGTACCGCACGGAACCACGGTCCGCACGTGGATGGAGTTGCTTCGGGAGCATCCGCACGCCGCCTTCGCCCCGGTGGCGGAGGACGAAGAGCCGGGCGGGGCATCAGGGGCGATTCAGCGGGTTCTCTCCATCGCGGCCTGAGCGCTTCGCGGGCCGCTGCCGCCCCCGCCGGCAGCGGTCGGTGCCCGGCCCAAGCCCTAGCGACCGACCGAACCGTCCAGCTGTTCGCGGAGGATGTCGGCGTGGCCGGCGTGCCGGCCGGTCTCCTCGATCATGTGGACGAGCAGCCAGCGCATCGACGGGGCTTCGGCGTCGGGGCGCAGCGGGCGCACGCCGGGGTGGTCGAGGTCGGTGGCCGCGGCGGCGATCACCTCGTTGGCCCGGGCGATCGCGGCCCGGTAGGCGGCGACCGATCCGGCCACCGTCTCGTCGCCGGGCGAGGGCGCGTCGTCGTCCCAGGGTTCGACGTCCGCGCCCCGGTAGGCCCAGACGAACCAGTTGAGTTCGACGGCGGTGAGGTGCCGCACCAGCCAGAGCAGGCTGGTGCCGGAGGCGACGCCGGGCCGCCGGGCGTCCTCGTCGGAGAGCCCTGCGGTCTTGCCGATGACGGCCTCGCGCAGGTAGTCGAGAAAGGTGAGCAGGGTGGTCGGCTCGTCGGCGTTGAGCCCGGGCGGGCGGACGTCGCGGCCCACGGACGGTGTGGTCTTCCCGTTCACTCGTACCCCCCTGAATCGCTCCGGCCGCACCGTCACCAGCCCTGGGTGTGCAGCCAGTCGGCGAGGTGGCGTGCGCAGTCGTCGACCGACTCGCGCCAGGTGTGCCCGGCGTCCGCGCCGGCCTCGTCGCTGACGTGCTTGACCAGCCGGACGGGCACGCCCGCCCGGTGGGCGACGGTGGCGAGGGCGTAGCCCTCCATGTCGACCAGGTCGGCGTGCTCGGCCAGGCGCTCGCGGGCGGCCGGGTCGGAGACGAAGAGGTCGCCGGTGGCCAGTACCGGGCCGTCGCCCTTGCCGACGACGAGCGGCGCGCCGTAGGTGCGGCCGGTGAGGGCGTACAGGGCCGGGGTGTCGATGTCGTGCTGGAGCACCTGGGTGACCTGGTGGGTGCCTTCCCAGCCGGGGCGCAGGGCGCCGGCGGTGCCGAGGTTGACCACCTCGCTGGGGTGCTCCCCCCGGGCGAGGACGGTGGCCAGCGCGGCGGCGGCGTTGACCTTGCCAATGCCGGTGAGCAGCACGGGGAGCCGGTCGCCGAGGTGGGCGGCCTCCTCCCGGACGGCGACGACGAGCAGCGGACGGTCGGCGGAGATGGTTCCAAGCAGGCGCATACGGCCCATGGTACGGAGCGGTCCCCGCCGAACCGGTGCCCGGACACAAGCGGACCCCTCCCCTCCGACTGTCCGGGGAACCGCATAGGGTGCATCCCGCGTCGCAGCGATCGCCGCCCGCCCCGCGTCCGGCGGCAGCGGCCGTTCCGCCGCTCGGAGATGCTCAAGATCGGCGCAAGTCGGGTGTGGCCGCGGGGACTGACGGCCATACTGCTGGCAACGGTCGGGCCCCGGATGACGGGGCGGGCCACAGGGGAGGGTGAGGCGGGTGGCGACACCAGTACGTACACAGGAGCCGGGCGCGGTGGTGCCGGTACCGCCCGGCGGCCCGGCGGCGGCGGTCCCGGCCACCGGGCTGCGCGCCCGGCTCGGCCGAGCCACCGGAACGGCGCCGGGCCGGCTGCGGCTGGCCGGGGCCCTGCTGGCCGTGCTCACCGTGGCGTTCGGCGCGCTCACCGCCTGGCAGGTCAACTCCCGTGCGCAGGCGGCGGAACGGGTGGTCTCGTACAGCCAGCCGCTGAGCCAGGCGGCCGCCGACATCCACCGCTCGCTGGCCGACGCGGACACCACGGCGGCCACCGGCTTCCTGCTGGCCGGTGCGGAGCCGAAGGCCGTCCGGGACCGGTACGAGCAGGACCTGGCGACGGCCTCCCGGCTGATCACCGAGGCCGCGGCGCGGACCACCGCCTCCTCCCCCGCCCAGGGCTGGCTCACCACGCTCAACCAGCAGGTGCCGGTCTACGCCGGTCTGGTGGAGGCCGCCCGGGCGGACAACCGGCAGGGCTTCCCGCTCGGCGGCGCCTATCTGCGGTACGCCTCCGACCAGATGCGGACGGTGCTGCTGCCGGCCGCCGCCCAGCTGACCGCCGCCGAGAACCAGGAGCTGGCGGACGACTTCGCCGAGGCCAAGGCCGTGCCGTGGGCGGCGTACGGGCTGGGCGTGGTGACCCTGGGCGCGCTGGTCTGGGTGCAGATCAGGCTGTTCCGGCGCACCAACCGGGTGTTCAACCCCGGTCTGCTCGGCGCGACCGCCGCCGTGCTGGCCGGGGCGCTCTGGCTGACGGTCGCGGGGCTGGACGCGCACAACGGCCTGGCGCGCAGCGAGTCCAGGGGCGCGGCCCCGCTGCGGGCGCTCAACGCGGCCCGGGTGGACGTGCTGACCGCCCGGCTGGCGGAGAACCTGCACTTCGTCGCCCGGGGTTCGAGCACCACGTACGCGGACCTGTGGACGACGACGACCGAGCACCTGGAGAGCCGCAAGGAGGGCGACGGGGATCTCCCCCGCGGCGGCACGCTGGTGACGGCGCTGCGGCTGGCCCCGCCGGACGCGTCCCCGGCCATCGGGGACGCCAGGACGCGGTACGAGGAGTGGTACGACCGGCACGCCGCGGCGAGCAGGCTGGAGAACGTCGACGCGGACTACCAGGGCGCGCTGGACGCCACGGTGACGGTCAAGGAGGCGGACGTGCCGAAGAGCGCCGACGCCTCGTTCAGCGCCGCCGACCAGGGGCTGGCCAACGCCGCCGGGATCGAGCTGAAGGAGTTCCGGCAGGCGGCCGAGGGCATCGACGGGGACCTGCGCACCGCCGCCGTGGCGGTGGCGCTGCTGGCCCTGGTGGCGGCCGTGGCGGCGGCGCGCGGCCTCGGCCGGCGACTGGCCGAGTACCGGTAGAGGGGGAACGGACATCATGCGCAAGGGAAACGTACGGGCCCGGTCGGTGACGGCGGTGGCGCTGCTGGCGTCCTGCGCGGCGGTGCTGGGCGCGGGCGCCCCGCAGGGCGCCGTGCTGCCGGCGGCGGCCGCGGGGCAGCGGGCACCCCGGGCAGAACAGGCGCCGCAGCAGCCGCAGGCCGACTGCGACGTCTACAAGAGCGTGCCGGCGAGCACCGAGGACGGCCCGGCGGTGAAGGCGATCAAGGCCCGGCGCAGCCTGGTGATCGGCGTGGACCAGAACAGCTACCGCTGGGGCGCGCGCAACCCGAACACCGGTCAGATCGAGGGCTTCGACATCGACCTCGCCAAGGCGATCGGCACGGCCCTCATGGGCGACCCGGAGAAGGTGACCCTCAAGGCGGTGCCGACCGCCGAGCGGATCAAGTTCATCCAGGAGGGCCGGGTCGACCTGATCGTCCGGACCATGACGATCACCTGCGACCGGCTGGACCAGGTCGCCTTCTCCAAGCCGTACTTCACCACCAGCCAGCGGGTGCTGGTGCCGAAGTCGTCGCCGGCCAGGACCATAGACGAGGCGGTGAACGGCAAGACCGTCTGCGCCGCGTCGAGCTCCTCGGCGGAGGACGAGCTGAAGGCCCGCCCGAAGGTCGGGAAGATCGTCACGGTGGAGAACCACCTGGACTGCCTGGTGCTGATGCAGCTCGGCAAGATCGACGCGACCATGACCGACGACGGCCTCGCGGCGAGCCAGGCGGCCCAGGACCAGACCGTCCGGGTGGTGGACGGCGAGGTCCGGCCGGCCGTCATGGGCATCGCGATGCTGAAGAACAGCACCGACCTGACGGCCCGGGTGAACCAGGTACTCGCCGACTACCACTCCGGCGGCGCCTGGCGGGCGGGCTACGACCGCTGGCTCAAGCCGTACATGCTGAACGACGCCGACCACTACTGGCCGAAGGAGCAGGCCCGCTGAGCGGCGCCCGACCGGATCGGTGCGAGGCGCGCCGATGAGGGCGTCCTGACGGCCCGCGCCCGGCCCGTCCTCCGGGCCACCGGCTAGGGTCAGGACGGTCGCGGTGCGGCCGACGACCGGAGCGGAGGGACCCGGACAGCGCGGCGGACACCACGGCGGACACCGCAGCGAGCGGCACCGGACGGCACAGCGAGCGACACCAGACAGGAAGGACACGGCGTTGGCAGCATCTGCTGGTCCGGTGCTGAGCCGGGAGGAGGTGGACCGCGCGCTGGCGCGCCTCGGCGCGGAGCGCGACGCGGTCGAGTCGGCCCTGCTCTCGCTCCAGGACCATCCCGGTCTGCGCCTGCTCGACGGCGCCGAGCTGGCCGGCCGCACCCAGGAGCGCTGGACGGTCGCCGGGCAGGGCCTGCCGCTGCTCTGGGCGCTGTTCGACCGCTACTCGGAGGCCCTGGCCTCCGCCCGCGCGGTGCGCGCCCGCAAGGCCAGGCCCGGCACGCCCGAACTCGCCGAACTGAGCGAGCTGCTGACCGGCGAGGCGGTCACCGTGCCCGGCGGTGCGCTGCCGGACGGCCCGCAGCTGCTCGGCGCACCCGCCAGGCTGGTCGAGCGGGTCAGCCTGGACGCGCTGATGGTGCGGATGAACTCCTGGTACGCCACCGTGCTGGAGGTGGTGAGCGCCGCCGACGCCGTCTGGTCCGCGCTGCCGGCCCGGATCGACCTGCTGCTGGCCGAGCTGCACCGGGTACGGAACCTGGCCGGTTCGCTCGGCGTCCGCACCGGCCACCACCCGCTCGCCGACGACCTGGTCGGGCTGGACGCCGATCTGACGGAGCTGCGGGCCGAGGTCCGCAGCGACCCGCTGGCGCTCTGGCGACCGGCCCGGGTGCCCGCCCAGCGCGGCACCACTCCGGACGGCACCGCGCTGGCCACCCCCTCCGGAATGGTGGACACCGAACGGTTCGACCGGGCCGGGCGGGCGCTGGACGGCGTCCGGCTGGAGCTGGAGAACATGCTGCGGCTGCGCGACGACGCCGAGGAGCGGCTGCAGGGCGTCGGCGAGCTGCTGCAACGGGCGGACGCCACGCTGGCGGAGGCCCGCCGGGCGCGCGGCGAGGTGCTGGCGAAGATAGCGGCCACCGAGGTGCCCGCGGTGCCGGGCCCGGCCTCGGCGCTGCGCGAACGGATCGTGCTGGCACTGGAGTTGCGCCAGAGCGGCCAGTGGTACCGGCTGGCACCGCTGCTGGACGCCCTGGAGGACGCCGCCGCCAAGGAGCTGGGCCGGGCCCGGCAGTCGCTCACCGAGGTGACCCAGCCGCTGGCCGTCCGGGCCGAGCTGCGCGGACGGCTGGACGCGTACAAGGCGATGGCGGCCCGGCTTCGGGTCGCCGAGGACCCGGAAGTGGTCGAGCGCTACGAGAAGGCGCGCTGGCTGCTCTGGAGCGCGCCCTGCGACCTGCGGGCGGCGGCCGCCGCGGTGGCCCGCTTCCAGCAGTCGCTGCGGCCCACCCCGGACGCGTCGGAGCAGGACGGGCCCGGAGCGGGCGGGGCCGGAGCCGGCGGGGCCGCGCAAGGAGAGGCCGTGCAGGGAGAGGCCGGCGGGGCGCCGGTCGACGGACAGGTTCAGGGGGGCTGAGGTTCATGGGCGAAGCGTGCGAGCGGCCGGAGTGCACCGGCGGCGGGACGATCGACGAGGACGGCTACTGCGACGAGTGCGGGCTCGCACCGGCGGGCGCGTCCTCGGTGAAGACCGCCGCCTCCGGCAGCCCGGCGGGCACCCCGGCCACCGCCGCGGGCCCGGGTTCGCCCTGCCCGCGCGACTGCGCCGGGACGATCGACGACGACGGCTACTGCGACGAGTGCGGCCTCACCGCCCCCGGCGGCGACACCGGGCTCACCCAGCCGTACCTGCCCTCGGCCCGGGTCGCCCCCGACTCCGGGCGGAGCGGCTCGTCCCGGGCCGGCTCCGGCTCGTCCCACACGATGTCCGGCCGCTCCCGCTCGCACCGCTCCACCCGGACCGGCAGCGGCCGCTCGGTGTCGGTGCGCAGCAGCCGGGGCAGCGTCAGCGCGGGCACCCGCAGCCGGCTCGGCGCCGGCCTGGTGACGGTGCCGAGCGTCCCGGACGCCGACCCGGCGCAGGCCGTGCTGGCCAACCCCGAGGTGCCGGAGCGCAAGCGGTTCTGCTCCAAGTGCGACACCCCGGTGGGCCGGGAGAAGAACGGCCGCCCGGGCCGCCCGGAGGGCTTCTGCACCAAGTGCGGCACGCCGTACTCGTTCACGCCCAAGCTGCGCCGGGGGGACCTGGTCGGCGGGCAGTACGAGGTGGTGGGCTGTCTGGCGCACGGCGGGCTCGGCTGGATCTACCTGGCGGTGGACCGGCGGGTCAACGACAAGTGGGTGGTGCTGAAGGGCCTGCTGGACACCGGGGACGAGGACGCGCTCGCGGTGGCCGTCGCGGAGCGGCGCTTCCTGGCCGAGGTGGACCACCCGAACATCGTCCGCATCATCAACTTCGCCGAGCACCCGGACCTGCGCACCGGCTCCACCGACGGCTACATCGTCATGGAGTACGTCGGCGGCAAGTCGCTCAAGGACATCGCCAACGACCGCCGCACGCCGGACGGCCACCGCGAGCCGCTGCCGGTGGAGCAGGCGATCGCGTACGCGCTGGAGGCGCTGCCCGCACTCGGGTACCTGCACAGCCGGGGCCTGGTGTACTGCGACTTCAAGATCGACAACGTGATCCAGAGCGGCGACGCGCTCAAGATCATCGACATGGGCGCGGTCCGCCACCTGGACGACGACGGCCCGATCTACGGCACCATCGGCTACCAGGCCCCCGAGATCGCCACCGACGGCCCCTCCCCCGCCTCCGACCTCTACACCGTGGCCCGCACCCTCGCGGTGCTCACCTTCGACTTCCAGGGCTACAGCACCACCTACCGCCACTCCCTGCCCGGGCCCGAGGCCGTACCGGTCTTCGCCGCGTACGAGTCGTACTACCGCTTCCTGGTCCGTGCCACCGACCCGGACCCGGCCCGCCGGTTCGCCTCCGCCGAGGAGATGGCCGACCAGCTCACCGGCGTGCTGCGCGAGGTGCTGGCGCTCCAGGACGGCCGGCCGCGCCCCGCCCTCTCCACCCTGTTCGGCCCGGAGCTGCGGGTGGTCGACACCGAGCTGGTACTGCCCGGCACCGTACCCGGCGAGCTGCGGGTGGCCGCCCTCGACCCGGCCGCCGCCGCGCTGGCGCTGCCCGCCCCCCGGGTCGACCCCGCCGACCCCAACGCCGGCTTCCTCGCCACCCTGCTCGGGGCCGACCCCGAGGAGGCGCTGACCGCCCTGGCCGGCGCGCCCGCCGACTCCGTCGAGCGACGGCTGCGCGAGCTGCGCGCCCAGCTGGAACTCGGCCGGCACCGCGAGGCCGCGGACGCCCTGACCGCTCTGGAGAACGACCACCCCGACGACTGGCGGGTGGTCTGGTACCGCGGCCTGACCGCCCTGGCCGGCTCCGCCACCGCGGCGGACCGGGCCCCCGACCCGGGCGGCGTACGCGCCGCCGCCGAGGCCTTCGACGCCGTCTACGACGCCTTCCCCGGCGAGAGCGCCCCGAAGCTGGCCCTCGCCATCTGCGCCGAACTCCTCGGCTCCGGCGGCGACTCGGCCGAGTTCTACCGGCTGGTGTGGAGCACCGACCAGGCCTACCTGAGCGCCGCCTTCGGGCTGGCCCGGGTCCGGCTCGGGGACCTCGACCGGCCGGGCGCCGTCGCCGTCCTGGAGTCGGTGCCGGCCACCTCCAGCCAGTTCACCGCCGCCCGGATCGCCGCCGTCCGGGCCCGGCTGCGCGAACGGCCCGCCACCGACCCGCTCGGCGCCGACCTCGGCGCGAGCTCCGCGCAGCTGACCGCGCTGCGCCTGGACGACCGCCGCCGCGAGGAGCTCGCCGTGGAGGTGCTCGGCGCCGCGCTCGGCTGGGTGACGGCCGGCTCTCCCGGAGAGGGCGGCCAGGCCCGGTCGGCCGGCGAGGTCACCGTACTGGGACGGCCGGCCGTCGAACGGGAACTGCGGTTCGCACTGGAGCAGTCCTACCGGGTACTCGCCCGGTTGGCCGACCGGGCCGAGACCAGGATCGAGATGGTGGAGCGGGCCAACCGTGCCCGCCCCAGGACGTGGGTGTAGCCAATGCCACAGCAGACCGTGTGCCCGAGCTGTTCCGAGCCGCTGGATCCGGAGGACGTCTTCTGCGGCTCCTGCGGGGCCGGCCGGGACGGCCGCCCGGCCCCGGGCGCGATGCCCGCCAGCTGGTCCGCCGCCCGCGGTGAGGACCACCCGCCGACCGTCCCGGCGCAGAGCGCTCCGGTCTGCGTGCACTGCGGCGTGCCGCAGGTCACCACCGACGGCTACTGCGAGGCCTGCGGCGGCGCCCAGCCCCGCCCGCGCGACCACATGGAGAAGTCCCTCGCGGGCGTCGCCGGGGTCAGCGACCGGGGCGTGCGCCACCACCGCAACGAGGACTCCTTCACCGTCGCCGCCACCTCGCTGCCCGGTGGCGAGCCGGTCGTGGTGGCCGTGGTCTGCGACGGGGTCTCCTCCTCCGACCGGCCCGACGAGGCGTCCGAGACCGCCGTCGACACCGCCTCCGAGTCGCTGCTCACCGCACTGGAGGCCGGCCACGAGCCCAACGCGGCGATGCGCCAGGCGATCGCCGACGCCGCCAAGGCCGTCGCCGACCTCGCCGTGGACGGCGCCTCGCCCACCCGGCCCGACCTCAACGCGCCCGCCTGCACCTACGTCAGCGCGATAGCGTCCGGCGGCCGGGTCACCATCGGCTGGGTCGGCGACACCCGGGCCTACTGGATCCCGGACGACCGGGCCTGCGCCGAGCCGTTCCGGCTCACCCAGGACGACTCCTGGGCCGCCCGGATGGTCGAGGCCGGGCTGATGGCCGAGGCCGAGGCCTACGCCGACCCGCGCGCCCACGCCATCACCGGCTGGCTCGGCGCGGACGCCGAGGAGGTCGTCCCGCACACCCTGGACTTCACCCCGCACGTCCCCGGTGTGCTGCTGATCTGCACCGACGGCCTCTGGAACTACGCCGAGGCCGCCACCGACCTGGCCTACTTCGTCCGCCAGGACGCCCGCGCCGAACCGCTCGCCGCGGCGCAGACCCTGGTGAAGTTCGCGGTCGCGGCCGGCGGGCACGACAACATCACCGTCGCCGTCCTGCCGATCGACCCGACCACCGGGCCGGCCGCCGGGCCCGCCGGCGGGGAGGACACCGGGGAGGACGCCCGGACGGCGACCGCGCTGGACCTGCCGGTGATCGGCGCCGCACCGGAGGGCCCCGAGGAGGAACACGACCCGACCCTCCCCGACCTGCCGGTGATCGGCTCGCCCGCCGCGCCCCTGCCGCCCGCCGCGCCGCCCGCCGCACCGCCGGTCGTCCCCCCGCGACCGCCGCACCCGCCGACGGCCTGACGCACGCGCCGCCCCGGCCCCACCCGCCCCCACCGACCGTTTCGCACCTTCGACCACCCGACGGGAGCCACCGGCCCATGGCAACACTGGCGAAGCCGAACCTGCCCAGGTTCGACGTGGACATCTTCCAGAACGAGTTCCTCGCGGACGGCGCCCGCGAGGTGAACGCCATCGTCACCGTCACCGCGACCGGCGGCGGCACGTCCGGCGGCCGTCCGCTGGGAGTGTCCGACGCGGGGTCGCAGGGCGCGGGCAACCAGTCCGCCGCCGTGGTGATCATGGTGGACTGCTCCGGCTCGATGGACTACCCGGCCAGCAAGATGCGCGGCGCCCGGGAGGCCACCGCCGCCGCCATCGGCACCGTCCGCGACGGCGTCGCCTTCGCCGTGGTGGCCGGCACCCACGAGGCCCGCGACATCTATCCCGGGGACGGCACCCTCGCGATCGCCTCCGAGGCCACCCGCGCCCGGGCCAGAGAGGCGCTGCGCCGGCTCAACGCGGCCGGCGGCACCGCCATGGGCACCTGGCTGGCCAAGGCCGACAAGCTCTTCCTCAGCCGCCGCGACATCGCCATCCGGCACGCCATCCTGCTGACCGACGGCAACAACGAGCACGAGTCGGCGGCCGACCTGGACCGCGCCATCGAGCGGGTGACCGGCCACTTCACCGCCGACTGCCGAGGCGTGGGCACCGACTGGAAGGTGGACGAGCTGCGCAAGATCTCCTCCGCGCTGCTCGGCACCGTCGACATCGTCGCCGAACCGTCCGGCCTCGCCGAGGACTTCCGCTCGATGATGGCCGGCGCGATGGGCAAGCAGGTCGCCGACGTCGCGCTGCGGATCTGGACGCCGGCCAACGCGGTGGTCAAGTTCGTCAAGCAGGTCGCTCCCTCGGTGGAGGACCTGACCGGCCGCCGCGCGGAGGCCGGCCCCCGCGCGGGCGACTATCCCACCGGCTCCTGGGGCGACGAGAGCCGCGACTACCACGTCTGCGTGGAGGTCCCGGCCGCCGCCGTCGGCAACGAGATGCTCGCCGCCCGGGTCAGCCTGGTCCTGCCGCCGCAGGCCGGCGGCGGGCCCGAGGTGCTGACCCAGGGCCTGGTCAAGGCGGTCTGGACGGACGACCTGGCCTCGTCCACCCGGATCAGCCCGCAGGTGGCCCACTACACCGGGCAGGCCGAACTGGCCTCCTCCATCCAGGAGGGGCTGGAGGCCCACCGGGCCGGGGACGTGGACCGCGCCACCGCGAAGCTCGGCGCCGCCGTCCGGATCGCCCACGCGACCGGCAACGAGGGCACCTTCAAACTGCTCCAGAAGGTGGTGGACGTGGTCGACCCCAAGGAGGGTACGGTTCGGTTCCGTAAGGACGTGAGCGAGGCCGACTCGATGACCCTTGAGACCCGGTCGACCAAGACCGTACGTGTGAAGAAGTGACCGGTGAGGACGTGACCGGGCCCGAGCCCGGCCTGACGCTGCCCCAGCTGGCTGGAATTGAGGGGGGACCTGATGCCGATCTGCCCGAGGGGCCATGAGTCGCAGGCCGAGGACTGGTGCGACTTCTGCGGCTTCCCGATGACACCACCGCCACCGATCCCGCCGCCGCCCGGCACTCTCCCGGGCGCGCACGGGATCCCTGGGACGCCCGGAGGGCACGCGGCCCCCGGCGGCTACGGCTCCCACGGCTCCCACAGCTCCCACGGGGCGCCCGGCGGTCACGGCGGAGCGCCGTTCGGCGGACCGGTGGCGCCCGGCGCGGTACCGCCCCCTGCCACGCAGGGCTACCCGGAGCTCACCGAGGGCCTGGTGGTCTGCCCGATCTGCCGCAGCCCGCAGACCGGCCGGTTCTGCGAGGAGTGCGGGTACGACTATGACCTCTCCGCGCCCTCGCACCGCCAGCCCACGGCCGACGGCGGCATCCCCGGGCAGGCGGCCGGGCCCGCCCCGCTGAACATCCCGGCCGCGTACGGCGGCAGCCCGCAGCCCGGCGGCCAGGGACAGCAGCAGCCGGCCCCGCACCAGCAGCCCCAGCACGGCCAGCTGTCGCACGCCCAGCCCCAGCACGGCCAGCCTCAGCACAGCCAGCACCAACACGGTCAGCACCAACAGGCCCAGCACCAGCCGCAGTCGCAGCAGCCACCGCAGCCGCAGCACCCGCAGGGCCCCCACGGCGGCGCGCCGTCCGGCTACGGCTACCCGCCGCCCCAGCCCGCCAACGGGCAGCAGGCGCCCGCACCCGCACCCGCACCCGCGCACGGCTCGCCGTACCAGGAGAACCCGCCCCGCGAGGACTCCGGCCCGGTCTACGCCCAGCCGGGCCCGACCGGTCGCGGCGAGGAGTTCGGCACCTCGTTCAACCTGGCCCCGCCGGTGCCGCCGCAGGTCCAGCAGGCTCCCCCGCAGGCCCAGCAGCAGCCCCCGCTGGGCCACCCCGGCCAACCAGGGCACCCCGGCCGGCCCGAGCCGGTGCGGTCCAACTGGCTCGCGGTGGTCTCGGCCGACCGCGACTACTTCACCGACATGATGGCCCGCAGTGGCCCGGAGGCGGCGGGCCTGTTCTTCCCGCCGTACTGCCCCGAGCGGCGCATTCCGATCACCGGTCGCGGCCAGCTGCGGATCGGCCGGCGAAGCCAGCACCGCGGCACCGTACCGGAGATCGACCTGTCGGTACCGCCGGAGGACCCGGGCGCCTCGCACCAGCACGCGCTGCTCGCCGAACAGGCGGACGGCAGCTGGGTGCTGGTCGACCAGGACTCCACCAACGGCACCACGGTGAACGGCGGCGCCGAACCGATCGCCCCGCACACCGCGATCCCGCTGAACGACGGCGACCGGATCCACATCGGAGCGTGGACCACCATCACCCTGCACCGCGCCTGAACCTCCGTCCCGGGCCGAGCGGTCGTCAACCACCGCTCGGTCCGGGCGCATTACCGCCCCAGGCAAAATGATCTCCCAAAGACCGTGCTCCACCTGCACGGCGTTCCTGAATACCCGTAGGGTCAGGATGTATGACTGCTGCTATATCCGCCGACGGAATCCGTCAGCGGTACGGGGACGTACAAGCCGTCGACGGAGTGTCACTCACCGTCGAGGTCGGCGAGTTCTACGGGATCCTGGGCCCGAACGGCGCCGGGAAGACGACCACGCTGGAGATCCTGGAGGGAATCCGCAAACCCGACGAGGGCCGGATCGAGCTGCTGGGGATGGCTCCCTGGCCGCGTAATCCGAAGCTGCTGCCGCGCATCGGCGTGCAGTTCCAGGCTTCGGCCTTCTTCAACAAACTGACGGCACGCGAGACGATCCGCACCTTCGCCTCCTTCTACGGCGTCGGCCCCAAGCGCGCCGACGCGATGCTGGAGCGGGTCGGCCTGGCCGAGTCGGCCGCGGTGATGACCGACAAGATGTCCGGCGGCCAGGCCCAGCGACTCTCCATCGCCTGCGCGCTGGCCCACGACCCGGAGCTCGTCTTCCTGGACGAACCCACCACCGGCCTCGACCCACAGGCCCGCCGCAACCTCTGGGACCTGCTGCGGGGCATCAACTCCGAGGGCCGCACGGTCGTGCTCACCACCCACTACCTGGACGAGGCGGAGGTGCTCTGCGACCGCGTCTCGGTGATGGACCACGGGAGGATCCTCAGGACCGGCGCTCCGGCCGCCCTGGTCCGGGAGATCGACGACACCGTGCGGGTCAGCGTGGAGTCCGGCCTGCTGAGCGCCGACACCGCCCGCGAACTGCTCGCGGCGGCCGGTGCCGAGATCGCCTCGATCGAGGACGACGGTGTCTCGCTCTCCGTCTCCACCCGGCTCCCGGCCCCGGTGCTCTCCGTACTGGCCGAGCGCAACGCGTTGCGCGGCCTCGAAGTGCGCGGCGCCACCCTGGAGGACGTCTTCCTCCAGCTCACCGGACGGGAGTACCGCGCATGAGCGCCGACCGCACCCAGGCCACCGCAGTGCCCGCGCAGCGGGCCCAGGCCCCGGCCGGCGGCCCCGCCGGAACGCCGGAACGCGAGCGGGTCAGCGCCTTCGGGAGTCTCTCGCGGGTGATGCTGGTCTCCTTCGTCCGGGACCGCGCCGCCGTCTTCTTCGTGATCCTCTTCCCGTTGATGTTCCTGCTGCTGCTCGGCACCCTGCTCAAGGGCGCCACCAGCCCGCACGCCAAGGTCGTCCAGGTCGGCGCGGTCCAGATCCTGGACTCGGTGCAGGGCGACGGCCGGGCCCAGCTGGAGAAGGTCCTGACGATCAACCGCAGCGACGACGAGGCCGCCGCGCTGGACAAGGTCCGCAAGGGCGACCTGGACGCGATGATCAAGGAGGGGCCGGACGGCAAGGTGGTACTGCGCTTCAGCGCGGCCGACCAGGTCCGCGCCGGCTCCGTCCAGGGCATCGTCAACTCGGTGGTCCAGCAGGCCAACCAGGCCGCCACCGGCAAACCGCCGGCCTTCGTGCTGGACGCGAGCCAGGTCGAGGACAACTCGCTGAAGCCGATCCAATTCCTCACTCCCGGCCTGCTCGGCTGGGCGGTGGCCACCGGTGCGGTGTTCAGCGCTTCACTGACCCTGGTCTCCTGGCGGCAGAAGAAGGTCCTGCGGCGCCTGCGGCTGGCCCCGGTCAGCGCCGGGTCGATCGTGGCCTCCCGGATCGCGGTCTCGGTGCTGACCGCGCTCGTCCAGACGGCCGTCTTCATCGCGGTCGCCACCACCCCGTTCTTCGGGCTGAAGCTCACCGGAGACTGGTGGCTGATCATCCCGCTGGTGGTGTGCGCCACGATCGCCTTCATGTCGATCGGCCTGCTGGCCGGGTCGGTCGCCAAGACGGAGGAGGCGGCCAACGGCATCTCGCAGATCATCGTGCTGCCGATGTCGTTCCTGTCCGGCTCGTTCTTCCCGGCCGACAACATGCCCGGCTGGCTGAAGACCTTCTCCGAGGTACTACCGCTGAAGCACCTGGTCAGCGCGGCGCAGTCGGTGCTCTCCCGGGGCGGCGGCGTGATGGACGCGCTGCCGACGATGGGCGGGCTGCTGGCCTTCGCCGCCGTGCTCACCGCGATCGCCGGGCGGTTGTTCCGCTGGGAGGACGCGTAGCAGCCGCTCCCCGTCGAGGGGTCCCGCACGGGGTCGTAGGCCGGAAGTCCCGGTGTACGACCCCGTCGGCGTCTGCGACCATGGTCGGGTGAAAGAGATCCGGCGTGGCACGCTCAGCGAGGAGACGTTCTTCGAGCAGGTCGGCGGCGAACCGACCTTCCGTCGACTGGTGCACCGTTTCTACCAGGGCGTCGCCGAGGACGAGTTGCTGCGGCCGATGTACCCCGAGGAGGACCTCGGGCCCGCCGAGGAGCGCTTCGCCCTGTTCCTGATGCAGTACTGGGGCGGCCCCCGCACCTACAGCGAACAGCGCGGCCACCCGCGGCTGCGGATGCGGCACGTGCCGTTCAAGGTGGACCGCGCGGCGCACGACGCCTGGCTGAAGCACATGCGGACCGCCGTGGACGAACTGACCCTGCCGGCCGACGCCGAGCGCCAGCTCTGGGACTATCTCGTCTACGCCGCCGCCTCGATGATCAACACCGAGGGCTGACCGGCCCGGCCTGCCGCCCGGAACGCGACGGGTCGGGTCGCGCCGGGTCCGGTCCTACCGGACCGGGCTGAGCCCCAGACCCGCGCCCGGCGCGGCCGCCGTACGGACCGCCACCGATCCGGCCGGGGCGCTCAGCCGGAGCCAGCCGCCGGCCCGGTGCACGGTGAGCGGGACGGCCGGCTTGAGGAAGCCGATCACATAGGCCGCGTGCACGGCGCGCAGCGGCAGTTCGGGCAGGGCGGCGACCGGCCGGGACCAGATCTCGTCGGCGAGCGCGTCCAGCACCGCACGGGTCCGGTGGTGCTCCGGAACGGCCTCGCTACGCTCGCGGAACTCCCTCACGCCGGCCATCAGTTCGGGGTACACCTCGTCAACGGGGGGCTCACCGGCCGGCCGCCAGCCGGAGCGCGGCGGCAGCAGACCCGCCCAGGCCGGGCCGGTGACGGGCGCGGGCAGCGTGACGGTGTTCGCCTCGCCGTTCACACCGTCCAGCAACTGGCCCGCCGAGACGGTGCGGTCGACGGGCGCGGCGAGCGCGGTCAGCCGCGCGGTGCGGATCGCCAGCGCGCCCGAACCACCCAGCGGCAGCCGTCCGAAGACCGCCAGCACACTGTCGGCCCCGGACCGGGCCACCGCCTGCAACCGCACCGCCGCCGCCTTGTCGAAGCGCAGCAGGCGGACCAGGAAGGCGGCCAGGTCGGCGGCCTCCCCGGCGTCGGCGAGGGCGAGGGGGGCGGTGGTGGTCAACGCTCGTCAGCTCGAATCGTCAGGTCGTCGGTGGTGGAGCGGATGCTCAGGCGGCCGCGCCGGCCGTCTCCCCGGCCGGGCTGCGGTCGTCCATGCTGCGGTCGTCCATGCTGCGGTCGTCCATGAAGCGCGTGAGGAACTCCCGCTCCACCGGGCTGATCCGGCGCGGCCGGCCCTCGGCCAGGTCGTAGGGGACGACCACGGTGGACGCCCGGACGTACACCGTCTCGGTGCCGTCCTCGGCGGTGTCCTTGATCTCGTACGAGACCGTCAGCGAGGCGCCGCCGATCCTGGTCACCCAGGTCTCGATGGTGACCGGCTCGGGCCGGTGCACCAGCGGGCGCTTGTAGTCGATCTCGTGGCGGGCCACCACCGAACCGCCCGCGAACTCCCCCGCCCCGGCCGCGGCGGCCTGGGTGAACATGAAGTCGATCCGGGCCTCCTCCAGGTACCGCAGGAAGACCACGTTGTTGACGTGCCCGAAGGCGTCCATGTCGGACCAGCGCAGCGGGCAGGCGTAGATGTGGCGTGCCACGAGTGTTCTCCTCGACGTCCGTTGACCCGCCGGACGGCTGTGGCGGCGGGCCGCGGCCCGGCAGGCCGCCCCGGAGGGCAGTCTGCCGGGCCGTTGTGACAGCTGGATGTCAGCCTCGGGTCAGCTTCTTGTAGGTGGCCCGGTGCGGACGGGCGGCGTCGGCGCCCAGCCGCTCGATCTTGTTCTTCTCGTACGACTCGAAGTTGCCCTCGAACCAGAACCACTTGCTCTCGCCCTCGTAGGCGAGGATGTGGGTGGCCACTCGGTCCAGGAACCAGCGGTCGTGGGAGATGACCACGGCGCAGCCGGGGAACTCCAGCAGCGCGTTCTCCAGCGAGGAGAGCGTCTCGACGTCCAGGTCGTTGGTCGGCTCGTCGAGGAGCAGCAGGTTGCCGCCCTGCTTGAGGGTGAGCGCCAGGTTCAGGCGGTTGCGCTCACCACCGGAGAGCACGCCGGCCGGCTTCTGCTGGTCCGGGCCCTTGAAGCCGAACGCCGAGACGTAGGCGCGGGACGGCATCTCGACCTGGCCGACGTTGATCCAGTCCAGGCCGTCGGAGACGACCTCCCAGAGCGTCTTCTTCGGGTCGATGTTGGCGCGGGTCTGGTCGACGTAGCTGATCTTGACCGTCTCGCCGACCTTGACCTTGCCGGAGTCCGGGGTCTCCAGGTCCTGGAGCATCTTGAACAGCGTGGTCTTGCCGGCGCCGTTCGGGCCGATGATGCCGACGATGCCGTTGCGCGGCAGGGTGAAGCTCAGGTCGTCGATGAGGATCTTGTCACCGAAGGCCTTGGAGAGGTTCTCCACCTCGATGACGATGCTGCCCAGACGCGGGCCCGGCGGGATCTGGATCTCCTCGAAGTCCAGCTTCCGCATCTTGTCGGCCTCGGCCGCCATCTCCTCGTAGCGGGCCAGACGGGCCTTGGACTTCGCCTGGCGGCCCTTGGCGTTGGAGCGGACCCACTCCAGCTCCTCGCGGAGCCGCTTGGCGCGCTTGGCGTCCTTCTGGCCCTCGACCTTGAGGCGCGACTGCTTGCTCTCCAGGTAGGTGGAGTAGTTGCCCTCGTAGCCGATGGCGCGGCCGCGGTCGAGCTCCAGGATCCAGCCGGCCACGTTGTCCAGGAAGTACCGGTCGTGGGTGACGGCGACGACGGTGCCGGCGTACTTGGCCAGGTGCTGCTCCAGCCAGTTCACCGACTCGGCGTCCAGGTGGTTGGTGGGCTCGTCGAGCAGCAGCAGGTCGGGGGCCTCCAGCAGCAGCTTGCAGAGCGCCACGCGGCGCTTCTCGCCACCGGAGAGCTTGGTGACGGCCCAGTCGCCGGGCGGGCAGCCCAGCGCGTCCATGGCCTGCTCCAGCTGGGCGTCGAGGTCCCAGGCGTTGGCGTGGTCCAGATCCTCCTGGAGCTTGCCCATCTCGTCGAGCAGCGCGTCCGAGTAGTCGGTGGCCATCAGCTCGGCGATCTCGTTGAAGCGGTTGAGCTTCCCCTTGATCTCCTTGACGCCGTCCTCGACGTTCTCCAGGACGGTCTTGGTCTCGTCGAGCGGCGGCTCCTGGAGCAGCATGCCGACGGTGTAACCGGGCGAGAGGAAGGCGTCGCCGTTGGAGGGCTGCTCCAGACCGGCCATCATCTTCAGCACGGTGGACTTACCCGCGCCGTTGGGGCCCACGACGCCGATCTTCGCTCCGGGGAGGAAGCTGAGCGTCACGTCGTCAAGGATGACCTTGTCTCCGTGCGCCTTGCGTACCTTGCGCATCGTGTAGATGTATTCCGCCACGTGAGATCGCTCCGGCGTCGTCGGGAGTAATTCGGCTTGCAGCCTTCCATTGTGCCGCACCCGCCGGGAGCCCCGAACCGCCCCGGCTGCCCCACCGGGGTATCCGCCCGGGCCACCGGACACGGCGGCGCGAGGGCAGGGACGGCGGACGCGGCGGCGCGAGGGCAGGGACGGGCATGACGGCGAGGTGCCCCGGACGCGAAGCGGCCCGGCCCCCCGCAACAGGTGCGGGGGGCCGGGCCGGGGGTACAGCCGCCTTCGGCGTGCGGCGCCGGTGGCGTTCGGGCGCTCTCGGCGCCCCGGCTGCCTCAGTGGGCCGGCAGCCTCAGTGCCTCAGCGGCCTCAGGCGGCGCTGCGACCGTGGCGGCCGCGACGGCGCAGGACGAAGACCGCGGCACCGCCGGCCACGACCAGACCGCCGGCGGCGGCGGCGATCATCGGGGTGGCGTCGTTACCACCGGTCTGGGCCAGGTCACCGGTGGTGCCGGGGGCCGAGCTGCTGCCGGCCGGAGTCGGCTGCCCGGCCGCGGTGCTGGGGGCGGCCGACGGCGTACCGCTGGGGGTGCCGGTCGGGGTGCCGGTCGGGACCGGGGTGGCCGACGGGCTGGAGGTCGGCGGGGTCACGCTGGAGACCTTGCAGTCCAGGATGCCCTTGAACTCCTTGCTGAAGCCGTTCGGGCCGGTGACGGTGATGTCGTAGGCGGTGTCCTCCGCGACCGGGACGACGACGCTCTCGGCCTTGCCCGGCTGCACGGTGAGCGACTTGCCCGGCTTCACCGTGACGGTGGCCGCCTCGTCACCACCGTTGGTCACGGTGACCCGGACGCCGTTGGAGTCGCACTCGACCTGGGCGGTGCTGTCCAGCAGCGCGCCCTTGCCCTGCCTCCAGGAGCCCTTGGCCGCGTCGGTGACGCTGAGCTTGGTGGAACCGGCCAGGATCATGGTCTGGCTGTGCTTCTCGGGGGTGTAGCCCTTGCTGAGGAAGACCCGGCCGCTGGGCACCACGGTGTCGGCCGCGGCCGTGACGGTGGCCGCGCCGTCCGGGGTGCCCGCGGGCACGTCCAGGAACAGCTGGGTGTCCTTGGCGACCGGACCGGTCAGGCCGGTGACCGGCTTGCCGTCCTTGTCGACCAGCTTCACCTTGTCCGCGGCGTCGCCGGACAGCGCCAGCTTCACCTCGGAGGCGCTGGAGTTGATGGTGAACGGGCCGAGCTTGTTGCCCGGCTTGCCCGACGCCGAGTCCGGGGTGAGGCTCAGCGAGGGCTTGGGCTCGGCGGCGATGCCCTTGTTCTTCTCGCTGACCAGGTAGTCGCGCAGTTGCTTGGCCTGCGAGTCCTTCGGGATGGCGTTCTTGCCGTCCGAGAAGCGCCAGATCGCGGCCTGGGTGCCGGCGGCGGCGTCCTCCTTGGTGAGCTCGCCCTGGACGCCGGCGTCCGTGGCGAGCTTCTTGAGGTCCGTCACCTGCGGGTAGGAGTTCTCCAGGATCCAGCGGATCTTGGCGGCGTCCTGCGCCTTCTCCTTGCGGCCGAGCGAGCTCGACTTCCAGTCCGACTCCTGGTACTCCACCCCGCTGGTGATGTTGACCGGGTGGTCGATGTCGATGCAGTACGTCTGGATCACACCGTTGGCCGTCTTGAGCGTGAACAGACCGCCCTGTATGGAGTGACCGCCCTCGATGGCGATCTCCTCACTCGTCATCGTCGGCTGAATGACAGCCGTGACGCCCGCACCGGGCGCGTCAGCCGCAGCCGCCGCACCGGCCGCGAGCAGGCTTCCGCCCAGCACCAAGCTGGTCGTGAGCATGACAGTGGTGACGCGCGGAAGACTCCGCCCCTGCCTGTGGAACATCTGGGATCCCTCCGGGCCGGGCCATGCCGATGGGCAGCCCGCCTTGCATTGCCGCGCCCCCTGTGGCGCAGCCGCATGTGTGTGAACCAGACGAATCCTATTGAGTCCAGGAGGCGCGCAAACCCCCATGCGAAATCAGGACGATTCCGTATCTGTATCGTTATCAACACTCCCAGCTTCCACACAAGCTGACGCTCAGCCAGAAAGTCTGGATCTTTCGGTAAACCGATCCGGGATTGCGCGTGCGGGCACAACAACCGTCTCGATCAACATATTTGTCGACAGTTAAGATCACCCGCCGGTCAGATCAGGGCAGCCTGCTCGCCACCCCCATTCCCCTCGTCGGCCACCTGGGCGCCCGTCACCGACGCCATCGCCGACGCCTTTCGCGCCTCCAGCGCGTCCGCGATCCAGCCCGGCACGGCCTCCCCGACGAGCACACCGGCCGCCGGCCCGGCACCGCCCACGGACTCGCCCCTGACCCCCGACGACCAGCGGAAGACCGTGGTACCGCGAGTGAGATCGTGTCCGACCGACCGGGCGTCGATCTCGACCCTGCTGCGCCGTGCCTCCCCTTCGGTCCACTCGCGCACCCTCAGCCGACCGTTCACCACCACCGGATCACCCTTGGCGAGAGAGCCGATCAGATGCACCGCCAGCGCACGCCAGGCCGTCACCGTCACCCACTGGGTCTCGCCGTCCACCCAGCCGTCCTTCTGCCGGTCGTAACGGCGCTCCGTCGACGCCAGCCGGAAGTTGGCCATCGGGACACCGCCGGCCGTCTCGGCGTAACTCACCTCGGTCGCGACATTGCCGATCACCGTCACCTGGGTCTCGTTCACAGAACACTCTCCGTTCTCCGCGATGCACCGTACGGAATCGATCGGCGCGAGTTGAGAGTGCTCTTCCCCGGAAATCAACGCCAGCGAGATCGGAAATCCTGTGGACAACTCGGGCCTGTGGAAAACCGGGGTCACTCGCAGGAGTGAATTTGAGCCCTTCAAGAGTCCGCTTCACACCCACTTCCGCGCGGCCATGACAAGAAACCGGCCGCTTCCCGCCCCGACCGCACACCCCGAAGGGTGGTTCACTCCACCGTCCGCGCACGTCATCCGACCGAACGAACCCGAATACGACCCCCCACCCGCGTTGGCCGCGACACTTTCTCCGTGCCGAATCCATAACGGGTGGGGCGGCAGCCCCGTAACGACTGCACAACGTCCGGCACGGAAGGCCGCCAGACCGCTGCACTCACGGCCTTCACCTGCGATTATCGGACCGCTCCACCGAAGCCGACACACCCGCGACGGTGTTGTTACACCCGGCCGAGGAACTGGACACCCTTATCCTGTCCCCGACAGGGCAAGGGTCCGCCAACCCCCACCCGCACCCTCAGGCACGGGGCCGGACAGCGGGCGCAGCACGCGCCCGTCGCCCGACCCCGGCAACGGTCACGCCCGCCAGGGCGCCGCCCGTCCCGCCCCCATAGCTCAGCGGATAGAGCACCCGCCTTCTAAGCGGTAGGTCGCAGGTTCGAATCCTGCTGGGGGCACACCTCACCTCTCACCTGGGAAGTCGCCAGGCGTTCGGCACTTTGGCCCAATACGCGGCGGTTGGACACCAACCGCCCGGGCAAATTGGCCATCACTACCCAGCGTGACCGCACAGCAACGCCGGCGCCGGTTTCACCGAATCCCCCGCCCGTTCCGCCCGACTCTCCCATTACCTCCCGGGTCCGATCCCCGCACGCCCGGAACCCACCCGCGGACACTCGGTGAAATCGGCGAACACGAGGCGTCGCAGCCCGCTCACTTTCTGCTGGCATATGCACGACGGAGAAGCGGAACACCCGCACCCGGGGTACCGGAGGACATTCGCCGCGAACACAGCGAAGCTCACATCACCGACCTCCCCGAGCGGGCCTCGGGAGGGAAATGCGCACCTGGCATTCCGCAGCCCGAGAACCGCCCCCGAGCGGCCGGTGGATGACACCACGGTTCCTCCCCGCCCGGCAGCACACCACGAAGCGGGCACCGCCCCGCTCAACCCGCCGTCGCAACCGCCGGGTCCGCCGGGTCCGCCGCCGTCGGCAGACCGGCCAGATAGCCGTCCAGCAACGCGGTCTGCCGCTCGGCCGGGAACTCCCCCGGGGCGAACAGTGCCTGGACCACCAGCCCCAGCACGAAGGCCTGCGCGCCCGCCGCGAGCCGCGCCGCGTCCGCGCCGGCCGGCAGCTCGCCGAGCCGCTGGGCGTCCGTGATATGCCCCGCCAGCGCCTCCCGCGAGCGCCCGTAGCGGCCGGCGTGCGCGGCCGCCAGCTCGGGGTCGGCCAGCGCCACGTCCCAGGAGCCGACCCAGATCCGGTTGCCCGCCACGGCCGCCTCGTCCAGCGGTAGGACGTCCAGCAGCGCCGCCCGCAGCCGGGCCAGCCCGGCCGGCGGCGGGGGGCCGTCCACCGGGGCGGCGCGGCGCGGGCGCTCGCCGGACCGCCGGTCCAGCACGTCGAGCGCATACGCCACCAGGGCCCGCTTGTTGGCGAAGTAGTGCGTCAACAGCCCGGTGGAGGCGCCCATTTCGGCGGCCACCGCACGCAGCGTCAGGCCTTCGAAGCCATGGGCCGACAGCACCCGCCAGACCGCTTCGGAGACTTCCAGGCGGCGGGCGGCATGGTCTCCACGGGCTGGCGTCATGCCGCTATCTTACGTACCAAACGTTTGTTATGTATATATGACTCAACCGGTTCGCACTCCGGCCGCACCCCGCCCCTCGCTCCGAAAGGCCCGCCCGTGTTTGCCGTACCGCTCGCCGAGAACGCCGAACTGCGCCCGCTGGAGCCGTGGCAGGCGGCCGAGTTCCTGGCCCACATCGACCGGGCCCGCGCCCACACCGACCCCTGGATCCCCTGGGCCTCCCGCTCCACCGACCTCGACTCGGCCCGCGCCACCCTCCAGGGCTACGCCGACAGGCAGGCCGCCGACACCGGCCGGATCTACGGCATCTGGCTGGACGGCACGCTGGTCGGCGGCGTGATGTTCGTGCACTTCAGCGCCGACGCGGGCAACTGCGAGATCGGGGTCTGGACGGAACCCGCGGGCGAGGGCCGGGGTCTGGTCGGCGCCGCCGTCCGCCATCTGATCGACTACGCCTTCGGCACCCGGGGCCTGCACCGCGTCGAGTGGTACAGCAGCTCGGCCAACGCCCGCAGCCGGGCGGTCGCCCAGCGCATGGGCATGAAGCTGGACGGCACGCTGCGGGAGTTCTTCCTGCACAACGGGGTCCGCCACAACAAGGAGGTCTGGTCGATCCTGGCCCCCGAGTGGAAGCCCGCGGGCTGACGCCGACCCCGGACGGGGCCCGGTGGACGCACCACCGGGCCCCGCCGCGCCCGCCCGGCGTCCGGCGTCCGGCGTCCGGCGTCCGGCGTCCGGCCCGAGGCCACCGAGAACGCCCTGCGCGCCTTCGCCCTGATCGAACGGGGGCTCGGCGACCACTGCGCCGCCACGCCCTGAGAGAGTGGGCCCCACCACGATCTCCCGGAGGTACGCATGGCCCGGCCGCCGCTCACGCGGGACCGCTCCCCGTTCCCGACCCAGGTCGAGGGCCTCAACGCCTTCACCGGCGAGGACGGCGTGGCCGTCCTGGAGTTCGCCCGCCCGCACCGGCGCAACGCCGTCACCCTGGCCATCTGGCAGGCGCTGCCCAGGGTCCTGCTCCGGCTCGCCGAACAACCGGGCGTCCGCGCCCTGCTGGTCACCGGGGCGGGCGGAACCTTCAGCGCGGGCGCGGACATCGCCGAACTCGTCGAGGTCTACGCCGACCCGGACCGGGCCGACGACTACCACGCCGTCAACGTCGCCGCCGAGGAGGCGCTGGCCGCCTTTCCGCACCCCACCGTCGCGGTGGTGCACGGCGCCTGCGTCGGCGGAGGCTGCCAGCTGGCCGTCGCCTGCGACCTGCGCTTCGTCGCCGAGGACGCCCGGCTGGGCATCACCCCGGCCAAGCTCGGCGTGGTCTACCCGGCGGTGCCGACCCTGCGGCTGGCCCGGCTGGTCGGCCCGGCCCGGGCGAAGTACCTGCTGTTCTCCGGGGAGTTGGTGACCGGGCGGGACAGCGCCGCGATCGGCCTCGCCGACCGGGTCGCGCCGGGCGCCGAACTGGACGCCGCCGCACTGGAGTTCGCCCGGCTGCTGACCCGGCGCTCGGCGCAGACGATCGGCGCCGTCAAGGCCGCGCTGGCGGTGCCGCCGGAGCACGCCGCGGCCGCCCTGGAGCCCTGGGAGCGGCGGTCCCGCGAGGCCGGGGACGTCCGCGAGGGCCTCGCCGCCTTCCTGGAGGGCCGCCCGCCCCGGTTCTGATCGACCTCCGCCGGTTCCGAACGGCCTCGCCCCGGGCCCCTCGCCCCGGCTCCCGGGCATCGGGCATCGGGCATCGGGCATCGGGACATTACGATCATCCGATCACCCCGCACCCGATCCCGCCTGGAGCACGCACCCCGATGGCCGAGCCGACGACCGAGCCGACGACCAGGACGACCTGGGCCCGGCGAGTCACCGACGGCGTCGAGCCGAAGAACGTGATCATCGCGATGCTGCCGCTGCTGGGCGTGCTGCGCTACGGCTGGAAGGGCCTCGGCTGGGCGGCGTTCGCCGCGCTGTTCGCGGCGGTCGTCCCGACCCTGTTCATCCAGCGCGGCATCCGCAAGGGCACCCTGGAGGACCGGCACGTCGGCCACCGGCAGCGGCGCCTGGTGGTGATCCCGTTCATCATGCTGTCGGTGCTGACCAGCCTCGCGGTGATGCTCTGGCTGGACGCGCCCGCCGACCTGACCGCGATGGTGCTGGCGATGTTCGCCTCACTGGTCCCGATCCTGGTGATCACCGTCTGGTGGAAGGTCTCCATCCACACCGCCGTCGCCGGCGGCGCGGTGGTCTGCCTGGCCGTCGCGCTCGGCCCCTGGTGGCTGCTGCTCGCCCCGGTGGTCGCACTGATCGGCTGGTCCCGCGTGGTGCTGCGGGACCACACCGCCGCGCAGACCGTCGCCGGCGCGGCGGTGGGTGCCCTGACCGCCGGACTCACCTTCTGGGCCGCCCGGTAACAGCCGCCGGAGCGGCCACCCGTGGCCGCCCGCGACCACCCCGAACAGCCGCCCGAACCGCTTCGCGACCGGTCACCGAATCGGCAGGCCGGAGATCGCCCGGGCGATCACCAGCCGCTGGATCTCGCTGGTCCCCTCGAAGATCGAGTAGATCGCGCTGTCCCGGTGCATCCGCTCCACCGGGTACTCCCGGGTGAACCCGTTGCCCCCGAGGATCTGCATCGCCTGCGCGGTGACCCACTTGGCGGTCTCACCCGCGTACAGCTTGGACATCGAACCCTCGGCCGAGGTGAACGGCTGGTTGGTGGCCGCCATCCAGGACGCCCGCCAGACCAGCAGCCGGGAGGCGTCGATCCGGGTCCTCATGTCGGCCAGTTGGAAGGCCACACCCTGGTTGTCGATGATCGGACGGCCGAACTGCACCCGGGTCTTCGCGTAGTCGAGCGCCACCTCGTACGCGGCCCGGGCGATGCCGATCGCCTGCGCGCCGACCGCCGGGCGGGAGGCCTCGAAGGTGGCCATCGCGGCGTTTCCCCGGCCGCCGCCCTTCCGGGCGCCCTCGCGGGCCCGGGCCAGCCGCTCCGTCAGCTTCTCCCGACCACCGAGCAGGCAGTGGCCGGGCACCCGGACACCGTCCAGAACGACCTCCGCGGTGTGCGAGGCGCGGATGCCGTGCTTCTTGAACTTCTGGCCCTGACTCAGCCCGGGCGTACCCGGCGGGACGACGAAGGACGCCTGCCCGCGCGCGCCGAGCCGCGGATCGACGGTGGCCACCACCACGTGGACGGCGGCGATCCCGCCGTTGGTGGCCCAGGTCTTGGTGCCGTTCAGCACCCACTCGTCCTTGGCCTCGTCGTAGACGGCGCGGGTGCGCAGCGCGGAGACGTCGGAGCCGGCGTCCGGCTCGGAGGAGCAGAACGCGGCGACCTTGACGTCGCCCGGCGTGCCGAACATCTGCGGCGCCCAGGTGCCGATCTGCTCGTCGGTGCCGTTGGCGAGCACCGCGACGGCGGCCAGCGTGGTGCCGACGATGGCGAGGCCGATGCCCGCGTCGCCCCAGAACAGTTCCTCCATGGCGATCGGGATGCCCACGCCGGAGGGGTCGAAGTACTGCTGGGCGTAGAAGTCCGGGGAGTAGATGCCCAGCCTGGCGGCCTCCTGGATGATCGGCCAGGGGGTCTCCTCGCGTTCGTCCCACTCGGCCGCGGCGGGCCGCATCACGTCGGCGGCGAAGCCGTGCAGCCAGTCGCGTACGGCGAGCTGGTCCGCGCCCGGGTCCAGCGAGAAGGTGCCCATGGTGCCTCCGGTCGAAGGGGTCGAGGGGGTCCGGACGGTGCGGGAGGGTCTGCGGCGGCACCCGCGAGCGGCCCCCGGGGAGCGGGCGCCGAAACGGTGTCGGGCCGGTGTTACCGGCGGTAACATCGCCGGAGTCTGCTACTGATGGGCAACACGTGTCAACGCCCCCGCCCGGACCAGCCAGGAGCCCCCGTATGCCATCCGCCGCCCCCGCCAACCCCGGCGAGCCGCGCCGCGAGCAACTGCTCAACGCCGCCGACCGGGTGATCCGGCGCGACGGGCCGGCCGCCAGCATGAACGCCATCGCCGCCGAGGCGGGGATCACCAAACCGATCCTCTACCGCCACTTCGGCGACCGGAACGGGCTGATCCGGGCCCTGACCGAGCGCCACACCCGCAGTCTGCTGGCCGCCGTCCGGGCCGCACTCACCGAACCGCTGGAGCGCCGGGACCGGGTCGAACACGTACTGGACACCTACCTGGCCGGCATCGAGGCCCGCCCTCAGGTCTACCGGCTGCTCACCCACCCCGAGCCCGGCGACCCGGGCGGCGCGGGCAACGCGCTCGCCCCGGCCCTGCGGCAGATCGCGGAGGAGATCACCGGGGCCGTGCGGAGCCAGGTGGACCTCGGCCCCGACCGCGACCTGCTCGCCGAGGCCTGGGGCCGGGGCATCACCGGCATGGTGCTGGCGGCCGGCGACTGGTGGCTGGAGTCCCGGCCCTGCTCACGCCCCCGGATGGTCCAGGCGCTCGCCGACCTGCTCTGGGGCCGGCTGGCCGCGGCCGCCGACCTGCCGACCGCCGTCCCGCCCACCGCACCGGCCCCCGATCCCGCCGCACCGGCGTCCGACCCGCGCTGAGGCCCCCGGCCCGTGGCCCGGCACCGGCGACCCGGCACCGGTGGCCCGCCGGCGAGGGGCGGGCCACCGGACGGGCGCTCCCCTACGCCAGGCCCCGGCGCGCCAGCAGCGGCCCGGTCTGCGGGTCCCGCCCGATCACCGCGCGGAAGGAGTCCAGCGCGTCCCGGCTGTCGCCGCGCGACAGCAGCTCGGCCCGGAACACCTCACCGCTCTCCCGCACCCCGCGGCCGTTCCCCTTGAACCACTCCACCGTCTCGGCGTCCAGCACCTCCGACCAGATGTAGGCGTAGTAGCCCGCGCTGTACCCGCCGGCGAAGATGTGCGTGAAGTAGGCCGTCCGGTAGCGCGGCGGGATCGCCGCCACCGCGAGCCCGGCCTTGGCCAGCGCCCGCGCCTCGAACTCCTCGGCGTCCGCGATCTCCTGGCCGGCCGGCACGGTGTGCCAGGCCCAGTCCAGCAGCGTCGCCGCCAGGTACTCGACCGTGCGGAAGCCCTGCCCGAAGCCCTCCGCCGCCGCCATCCGCTCGACCAGCTCGGCCGGCAGCGGCTCGCCCGTCACATGGTGCTTGGCGTAGTTGGCCAGGACGGCCGGCCAGACCATCCACATCTCGTTGACCTGCGAGGGGAACTCGACGAAGTCCCGCGGCACGGCCGTCCCCGCGAAGTACGGGTAGCGGACGTCCGAGAACAGCCCGTGCAGCGCGTGCCCGAACTCGTGGAACAGCGTGCGCACCTCGTCCCAGGAGAGCAGCACCGGCTCGCCGGACGCCGGGCGGGCGATGTTCAGGTTGTTCATCACCACCGGCCGCCGGCCGAGCAGCCTCGACTGGGTGACCAGCTCGTCCATCCAGGCGCCGCCGCGCTTGGACGCCCGCGCGTGGAAGTCCCCGAGGAACAGGCCCAGCGAGCCGCCGTCCGCCTCGAACACCTCGAAGACCCGCACGTCCGGGTGGTACGCCGTCAGGTCCGGCCGCTCGGTGAAGGTCACCCCGTACGCCAGGTTCGCCGCGAAGAAGACGCCCTCGTGCAGCACCCGCTCCAGCTCGAAGTACGGGCGCAGCGCCGCCGCGTCCACCTGGTACGAGGACTGCCGGACCAGCTCCGAGTAGTACGCCCAGTCGTGCGCCGCGATCTCGTCGATCCCGTCGGCCGCCGCCAGGGCGGCCAGCTCCGCCGCCTCCCGGCGCGCGTTGGCCACCGCCGGCGGCACCAGCCTGGCCAGCAGCCCGTCCACCGCCTCGACGGTGCCGGCGGTCTCGTCCGCGACCACGTGGGCGGCGTGCGTGCCGTACCCGAGCAGCCGGGCCCGCTCGGCGCGCAGGGTGGCCATCCGGATCGCCAGTGGGCCGTTGGCCCGGGCCGCGCGGCCCAGCGAGGCGGCCATCAGGCGTTCGCGGACCGAGCGGTCGGTGAGGAAGGCCAGCTCGGTCTGGTTGGAGAAGTTCTTCAGGCTCAGCACGTACTTGCCGTCGTGCCCGAGCGCCCGCCCGTTCTCCGCCGCCGCGGCGATCGCGTCCGGGGAGAGCCCGTCCAGCTGCTCGGCGGAGTCCAGCACCAGCGCCCTGGCCTGCGAGTCGGCCGACACGTTCTGCCGGAACGCCGTCTCGGCGGCGGCCAGTTCGGCGTTCAGCCCGCGCAGCCGCTCCTGGTCGGCGGCCCCCAGCCGGGCGCCGGCCCGGACGAAGGCGGTGTGCCGGCGCTCCAGCAGCCGCAGCGACTCCCCGTCCAGGCCGAGCCCGTCGCGCCGCCCGTACAGCTCCTCGATCCGGGCGAACAGCTCGGCGTCCAGGTGGATCGCGTCGTCGTGTGCGGCGAGCCTCGGGCTGACCTCGGCGTCGATCCGGTCGATCACCGGTGTGGTGTCGGAGGAGGACTGGTTGAGGAACACCGCGTTCACCCGGCGCAGCAGCGACCCCGAACGCTCCAGCGCGATCACCGTGTTGTCGAAGGTCGGCGGCTCGGGGTCGGCGGTGATCGCGGCGATCTCGGCGAGCTGGTCGGCCATACCGCGCTCGAACGCCGGCAGGTAGTGCTCCTCCCGGATCTCGGCGAACGGCGGCAGTTCGTAGGCCAGGGTGCTGGCCTTGAAGAACGGGTTCTCGGTCATTTCGCCGACCCTACGCGGTGTCACCCGGGCTGCCTACGCCCCCCGCCCCGAGCCGGACGCCGGTTGTCGTACCCACCGGCTACCGTCGAGGTCACACGCCCGTACGCCCGAGAGGAGGAGCCCCCGTGGCACCCCGGATCGCCCTCGTCCCCGACCCGCACGGCCCGGGTGGCCGGCTCCAGCCCCTCGACGACTCCGGCGCCCCGCTCGGTCCGCCCGCCGCCACCGCCGACCTCGCCGCCGCCGTCGCCGAACGGGAGGCGGCCGAGCACCCGCGCTGGGTCTGGGCCGCCGCCGACAGCGGCTACGCGCCGCTGCTCCCCCGACTGCCCGACCGGCTCGCCCGCTGCCACGACCTGCGACTGGCCGAGGCGCTGCTGCTGGCCCACGAGGGCCGGTTCGGCGCACCGCGCTCGCTCGGCGCGGCCTGGGCCCGGCTGAAGGGCCTGCCCGTCCCCGCCGATCTGCCCGAGCCGGGCTCCGCCGACTCCGGCGACGGGCAGGACACCCTGTTCGCCCCCGACCGCCTGCAACTGCCGCCGGGCGCCGACCCACTGACCGCCGTGGTCGCCGTCCACGCCGAGCAGCAGCGCCGGCTGGCCGCCATCGCCGACCCGGCCGCCCGGTCCCGGTTCCGGCTGCTGGTCGCCGCCGAGTCGGCCGGCGCACTGGTGGCCGCCGAGATGGCGGACGACGGCCTGCCCTGGCGCGCCGACATCCACGACCGGCTGCTCACCGAACTGCTCGGCCCGCGTCCGACCGTCCCCGGCACCCAGCCGAGGCTGCTGGCCGAGCTGGCCGTCGAGCTCCAGCAGGCGCTCGGCGGGCGCCCGTTCAACCCCGACTCGCACAGCCAGGTACTGCGCGCCTTCGCCGACCGGGGCATCCAGCTCGGCTCCACCCGCTCCTGGGAGCTGAAGGAGGTGGACCACCCGGCCGCCGCGCTGATGATCCGCTACAAGGAGCTGTCCCGGATCCACGCCGCGCACGGCTGGGCCTGGCAGGACGCCTGGGCCCGCGGTGGCCGGTTCCGCCCCGAGTACGTGGTCGGCGGCGTGGTCTCCGGCCGCTGGGCCAGCCGGGGCGGCGGCGCCCTGCAGATCCCGCGCATCCTGCGCCGCGCCGTGGTCGCCGACCCGGGCTGGCTGCTGGTCGTCGCGGACGCCGCCCAGCTGGAGCCGCGGGTGCTGGCCGCCCTCTCCCAGGACGCCGGGCTGGCCCGCACCGCAGCCGGCGGCGACCTGTACGAGGCGCTGGCCGCCAGCGCCTTCCAGGGCGACCGCGACAAGGCCAAGCTCGGCCTGCTGGGCGCCATGTACGGGCAGACCAGCGGCGACATCGGCCCGCTGCTGAACACCCTGCGCCACCGCTACCCCGCCGCCATGGGGTACGTGGAGGCGGCCGCCCGTACCGGCGAGGACGGCGGCGTGGTCGTCTCCCGGCTGGGCCGGGCCTGCCCGCCGCCCTCGGCCGACTGGCTCGACCTCACCGAGGCCCCCGAGAACGCGGCGGACGCGGGCGGCCGCTCGGCCCGCGCCCGGGGCCGCTTCACCCGCAACTTCGTCATCCAGGCCAGCGCCGCCGACTGGGCGCTGGCGCTGCTCGCCGCGCTGCGCCGCCGGCTGAACGCGCTGCCGGCGGCCGGCCCGGACGACCGCCCGCACCTGGTGTTCTTCCAGCACGACGAGGTGGTGGTGCACACCCCGGCCAATCTCGCCGACCAGGTGGCGGCGGCCGTCGCCGAGGCGGCCGACGAGGCCCGGCAGCTGGTCTTCGGGGACACCCCGGTCCGTTTCCCGCTGACCACCGCGGTGGTGGACTGCTACGCCGACGCCAAGTAGCGCCTGAGCCGCCCCCTCGCCCACACCTCCCGGACCACCGCCTTCCGGCCCTACACCTTCCGGAAGGCCCGCGCTTCCTCGGCCGCCGCGACCACCTCGGCCAGCGCCGCCCCGGTGGAGGCCGTCACGGCGGCGGCGACCGCACCCTCCACGAACGGCGCGTCCACCAGCACCGTGCCGGGGCGCGGCTCGTCCTCCAGGACCGCGACGGCGGTCAGCACCGAGCTCCCCAGGTCGGGCAGCACCACCACCCCCGCCCCGCCGTCCGCCGCCACGACGGCCCGCGCGATCAGGTCGTAGCTGGTGCCGAGCCCGCCGTCCTCCGTCCCGGCCGCCACCACCACCCGCACCGCGTCCGAAGCCAGTTCGCCCAGCAGCTCGCGCAGCCCGGCGGCCAGCTGTGCGCTGTGCGAGACCAGGACGATGCCCACGTAGTCGCTCATGGCCCCGACCCTACGACCGGCCCGCTGCTCCGGCGGAGTGATCCGTCCGACCCCGTCCTCCGCGTGTCGCAACCGGTGCCGACCACCCCCGTCTGGCGTAGCGTCGGGGCAGCACCGTCTGCCGAGGGAGCGAAGCGCTGTGAAGAAGCTGATCAACACCCCGGAGAGCGTCCTGGAGGACGCGCTGGCCGGAGTCGCGGCCGCCCACCCGGAGTTGACGGTGGACATCGCGAACCGGGTGATCACCCGCGCGGTCCGCCCGGAGGCGTCCAAGGTCGCCCTGGTCTCGGGCGGCGGGTCGGGCCACGAGCCGCTGCACGGTGGCTTCGTCGGCCCGGGCATGCTGGACGCGGCCTGCCCGGGCGAGGTGTTCACCTCCCCGGTGCCGGACCAGATGCTGGCCGCCGCCAGGGCCGTGGACTCCGGCGCCGGGGTGGTCTTCGTGGTGAAGAACTACACCGGCGACGTGATGAACTTCGAGCTGGCCGCCGAACTGGCCGCCGAGGAGGGCCTGGAGGTCCGCACCGTCCTGGTCGACGACGATGTCGCGGTCGAGGACTCGACCTGGACGGCGGGCCGCCGGGGCACCGGAGCGACCGTGCTGGTGGAGAAGGCGGCCGGTGCGCTGGCCGAGCGCGGCGCGACGCTGGACGAGGTGGCAGCCCTGGGCGAGCGGGTCAACGCCGCCTCCCGCTCCTTCGCGGTCGCGCTGACCGCCGCGACCGTCCCGGCGGCCGGCAAGCCCGGCTTCGACCTGCCGGAGGACGAGAT
This sequence comes from Kitasatospora sp. NPDC092286, assembly GCF_044755565.1. Lineage (NCBI taxonomy): Bacteria > Bacillati > Actinomycetota > Actinomycetes > Kitasatosporales > Streptomycetaceae > Kitasatospora > Kitasatospora sp. NPDC092286. The sequence goes on along the minus strand of NZ_JBIVRD010000029.1, from coordinate 11,875 downwards.
CGAGGTCGGGGTCGGCATCCACGGCGAGCCCGGCCGGCGCCGCGAGAAGCTCCGCCCGGCCCGCGAGCTGGCCGCCGAGGTGGTCGAGACCATCCTCACCGACCACGACCTGACCGCCGGGGACGAGGTGATCGCCCTGCTGAACGGCCTCGGGGGCACCCCGCTGCTGGAGCTGTACATCGTCTTCGGCGAGGTCGCCGCCCGGCTGGCCGGACGCGGTATCACGGTGGCCCGCAGCCTGGTCGGCAACTACGTCACCAGCCTCGACATGGCGGGCTTCTCCCTCACCCTCACCAAGGCCGACGCCCAGCTGCTGGAGCTGTGGGACGCCCCGGTGGACACCCCCGCCCTCAAGCGGGCCTGAACGGAAGGCGGACACCACCGTCATGGACAACGCAGTCAGGGACGGCGCGGCCGAGGGCGGTGCGGCCGAGGGCTTCGGCACCGCCCGCGCCGAGGCCTGGGTCCGCGCGATCGCCACGGCCGTCGAGAAGGAGCAGGATCGGCTCACCGAACTGGACTCGGCGATCGGGGACGGCGACCACGGCAGCAACCTGCGGCGCGGCTTCGCCGCCGTGCTGACCGCCCTGGACGGCCTCGACCCGGCCGGCCCGGGCGCACTGCTGAACAGGACCGGCACCACGCTGATCTCCAAGGTCGGCGGCGCCTCCGGCCCGCTGTACGGCAAGGCCTTCCGCGCCATCGGCGCCGCCCTGCCCGACACCGCCCTGCCCGACACCGCCCTGCCCGACACCGCTCTGCCCGACGCCGCCGCACTCGGCGAGGCGCTGGCCGCCGGCCTGGACGCGATCCGCGCCCTCGGCAAGGCCGAGCCCGGCGACAAGACCATCGTCGACGCGTACACCCCGGCGGTGGCCGCCTACCGGGCGGCGGTGGCGGCGGGCGCCGGGCTGCCCGGGGCCGCCTCGGCGGCGGCGGCCGCGGCCGAGCAGGGGGCGCGCGACACCGTACCGCTCCAGGCCCGCAAGGGGCGCGCCTCCTACCTCGGCCCGCGCAGCATCGGCCACCAGGACCCGGGCGCCACCTCGACCGCGCTGATCTTCCGCGCCCTCGCGGAGGTCACCGCGGCCTGAACCGGGAGCCGGCCGGTGCCCGCTACCGGTCGGTGCGGGTGATCAGCAGCAGCAGCGCGTCGTCCCGCAGTTCCCCGCCGGTGTGCTCCAGCAGGTCGGCGTAGATCCGGCCGACCGCCGCCTCCAGCTCCGCCGCCGAGCGGGCCGCGCCCCGGACCAACGGGCCGGCCCGCTCCGCCAGCGGGTAGAACTCGCCGTTCTTCCGGTGCCGGGCCTCGACCACACCGTCGGTGCAGAGCACCAGCACGTCGTCGTGGCCGAACGGCTGGTCCCAGGTGGCCGGCTCACCGGGGGCCAGCCGGCCGAGGCCCAGCGGCACCCACGGGTCCGGGGCGTCCAGCACGTGCGCCCGGCCCTCCCGGTCCACCCGGATCGGCGGGACGTGCCCGTACTGGAGCAGTTCCATCACCCCCGGCGTCCGGAACTCGGCGAACAGCGCCGTGGTGAACTCCCCGGCCGGCGCGTGCCGCTCGACGCTGGCCTCGATCCGCGCGGCCACCCCGCGCAGCCCGGCCTCGTCGTACGCGGCCTCCCGGAACGAGCCGAGCACCACGGCGGCGGTCTGCACCGCCCCCAGCCCCTTGCCGCGGACGTCCCCGACCGCGACCCGGGTGCCGTGCGGGGTCTCCAGCACCGAGTAGAGGTCGCCGCCGATCCGCGAGGCGTCGGCGGCGGAGACGTACCGCACCGCCAGATGCAGCGGTCCGACCACCGGGCCCGGCAGCCGCAGCAGCGCCCGCTGGGCGGCCTCGGCCACCGAGCTGACGGCCGCGAAGGCCGCCGCGCGCCGCATCCGGATCTTGGCCACCCAGGCGGAGAACAGCGTCAGCATCAGGTAGCTGACCATCGCGCCGTACAGGAAGCGGTCGTCGTTGACGTCGGCGACCTCGTCGTAGTGGCTGAGCCCGAAGACCGAGAGCAGCCCGAGCGAGCAGACCATCAGCAGCTCGACCGGCCGCAGGGTGAGCGCGGCGATGGTCGGGACGACGGACATCAGCGGTGCGAGGTAGCGGTCCTTGCCGGAGAGGAAGTCCGCGAGCGCCACCAGCAGGATCGCGATCAGCGCCGGGGTGGCCCGCCGCCAGAACGGCACGTCCTGGAGATCGGCGGCCAGCAGGGCGCCACGTCGCCGGTCCGGCGGGAGTCCCGAGGCAGTCGGGACCGCGGGCGACTGGGCACGGCGGATCGGAAACACATATCGAACATAACGGACGATCAACGCACTCACCCACCCACCCGCCCCATCGCCCCGCCCGCCCCCGGCGTGGATTCCGGCACGACGTAGTCACACGCATACGCTCTGCACTCGGATCGCACCGCAATGCGATCCACGCCACATCACTCACTCTCCCGAGGAATACCCCTTGGGGGTATGGTGTTATCAGAATCAGAGTCCGGGCGCAGACCCGTGGCAGCGCAAATCCTTTCGGAGGCCCCGATGTCCAGCACCATCACCTACACCGTGACCGGCATGAGCTGCGGCCACTGCGAGAGCTCGATCAGCAAGGAGCTCTCCACCCTGACCGGCGTCACCGAGGTGGCCGCCGACGCCAAGGCAGGCACCGTGACGGTCTCCTCCGCCACCGAGCTCGACGACGACCAGGTCCGCGCCGCGGTCGACGAGGCCGGCTACGAGCTGGTCGGCCGGTCCGCCTGAGCCCCCCGCAGTACGGCGGGGGCCGGACGAGCCCCACCCCGCGCCCCCGCCGTACGCTCTCTTCAAGGAGCTGATCAGCATGAGCACCTCCACTCCGGGCACCAGCGCCCCGGGCGCGACCGCCGGCATAGGCGGCCAGGACGGCCGGGCCGCCGTACAGGACCGGGTCGAGCTGTCGATCGGCGGGATGACCTGCGCCTCCTGCGCGGCCCGGATCGAGAAGAAGCTCAACCGGATGGACGGCGTCGAGGCCACCGTCAACTTCGCCACCGAGAAGGCCCGGGTCGACTTCGGGCCCGGAGTGAGCGTGGCGGACCTCATCGCCACCGTCGAGAACACCGGGTACACCGCCGAGCTGCCCCCGCCGCCGGCCACCGCGGCCACCGCTCCCGGCACGGCCGCCGCCGCCGAGGAGCAGCCGCCGGCCGACCCGCTGCTGGACCGGCTGCTGATCAGCGCCGTCCTCAGCATCCCCGTGGTCATGCTGTCGATGGTCCCGTCCCTGCAGTTCACCAACTGGCAGTGGCTGGCCTTCGCACTCACCGGCCCGGTCGTCGTCTACGGCGGCCTGCCGTTCCACAAGGCCGCCTGGACCAACCTCAAGCACGGCGCCGCGACCATGGACACCCTGGTCTCGCTCGGCACCCTGGCCGCCTTCGGCTGGTCGTTCTGGGCCCTGTTCTGGGGCGAGGCGGGCATGGCCGGGATGCGGCACGACTTCTCGTTCTCGATCGGCGACACCGACGCCTCCTCCACGCTCTACCTGGAGACGGCCGCCGCCGTCACCGTGCTGATCCTGCTCGGCCGCTACCTGGAGGCCCGCTCCAAGCGCCGCGCCGGCGCCGCCCTGCACGCCCTGCTCGACCTGGGCGCCAAGGACGTCGCCGTGCTCCAGAACAACCGCGAGGTGCGGATGCCGGTGGCCCAACTGGCCGTCGGGATGCGCTTCGTGGTCCGCCCGGGCGAGAAGATCGCCACCGACGGCGTGGTCGTCGAGGGCGCCTCCGCCGTGGACGCCTCGATGCTCACCGGCGAGTCCGTGCCCGTCGAGGTCGCGGTCGGCGACTCCGTCACCGGCGCCACCGTCAACGCCGGCGGCCGTCTGGTGGTCGAGGCCACCCGGGTCGGCGCCGACACCCAGCTCTCCCGGATGGCCCGGCTGGTCGAGGACGCACAGAACGGCAAGGCCGCCGCCCAGCGGCTGGCCGACCGGATCTCCGCCGTCTTCGTGCCGGTCGTCATCCTGATCGCGCTCGGCACCCTGGTCGGCTGGCTGCTGGTCTCCAACAGCCCCACCGAGGCGTTCACCGCCGCCGTCGCCGTCCTGATCATCGCCTGCCCCTGTGCCCTGGGTCTGGCCACCCCGACCGCGCTGATGGTCGGCACCGGGCGCGGCGCCCAGCTCGGCATCCTGATCAAGGGCCCGGAGGTACTGGAGACCACCCGCCGGGTGGACACCATCGTGCTGGACAAGACCGGCACCGTCACCACCGGCCGGATGGCGCTCGCCGCCGTGCACACCGCCGACGGTGTCACCGAGACCGAGGCGCTGCGGCTGGCCGGCGCGCTGGAACACGCCTCCGAGCACCCGATCGCCGCCGCGATCGCCGCGGCCGCCGCCGAGCGGACCGGCGAACTGCCGCCCGTCGAGGGCTTCGAGAACGTCCCGGGCCGGGGCGTGCAGGGCGTCGTCGAGGGCCACGCCGTGGTCGCCGGGCGCGAGGCGCTGCTCGCCGACTGGGCCCAGCACCTGCCGCCGGCCCTCGCCGCCGCCAAGGCCGCCGCCGAGGCCGCCGGCCGGACCGCCGTGGCGGTCGGCTGGGACGGCGAGGCGCGGGCTGTCCTGGAGGTCGCCGACGCGGTCAAGCCGACCAGCGCCGAGGCGATCGCCGACCTGCGGGCCCTGGGCCTGCGGCCGGTCCTGCTGACCGGCGACAACCGGCTGGTCGCCGAGGCGGTGGCGGCCGAGGTCGGCATCGCCCCGGAGGACGTGATCGCCGAGGTGCTGCCGGAGGACAAGGTCAGCACCGTCAAGCGCCTCCAGGCCGAGGGCCGCTCGGTCGCGATGGTCGGCGACGGCGTCAACGACGCCGCCGCGCTCGCCCAGGCCGACCTGGGCCTGGCGATGGGCACCGGCACCGACGCCGCGATCGAGGCAAGCGACCTGACCCTGGTCCGCGGCGACCTGCGCTCAGCGGCGGACGCCATCCGGCTCTCCCGGCGGACCCTCGGCACCATCAAGGGCAACCTGTTCTGGGCCTTCGGCTACAACGTCGCGGCGATCCCGCTCGCTGCGGCCGGCCTGCTCAACCCGATGATCGCCGGTGCCACGATGGCCTTCTCCTCGGTCTTCGTGGTCACCAACAGCCTCCGGCTGCGCCGCTTCCGGGCCGCCTGACCCGCGGACGCCGAAGGACCCGTACCGCTTGGTACGGGTCCTTCGGCGTCCGCGACCGCGCGGCCGGGCCGTCAACGGCCGAGCAGCTCGCCGCCGTTGCAGTGCAGGATCTCGCCGGTGATGAACCCGGCCTCGGGCGAGGCCAGGAAGTAGACCGCCGCCGCGACCTCGCCGGTCTCGCCGACCCGGCCGAGCAGCGTCCGGGCGGCCCGGCGGGAGACCTCCGCCTCGTCCAGCCGCGGACCGAAGAACTCGGTGCCGGCCACCGTTCCCGGGGCGACGATGTTGGCGGTGATGCCCGAGGTGCCCAGCTGCGCGGCCAGGAAGTGGTTCCAGGCGTGCAGCGAGGCCTTGGCCGCCCCGAACGAACCGGCGCCGCGCAGCGCCGCGATCGAGCTGATGGTGACCACCCGGCCGGCGCCCGGGGTGAGCCGGTCGCGGATGGACTCGGTGAGCATCACCACGGTCAGCACATTGCGCTCGAAGTCCCCGCGCCAGCGGGCCAGCAGGGCGTGCGGACCGGCCCCGATCACCGTCTCCCGGCTGCCCGCGTTGTTCACCAGGACGTCGATCCGCTCCGGCAGCGCGGCCAGCGCGGCCTCCACCGCGTCCGGGTCGGCGAGGTCGCAGACCAGCGGGGTGACGTTCGGCCCGAGGTCGGCGGCGGACTGTTCGAGCACCGCCCGCCGGCGGCCGACGATCACGACCTGTTCGCCCGCCTCGGCGAACCGCCGCGCCACCTCGTACCCGATACCCGTGCCACCACCGGTGACAACGACGTTCCTGGCCATCTGCGCGCTCCCTCCCCAGTTCCGCCGCCACGCTGCGAGGGTGCGGGACGGTCCCTACCGGAATGCCACGATTCCTATCACGCTCGGTTGCCGTGACTGCGGGGAGGGTGACGTCGCGCGCGCGGGAAGGTGTGGTATGGGCGCGGCACCACGCGCACACGGAGCGTGGCGAGAGGCAGCTCACACCCCCCCGGCGTAACTTCTCGCACCCTGATACGTCTTAGGTTGGTAGTGCGGCAGTTTTTTGGTGGGCGGAGACGTGGCGAACGGCATCATGTCACCGCGTTGCCACGCTGCCGCCGACGGGGCTCCGGCGGGCCCCGGGTCGGTCGTCGACTTCGACGGCCTTCGCGCACGACGCCGGGGTGTGGCGGGTCAGGGACGCTTTGAGCGGCCGTCCCGGGCTGCGGCCGGCCCCGGAGTCGTGCGCCGTACGTGTGCGGCCCCGCGAGGGACGCGGAAGGGCCCGGTCGCACTCCCCGGAATCTCGGGAGTGCGGCCGGGCCCTTCCGGTGCCTGGGTCAGCGGGCGTCGAGAGCCACGTAGTCGCGGATCGCGGTGCCGGTGTAGATCTGGCGCGGACGGCCGATCCGGCTGGTCGGGTCGTTGATCATCTCGTGCCAGTGGGCGATCCAGCCCGGCAGCCGGCCGAGGGCGAACAGCACGGTGAACATGCTGGTCGGGAAGCCCATGGCGCGGTAGATCAGGCCGGTGTAGAAGTCCACGTTCGGGTACAGCTTGCGGGAGACGAAGAAGTCGTCGCTGAGCGCGTGCTCCTCCAGCTTCAGCGCGATCTCGAGCAGCTCGTCGGACTTGCCGAGCTGGCCGAGCACCTCGTGCGCAAGGATCTTGACCTGCGCGGCGCGCGGGTCGAAGGCCTTGTAGACGCGGTGGCCGAAGCCCATCAGCTTGACGCCGTCCTCGCGGTTCTTCACCTTGCGGATGAACGCGTCGACGTCGCCGCCGTCCTTCTGGATGCTCTCCAGCATCTCCAGCACGGCCTGGTTGGCGCCACCGTGCAGCGGGCCCCAGAGCGCCGAGATGCCGGCCGAGATGGACGCGAACTGGTTGGCGTGGCTGGAGCCCACCAGGCGGACGGTGGAGGTCGAGCAGTTCTGCTCGTGGTCCGCGTGCAGGATCAGCAGCTTGTCCAGCGCGTTGACGATCACCGGGTTGAGCTCGTAGTCCTCGGCCGGGACCGCGAAGGTCATCCGGAGGAAGTTCTCGACGTAGCTCAGGTCGTTGCGCGGGTAGACGAACGGCTGGCCGACCGACTTCTTGTACGCGTAGGCCGCGATCGTCGGCAGCTTCGCCAGCAGGCGGACCGTCGACAGGTGGCGCTGGGCGGCGTCGAAGGGGTTGTGGCTGTCCTGGTAGAAGGTGGACAGCGCACCGACCACCGAGGACAGCATCGCCATCGGGTGGGCGTCGCGCGGGAAGCCCTGGTAGAAACGCTTGACGTCCTCGTGCAGCAGGGTGTGCTGGGTGATCTCGCGGTTGAACTCCGCCAGCTGGTCCGGGGTCGGCAGCTCGCCGTTGATCAGGAGGTACGCGGTCTCGATGAAGCTGCCCTGCTCGGCGAGCTGCTCGATCGGGTAGCCGCGGTACCGCAGGATGCCGTTGTCACCGTCCACGAAGGTGATCGCGGACTTGTACGCGGCGGTGTTACCGAAGCCGTTGTCCAGGGTGACCAGGCCGGTCTGCGGGAGCAGCTTCGAGATGTCGAAGCCGGCGTTGCCCGCAGTGCTCTCGACGACGGGGTACTCGTACTCGCCGTCCTGGTACCGCAGTACTACCGAGTTGTCGCTCACGTCTTCCTCACCGACGAAATGAATCCTCTTCCAAGGTGCCCTGACTGTCTCTACCATCCCCCATCTGGCGGACAGCCGCGCACCCGGGGTGGCCCGGAAGGGCCCGCCCCTACAAAACCTTCTGCCGCAGCCGGTACGAACCGGACAAGATCGGCACCACCCTAGGCTCTGTCGTAAATCTCTTCACGTCAAGAGAACAATAGAGGCAACCATCCCTTGGAGAATCATCCAGTTGCCAGCCGGTGATCCAACGCGGCATGCCTCCTACCTGCACTGACGGTTCGAACAGCCTGAGCGATCGCCTTCCGTGACCCGACCAGCACAACCAGTTTCCGCGCCCTGGTCACAGCGGTGTAGAGGAGGTTCCGCTGGAGCATCGTCCAGGCGGACGTGGTGACCGGAATCACCACCACGGGATACTCGCTGCCCTGCGACCGGTGGATCGTCACCGCGTACGCGTGGGCCAGCTCGTCCAGCTCGTCGAAGTCGTACGGCACCTCCTCGTCCTCGTCGGTGAGCACCGTCAGCCGCTGGTCGTCCACGCTGAGCGCGGTCACCACTCCCACTGTGCCGTTGAAGACGCCGTTCCGCCCCTTGTCGTAGTTGTTCCGGATCTGGGTGACCTTGTCCCCGACCCGGAACGTCCGCCCGCCGAACCGCCGCTCCGCCAGCCCCTCCCGGGCCGGCGTCACCGCCGCCTGCAGCAGCGTGTTCAGGTTCCCCGCGCCCGCCGGGCCCCGGTGCATCGGCGCCAGCACCTGTACGTCCCGCCGCGCGTCGAACCCGAACCGCTGCGGAATCCGCCGCGCCACCACGTCCACGGTCAGGCCCGCCGCCTGCTCCGTGTCGTCCTCCACGAACAGGAAGAAGTCCGGCAGGCCCTCCGTCAGCGGCGGCAGGCCCTCGTTGATCCGGTGCGCGTTGGTCACCACCCCCGACTCCTGCGCCTGCCGGAAGATCCTGGTCAGCCGCACCGACGGGATCGGCCCACCCGGCGTCAGCAGATCCCGCAGCACCTCGCCGGCGCCCACCGACGGCAGCTGGTCCACATCCCCCACGAACAGCAGGTGCGCCCCCGGCGCCACCGCCTTGACCAGCTTGTTCGCCAGGATCAGGTCCAGCATGGACGCCTCGTCGACCACCACCAGGTCGGCGTCCAGCGGGCGGTCCCGGTCGTACGCCGCGTCCCCGCCGGGCCTCAGCTCCAGCAGCCGGTGAACGGTGGACGCCTCCACCCCGGTCAGCTCCGACAGCCGCTTCGCCGCCCGGCCGGTCGGTGCCGCCAGCACCACCTTCGCCCGCTTCGCCAGCGCCAGCGTCACGACCGACTTCACCGTGAACGACTTGCCGCAGCCGGGGCCCCCGGTCAGCACCGCGACCTTCTCGGTCAGTGCCAGCCGCACCGACTGCTCCTGCTCCGGCGCCAGCTCCACCCCCGTACGCTTCGCCAGCCAGCCCAGTGCGGCCGGCCAGTCCACGTCCGCGAACCACGGCATCCGGTCCACGTCCGACCGCAGCAGCCGCAACAGCTGGTTGGCGAGCGAGATCTCCGCCCGGTGGAACGGGACCAGGTACACCGCGGTGATCGGCTCACCGCTCTCCCCCGGCACCGACTCCCGCACCACTCCCTCCGCGGCCACCAGCTCCGCCAGGCAGTCGATCACCAGCCCCACGTCCACCTGGAGCAGCTTCACCCCGTCCGCGATCAGCCGCTCCTCCGGCAGGAAGCAGTGCCCCTGGTCACTGCTCTGCGACAGCGCGTACTGCAGCCCCGCCTTCACCCGCTCCGGACTGTCGTGCGGGATCCCCACCGCCTGCGCGATCCGGTCCGCCGTCAGAAAGCCGATGCCCCACACGTCCGACGCCAGCCGGTACGGCTCGTTCTTCACCACCCCGATCGAGCCGTCCCCGTACTGTTTGTAGATTCGTACGGCCAGCGAGGTCGACACCCCGACCCCCTGCAGAAAGACCATCACCTCCTTGATGGACTTCTGCTCCTCCCAGGCGGCCGCGATCTTCTTGGTCCGCTTCGGCCCGAGCCCCGGCACCTCGATCAGCCGGCCCGGCTCGTTCTCGATCACCTCCAGGGTGTCCACCCCGAACCGCTCCACGATCCGCTCCGCGAACCGCGGCCCGATCCCCTTGATCAGCCCCGAGCCCAGATAGCGCTGGATCCCCTGCACCGTGGCCGGCAGCACCGTCGTGTAGTTCTCCACCACGAACTGCTTGCCGTACTGCGGATGCGACCCCCACCGCCCGTGCAGCCGCAGCGACTCCCCCGGCTGCGCCCCCAGCAGCGCGCCCACCACCGTCAGCAGGTCGTTCGCGCCCCGGCCGGTGTCCACCCGGGCGACGGTGTACCCCGTCTCCTCGTTGGCGTACGTGATCCGCTCCAGCACGCCCTCGACCTGGGCGAGCTGGCGCGGCGCGGCTACCTGGCCCGCCTGCGCCTGCCTGGCCACCGGACCCCCTTCACCAGTGCGGGTGGACCATTCCGCTACGCACCGTACCGCCCGGCCACGACAGCCGGGTCCGGGCCCTGCGATGCAGCGGTCCGGCCGAGGTGCCAGGCTGGGAGAAAACCACGGGGGGCACCGACCGCACCCGCGTCACGGCGTGCCCGTCCAAGGAGCAGTGCCACCATGCTCACCACCGCCTTCGTCCCCGGCTCCCCCAACTGGCTCGACCTCGGCAGCCCCGACACCCGGGCCTCCGTCGACTTCTACACCGCCCTGTTCGGCTGGACCTTCGACTCGGCCGGCCCCGAGGCCGGCGGCTACGGCTTCTTCCAGCAGGAAGGGCGCACGGTCGCCGCCCTCGGCCCGCTCACCGAGGAGGGCTCGACGCCCGCCTGGACGCTCTACTTCTGCACCCTCGACGCCGACCGCACCGCCGAACTCGTCGAGGAAGCCGGCGGCCGGGTGCGATTCACCCCGTTCGACGTCTTCACCAACGGCCGGATGGCCGGTTTCACCGACCCCACCGGCGCCGAGTTCGCCGTCTGGCAGCCCCGCGACACCAGGGGCCTCGACGCCGTGACCGACGAGAACACCCTCTGCTGGGCCGAGTGCTACAGCATCGACGCCGAGGCCGCGAAGACCTTCTACCGCCGTGTCTTCGGCTGGCAGGAGCAGGACGTCCCGCTCGAGGGCGCGCTGTACACCGTCCTCACCCCGGCCGGCGGCGGCACCGACGACGCGCTCGGCGGCATCATGCAGCTCGGCCCCGAGCAGACGGCCGCCGGCACCTCCTCGCACTGGCTCCCCTACTTCGAGGTCCCCAACGTGGACGCCAGCCTCGCCATCGCCGACAAGCTGGGCGCCACCACCCGGATCCCGGCCATGGACGTCCACGGCGTCGGCCGTCTCGCCCAGCTGATCGACCCGCACGGCGCGGTCTTCGCCGTCATCACCAGCGCGGCGCCCGGTGAGTGACGCCCACTCACCCCTCACCGCGGGCGTGGACGGCCCCTGAGCGGCCCTGGGTGGCCCTGGACCCTCGGCCCGGGGCGAGAGAGGGCCACGGTCGCGGGGCCGGGTCCCCGGGGTGGCCCTACGCTCTGGTCATGGACAACCTGATCATGGACAGCCTGACGATCCGCCGCGCCACCGCCGACGACGTCCCGGCGATCGTCGCGATGCTCGCCGACGACCCGCTGGGCGCCACCCGCGAGAGCCCCGGCGACCTCACCCCCTACCACCCCGCCTTCGCCCGCATCGACGCCGACCCGCAGCAGCACCTGGTGGTCGCCGAACGCGCCGGCCGGACCGTCGGCACCCTCCAGCTCACCGTCGTCCCCGGTCTCGCCAGGAAGGGCGCCACCCGCACCATCATCGAGGCCGTCCGGATCCACGCCGACGAACGGGGCACCGGCCTCGGCAGCGAGCTGATCACCTGGGCGATCGACCGCTCCCGCGAGCTCGATGCCGATCTCGTCCAGCTCACCTCCGACGCGACGCGCACCGACGCGCACCGTTTCTACGAGCGCCTCGGCTTCGTCCCGTCGCACCTCGGTTTCAAACTCGCGCTGTAAACGCAGAGAACCCCCACCCGGAATCGGGTGGGGGTTCTCTGGAATAATTGTTCGGCGGCGTCCTACTCTCCCACAGGGTCCCCCCTGCAGT